>JBBSEZ010000195.1:0-17423 GCA_038239195.1 Gemmatales bacterium
CCCCGCGGGGACGGTTCGCGACGCGGCGCAGACGGGTGACGGCCCACCGCTACGGCCACGCGTCGCTAACCGCCTAGTCGTCGCTCGCCGGCCGCGTCGCGTCGAAGCGCTGCCGCGACGACTCGGGGACGACGTACTTCCCGTCCTTGTCGATCTTGTCCGCGCCGACGGCCTCGCGGCGCAGGCCCTCGACGATCATCTTGCGATACTCGCGGCGCCGATCCTCCTCGAACAGGCGCCACAGTTCCGCGTGGCGCACGTCGCGGTAGATCGAAAAGAAGTCGCCGAGCTCCTTGCGATCGTCGCGGCCCTCCAGCACAGCGACGTAGTACGTCCGCGCGGGCGCGTCCACGATGACCATGGCGTCGCCGCGCGTCTTCAGCGCCATCAACTGCTTGGCCAGGTCGCGCGGCGCGTAGGAAAACAAGGTGCGCTTGTCCTGCGGCACCTCGTACGGGCGGTACTCGAAGCGGCCCGTGCGCAGCGGCTCGCGCTCCGGCCTCCAGAGCTTGGCGAGGCCCTCCAGTTCAAAGACCTCCCCGTAGCGTTTCGGGTCGGACAACTGCTCATCCGCCAGGCGGCGGTCGGCGCCGGGGCCCTTGATCTTGGCGACGATCTCGACGGCCTTGGCCCTGGCGACCTGGCGCGCTTTGTCGAAGTACCACGCCTCCTTGACCTTCTCGAACACCGCCTCGCGGTTCGGCGGGGCCACCGCCGGGTTCTCCCGGGTTCGCCAGAAGAAGACCTGATCGCCATAGGGGAGCGCCCGGCGCGGGAGCCACGGCAGCGGCACCACCTCGTAGGTGCCCAGCCCCGGCAGGAACAAGTTGTTGACGAACTCCTTGGGGGAATAGTCCCCCTCCCCGCCGAAGGTCGGGCGGCTCTTGGCCGCCTCGTAGAGGGGCTTGAGCCCGAGCTGGTTCTTGCCCGACTCGACGTCCTGCAAGATCTCGAAATAGGTGCGCGGGCCGGGCACGCGCATCTCGCCCGCACCGGGCTCGAAGGTGCCCGGCGGATGCAGGTGATACTCCTGAATCGCCTCCTTGATGTAGGCCTGCGCCTTGTCGCGGTCACCCCCCAGGGCCTTGAGTTTCTCGCCGACCTTGCTCAGATTGCGCTGGAGCAGGATGCTGGCGTAGTTGTCCTGGGCCTGGACCAGAAACGTCGGGTAGGCCTGATGGAACGGGAGGGCGCTCGAACGCAACGGCGCGACCGCCAGCCGGGCCGGGAGGGCCACGGCAGGGGCGCCTGGCAGCGGCGGCCGCACGGCCCCCAGGAGCCCGACCGCCATCTCGATCGTCTCGCGCCTTTGCGCTTCGGCCCCCGCCCCAACGTACGTGACGAGCGGCGCCAGCAAGGTGCCGCGCATCGTCGCGTTGCCGATCAGGCTCCCCACCGTGTCGCGAATCGTCTGGGGCGTCAGGGTTCCTGCTTCGGGGAACTGTTTGCCGTCCCCGCTGAGCGACTCGTAGGTGCGCTCCTCGGGGGAGGCCCAGTAGTGAGTGCTCTTCTGATACGTCTTGACCTCCGCGCCCACCGGGTCCGTGAGCAGGGCGCTGCTGAGGCTGGCCACCTGCCCGACCACGCCCGTGCCCAGGGGCCCAACGGGCGCCGCCGAGCCGATGGCGAAGGGCGCCAGGCTCGCCAAGCTCTGGCGCGCCAGCTCGCGATAGTAGGGGTCGGTGGCGGCGACGATGGCGTAGCTGACGGCGATTCGCTGGGGCTCCTTGAAGCCCGGCTCGCGGCGGTCGGGGCGCGGCTCCTGTTCGCGATATTTGCCGAAGAGCGCGTCGAGCTCGGCGTCGGTCGGCTGCAAGGCACGCACCTTGGGCGAATCGACGAACTTCTCGACCGGCAAGGCCATGAACTTGACGCGCAGGGTGGTGCGCTGGTCGCGATACCACTGGAGGTATTCGTCGGGGGTGCCCGCCGAGGGGGCGTAACTGGCGCCGAGGTACGAGCGGTAGCCGCGCACGCCCGGCTCCTGGCCGAGCAGCGCCGCCTGGGTCATGCTGACGCGGAACTCGTCGCGCAGGGCGTCGAGCAGGTCCTTGGCGGTCAGCGCCTGCGGCCCCTGCTGACCGCGCCCGCGGCCGCGCGCCCCCCCACCGATGAAGGCCTGCACCTCTTCGGAGCTCTCGAACGTCGTGCCCTTGAGGGGCTCGCGGTTGCCCGCCTCGCGGGATAATTCACGGCGCACGTCGGCATCGGTGAGCGTGACGCCCAGCTTGTCGGCCTGGTGCTTCCAGACGAGGAAATCGAGGAGGTCGTCCACCTTGCGCGTGCCGCCGAAGTAGAGCTCGTCCGGCGTGGGCGCAGCCGCGCGCTCGACCTGCCAGAGTTGATAGCCGAGCACGCTCGCCAACGTTTGCACGATCTGGAAGTGCGTCGGGTCGGCCTTGATCTCCGGGCGCTGCGTGACGGCCGCCAGGAAGATCAGGTCGCCGCGGATGCCGTTGGCCACCATTTGCGGGGCCTTGGTGCGGACGTTCTGGTGGAAGGCCTGCGCGTTCCGGGCGATGCTTTGCAGGTCCTTCAGCCCGCCCTCGGGGCTTTTGAGGTCGCCTTCGAGGAGGGCCTGGAGGGCCTTGCTGTGGTTCCCGAAACCGATCGGGGCCGGGTTCACCAGGGCGTGCAGGAAATCGCTCGCCGCCTTGCGCCGCCGCGCCACCTTCTCGAGGTCGCCATCGTAGACCTTGGAGCCCTCGACCTTGACGACCATCTCCCCCTGGCCGCGCGCGGCGCCGAAGTAGGCGAGGCCACGCTGCACGACGTCGCCAGCGCCGAAGGAGGCGATGAAGACGAACATGCACATGATGATCAGCCCGGCGAACACCACCTTCTGATGTTTCCGGAACCAATGAAAAGGGTTGAAGGCCATTCCTAGTCCTCAGTTAAGGCGACGAGCACGTCCTCGATGAAGGGCCGCCAGGCTTGACGTCCGGCGCATCGGTATATTATGGGTGAGTGGCGGGGGCCGCTCAAAATGGTGATTGTAGCGAGCCCCAACGGCAACACAACAGCAAACAGGAGAAGCCCCGTGCCCCCTCGCAAGAAGCAACTTACCGACGCCGGGGCCCCCATCGCGACCGGCCGCAAGAAGACGATCAAGGCCCCCGCCGCCCTCGGCGACGGAGGGGCCGATGGCGCCTCCGTGACCAGGAAGCGCCGAGCCCCCGCCGCACCCAAGGGAGGGGGGGGCGACGGCCGGGGGGCCGGCCCCGGCGCGCACGACCTCGTGATCGTCGAATCGCCGACGAAGGCAAAGACCATCAATAAGTATCTGGGCGGGAACTTCAAGGTGCTGGCCAGCTACGGCCACGTGCGCGACCTGCCCAAGCGGCGCAAAAAGGGCGAGATCATCGCCGGCATCAACCTCGATACCTGGGTGCCCACCTACGTCGTTCAGGACCGCGAAGAGGGCAGTTCCAAGGGCCGGCGCACGCCCAAGGAGATCCTGGCGGAGCTCAGGCGCGAGGCTGCCAAGGCCAACCGCGTCTACCTCGCCACCGACCCCGACCGCGAGGGAGAGGCCATCGCCTGGCACATCGAGGACGAGCTCGACCTCGACGACTCGCGCACCTTCCGCATCGCCTTCAACGAGATCACCCGGACCGCGGTGCAGAACGCCCTCGCCCAGGCCGGCAAGATCGACATGGACCGGGTGCGCGCCCAGGAGGCCCGGCGCATGCTCGACCGGGTCGTGGGCTACCCGCTCAGCAACCTGCTCAGCAAGAAGGTGGCGCGCCGCTCCAGCGCCGGTCGCGTGCAGTCGGTGGCGCTGCGCCTCGTGGTCGATCGCGAGCGCGAGATCGAGGCGTTCCGGCCCGAGGAATACTGGGAGATCGCCGCCCTGCTGGCCCCCGCCGGGACGGTCCACATCGCCCCCAAACCGCTCTCGGTAGTGCGCGTCTCCCTCGACAAGAAGGAGAAGGGCGAGAAGGTCGATAAGGGCGACGACAAGGAAGAGAAGCAATTCGAGAAGGCGCCCGAGCTGCCGGAAGGGACGTACCAGGCGAAACTGGCGGAGTGGGCCGGCAAGAAGTTCGAGCGCGGCAACCCGACGGCGACCACCGAGGCGTTCGCCGTGGCGGTCGCCACCGCCCTGGACAAGGCCCACTACCGCGTCTCCAGCGTGGAGCAGAAGGACCGCGAGGAGAAGGCGCCGCCGCCGTTCACGACCAGCACGATGCAGCAGCAGGGCAACACGCGCCTGCACTTCACCGCCGACCGCACCATGCGCACCGCCCAGAGGCTGTACGAGGGCGTGGACCTGGGGCCCGACGGGTCGGTGGCGCTCATCACCTACATGCGTACCGACAGCACGCGCGTCTCCAACGACGCGCTCCAGGCGGTGCGGGACCACATCGGTAGCGTCTACGGGGCGGCGTACCTACCCAACAAGCCCAACTTCTTCAAGTCGGGCAAGAGCGCCCAGGAGGCCCACGAGGCGATCCGGCCGACCGACCTGGCCTACACGCCCGACCGCGTGGCCCGGCTGGGGCTGCACGGCGACCAGCTGCGCCTCTACACGCTGATCTTCCAGCGCTTCGTCGCCAGCCAGATGTCCCCGGCCGTCTTCGCCGTTACCAACGTCGAGGTGCTGGCCACCCCGCAGGCGGGCGCCGTCCTCGAAACGCCTGGCGCCACGGGCCTGTTCAAGGCCCAGGGGCGCATCCTGAAGTTCGATGGCTTCCGCCGCGTGCTGGCCCCGGCGGGCGGCAAGCAGGAGGACGCCACCCTCCCGGCCCTGAGCGTGGGCCAGGACCAGGACCGGCTCGACCTGAATGCCAGCCAGCACTTCACCAAGCCGCCGCCGCGCTACAACGAGGCGTCGCTGGTCAAGCAGTTGGAGAAGGAAGGCATCGGCCGGCCGAGCACCTACGCCTCGATCATCAGCAAGATCACCTCAGAGGATCGAGGCTACATCGAGGTGCGCGAGCGGAAGTTTTTCGCCACGGCCATCGGCAAGGTGGTGACCGACCTGCTGGTGGAGCACTTCCCGCGCGTGATGGACTTGCAGTTCACCTCGCACATGGAGGAGGAGCTCGACCTGATCGAGACGAAAAAGGCGGAGTACCACGACGTCCTCAACGAGTTCTACGGGCCGTTCTCGGAGGCGCTCAAGGCGGCCGAGGACAAGATGCCGAGCAAGCGCGGCGTCGAGACGGGCGAGATGTGCCCGAAGTGCGGCAAGCCGTTGGTCGTGAACTACAGCAAGAAGACGGGCCGCGAGTTCATCGGCTGCTCGGGCTTCAAGGAGGGGGGCTGCAAGTACATCAAGCCGGGCGAGGGCGAGGCGGCCCGCGAGGAGCCGATCGTCACGGAGCACCTGTGCCCGGCGTGCGGCAAGCCGATGCTCCAGCGCATGGGCAAGAGCGGGCCGTTCCTGGGCTGTAGCGGCTACCCGGAGTGCAAGACGACGATGAACTTCGGAGAGGACGGCAAGCCGGTGCTGTCGGCCCGCCCGACGGAGCACGTCTGCGAGAAGTGCGGCAAGCCGATGGTGATCCGCGAAGGTCGCCGGGGCCCGTTCCTGGCCTGCACGGGCTACCCCAAGTGCAAGAACGCCAAGGACGTGGACGCCAACGGCAACCCCGTGCAGCCGATCACTTCGGGCCTCGCCTGCGAGAAGTGCAACAGCCCGATGGTGGTCAAGCGCGGGCCACGCGGCCCGTTCCTGGGCTGTAGCGCCTATCCCAAGTGCCGCAGCACCAAGCCGGTGCCGGAGGAGATGAAGGCGCAGCTCAACCTCCCGGCCCCGCCGCCCAAGGAGGCGCTCCCGGCCGTGGAGGTGCGCGACGTCTGCCCGGAGTGCGGGGGGGCAATGAAGTTGCGCAAGAGCACGCGCGGCAAGAAGTCGTTCTTCCTGGGCTGCGCCAAGTATCCCAAGTGCAAGGGCCTGCGCGAGGCGTCGCCCGAGTTGCTGGAGCAGCTCGCCGAGCTGGGCGCGGCGTCGTGAAGCGCCCGTCTTGCTTTTTTCGCGCGAACCGGCAAGCAAGAGGGGGCGCCCCTTTCCACTCAACCGAGGGCCCACCCATGAGCGACCGCGCCTTAGCGCCCGAGGGGAAGTCGATCGAGGTCTTGCGGGCGTGGATCATCGGCAAGGAGTTGCACTGTTCGATCCAGGGCGACGTCTTTCCCGACGTCGCCACGTGGGGAGAGGTGCTGGCCGACCTCGCGCGCTACGTCGCCGACGCCGCGCAAGAGCTCCAGGGCACCGCGCCCGACGAGACCATCCGCCGCATCCGGGAGGCGTTCGACAAGGACCTGAGCGCCGCGCCGGAAGCGAGTGGGGAATGACCCTGTTTCACCTCGAGAGGGCCGTATGAGCACACCGCCTCCTGCGGAAGCGCGCGCGCCGCGCCGCCTGGTCTTGCTGAGTGCGGGGGAGCAGAGCGAGGTCAAAGCGGTGCTGCTGGAGATGGCGCCCGCCGAGGTCAGCGGCAAGCGCCTGCACGCGGAGCTCCAGCGCCTGGCCGGCGAGCATCGCGGCGCGTGCGTTGCGGCGGAATGGCTCGGCCCGCTCGGGTGGACGCGCTTTATGTGGAGCAGAATGTAGGCCGCGACTCCGTCGCGGTCCCCCGCCGCGGAGCGGCGGGCTACATTGGCCGCTCCGCCGCCAGCAGATACCCATAGGCCCGCAGCCACCCGAACCACCCCGGCAGCGGCACGCGCCCGTCGGGGCGCAGGCCGATTGGCCGCACCTCGCGCACGAGAAAGCCGGAGCGAGTGAGGAGCCGAATCGCCTCGCGCCGCGCGAACAGGTGCAGCGTCAGGCCGGCGACGCCCTGATGGACCGGCATGACGCGATCGCCTTTCTCGAGCCCGGGGCCGCGCAGCCCTAGCCCGTCGCGCAGGAGCCAGGCCCGGCCGGCGCGGTCCCAGGCGTTGAACCATCGATTGTGGACGTGCAGCACGAAGCGCCCGCCCGGCCGCAGGGCTCGGTAGGCGTGTTCGACGACGCGCTGGCGCGCCTCGGCGCCCCGGACCATGCCCAGCGTGCTGAACAGGCAGGCGGCGCAGTCGAAACTCCTGTCGGCGAGGGCGCTGAGGTCGGTCAGGTTGGCGCGGAGGAGGTGGACGGGGAGCCCGGCCTCGTCGGCGCGGATGCGGGCGATAGCCAGCATTTCGGGCGACAGATCGACGCCCAGCACCCAGGAGCCGCGCCGGGCGAAGGAGAGGAGCAAGCGCCCTGTGCCGCAACCGAGGTCGAGCAGCCGCTCGGGCCGCGGGCAGTGCTTCTCCACGAAGCGCTGGTCGAGATCGAAGAGAGGAGTGCCCGCCAGACTGGCGTCGTAGCCGCGCGCCAGGGCGGGATCGTGCAGGTAGTCCCATAGGCCGCGATCGACCCCGGGCGGGAGCTGCCAGTCGGCGGGGGGCAGGCGCATCGGAGGTCGGTCCCTTCGAGGAGAGGGCGTTGGGGATTATAGCAGCGCCGACGAGCCCTCTTGCTTGCCGTTTGGGGCACGCGACGTAGCGTCGGCGGAGAGAGGCGAGTTTGGGTCGGCTCGACCTGGGGCTTTGCTCCGGGAACGCCGCCGCATGGCCTGCCCGGACCGCGTCTCGGCTACCGGCCTGCCGAAACTACCTCCCCAGCGCGTACTCTTCGTTGCTGGCTCGGCGGCTAAATGGTTGCCTCCCGCCCCACTTCGGTTACAATCATCCTCACGCTACGTGTCCCACCCCACCCGCCCGCCGGCACCCTCCCATGAGCTTCCTCCACCTTTGGATGGTCTGGCTGCTGCCGCTCGCCACGCTGCCGATCCTCCTCCATCTGCTCACGCTCCACCGCCTCAAGACGGTCGAGCTCAGCACCTTCCGCTTCCTCTTCGACAGCTACATCCAGCAGCGCCGCCGCATGCGCTTCCTCGAAGCCCTCATCGCCATGCTGCGCATGCTCTTCCTCCTCCTCCTCATCCTGCTCTTCTCGCGCCTCGTCTACTCCTACTCCAACCCCTTCGCCGGCAAGGGCGGCGGGTCCGCTGGCCGCGAAGTCCTCCTCCTCGTCGATTGCTCCGCCAGCATGAATTCGCGCCACCAGGGCGTCGCCGCCATCGACCGCGCCAAGGTCGCCGCCATCGAGATCGCCAAGCAGTTTGGCGCCGGCGACAAGATCACCGTCGTCCGCGTCGCCGCCCGCCCCGAAGAAATCGTCAGCCGCTTCAACACCGACCCCGAGGCCCTCCGCGGCCCCATCGAGTCGCTTCAGCCGACCTCGGCGCGGGCCAACCTGTTCGCCACCGCCCTCAAGCTGTTCGGCCCCGAGGCGCCCAAACGGGCCAACCCGGCGGTCTACTTCTTCACCGATTGCCAGGCCAACACCTTCAAGGAGGCCAAGGACCAGGGGCTCGACCGCCTCCTCCCCGCCGGCCTGCCCTTCACCGTCGTCAACGTCGCCCCGCCCGCCAGCAGCAACGTCAACGTCGCCGTCCTCGGCACCGCGCCGCGCCCCAACCGCGTCATCGTTGGCCTGCCCCTCGTCCTACGCCCCCAGGTGGTCAATTACTCCGCCACCGAGCCGGCCGAGGTCACTCTCAGCGTCCTCATCGACGACAAGGAAGTCGCTAGCCACCCGATCTCCGTGGCGCCCGGCAAGAGCATCGTCAAGCTGATCGACTACACCCCCACCGAGCCGGGGCTGCGCCGCGGGAAGTTCAAGATCGCCGGCAAGAAGCCCGACCGCTTTCCCGACGACGACGAGTTCGTCTTCACCCTCGACGTCCAGCCGCGCGTCAAGGTTCTGCTCGTCAGCGGCAACCGCGACGACGACCCGGCGCGCGACGAGGCGCGCTATCTCTACCTCGCCCTCACGGCCCGTCCCGACAGCGGCGAGGAGAAGAAGGCCCACGACATCCAGCGCTCTCTCGACGTCCGCGAAATGACCGAGCCGGAACTGACGGCCGACGCGCTCCGGGGCGCCAGGGAGATCGAGCGCGCCAGCGTCGTCGTGCTGGCCAACTGTGGGGCGCTGACGCCGGCCCAGTTCCTGCTGGTGCGCGACTTCGTGCGCGACGGCGGGGGGCTACTCATCCTCCCCGGCGACCGCGTGGTCAATCCCGCCACCTACAACGCCCAGTTCCTAGCGCCCCCCGGCGCCGGGCCCGGGGCGCGGCTTACCGACGCGCTGCTGGAAGCGGCGCGCGGCAGCATCGACAAGGTCGAGACGTTCGACGGCATCGAGGTGGACACCAACCACCCCGCCCTGAGCATCTTCGACACCTCCGGGCCGGACGTGCGGCCCTTCAAGACCGTCCACGTCTACCGGCGCTTCCTGCTCAAGCTCCCGCCCAAGCGAGGGAACGCCCTCACCCTGGCCCGCTTCACCAAGGACCGCACGCCGGCCCTGGTCGAGGGGCGCATGGGCGATGGGACGGTGCTGCTCTCGGCGTTCCCCTGGCACCCGCGCTGGGGCAACCTGCCGTTCAAGCCCGACTTCGTGGCGCTGGTGCTGCGCCTGGTGGCCCACGCACAGCATCGGCCCGAGGTCGAGGTCCCGCCCGTGGTCGTCGCCGACAGCGCCGCCGAGGTCGTCGTCAGCGCCACCTGGGAGCCGGCGATAGCAACGGTCCAAGGGCCCGTTGGCCAGCCAATTGCAGTGCCTCTCGAACGGGCCGGGGCGCGCCTGCTGGGCGCGTTCGACCAGACGAGCCGGCAGGGCTACTACACCGTGAAAGTCATCAGCGGGCGGGCCGACACGGTCAAGGCGGCCGAGCTGGGCTTCGCGGTCAACCTGGCCCCCGAGGAGTCGGAATTGACGCTCCTCGCCGAAAAAGAGCTGCGTCCCCTTTTCCCGAAGGGCGTCGAGTTTACGTTCCTCGATGGCTCCGACACGACGCAGTGGCAACAGTCGGCGCGGCAGGGGCAGTCGATGGAGCTCTGGCCGTTCCTGATCGCCGTCGCGTTCGTCGTGATCGGCGTCGAGTTTTTCCTCTCCACGCTCAGCGGCCGCAAGCGCGAGGACGAGGACGGCGCCACCGTCACCGAGCGCGTGATGCAGGCCAGCACCGGCGCCTGGGTGGGCCGCATGACGGGAGCGCCGGGCAAGGAAGGGGCGTGAGGCGCAATCCTCCCCGGGCCCCACGTCGTCTTGAATGGGGGCCCGCTCTTGCTTGCCGTTTCGCGAGAAACGCTCGATTTGGCGATTGACTCTCGCGCGAAAGTGACATTCAATAGCAGTACCCCGCGGCCCGCGGACTCTCCTTGTCCGGGCCCCAACGAAGTGCCCGCCGCTAAACCTCCCTCCCCTCGGCCCGCCCGCAGGGGATGACCCGCACCGAACCTCGCCGGTACGCCGACACCCAACCCGCCGCAGAGGAACGACCATGCCTGTGGACGTCAGCCCCAGCGCCTTGCCGGACTCCCGCCCGCTCCACCGGCTCCTGGCCCGCACCCGGCGCCTGCTGCGCATCACCTGGGTCACCACGGGCCTCGGCCTGACGCTCGGCCTCCTGCTCGGGACCGTCGCCCTGGCCGCCGCCACCGACCTGGTGCTGCCGCTCGAAAGCCTCTTCGGCAGCTTCGCCCTCCGCCTCGACCCGATCCTGCGCACGATGGCCCTGCTTCTCATCGTCGTCCCGGCCAGCCTCGCCTTCGTGCAAGGCGTCGTCCGCCCCCTGCTGCGTCGGCTCACGCCCACGCGCGTCGCCCGCCGCATCGAGGCCACGATGCCCGGCATCCACAACCGGCTCGTCAGCGCCATCGACCTCGAAGGCCGGGCCTCCGCCGGCAAGGCGTCGCCCACCTTCCTGCGCAAGCTCATCACCGAGGCCCTCGACCGCATCAAGAACTTCCGCATCACCCGGGTGCTCGACCTCGTCAGCCTGCGCCGTGCCGCGCTGCTGACCGCGGTCGCCACGTGCCTCTTCGCCGGGGCCTGGGGCCTGTTCTCCGACCGGATGCCGACCGCCCTGGCCCGCATCTTTCGCCCCTTCGCCGACATCCCCCCCGCGGGGCGCGTCGCCTACAACGTCGAGCCGGGCGAGGCGGAAAAGCTTCGCGAGGAGCCGATCGCTTTCACCGCCCGCGTCACCCGGGGCGAGCCTTCCGCCCTGCGCCTGGAGCTCTACGGCGAGGGCAAGACGCACAAGTACGAGATGCAGCCGGACCGCGACGACCCGACCCTGTGGAAGTTCACCGTGGATGGCGCCACCCTCGGCGCCGGCTTCGAGAAGAGCTTCCGCTACCGCGTCTTCGGCGGCGGCACCTGGAGCAAGCGCCACGGCGTCCAGCTCCTCGAACGGCCCGAGTTCGACGTGGCCCAGACGAACGTCTACTTCCCCGCCTACATGACCGTCCCGGGCGCCCACCCCGTCCCGGCCCAGGCCGTCGAGGTGAGCGGGCCCGAGGGCGGGGAGGTCGAACTGGTCCTCCAGCCTCGCAATCAGGTGTCGGAGGGCGAGATCCAGTGGCTTGTGCCGACCACCCGGCCCATCCCGCTCGATCGGCAGCAGGAGCGCGTCTGGGTCGATGAGAAGCTGCCCGTCGGCGCCGCCCCCGGTGGAACGTGGGACTGGCAGGCTGCCGGGAAGCGCAGCGCGCACACCGAGCCCGCCGCCGTCGGCCCGCACGGCCACTGGTTCCAGGGCGATCCCGTTGGCCACACCATCAGCAAGGGCGACATCCTGTTCGCCCATCTGAAGCTCGAGCCGGGACAGGTGCCCGAGACGATCATGCTCGAATGGCACGACGGCGAGAACTGGGAGCATCGCGCCTTCTGGGGCGCCGACCTCCTGCGCGAAGGGCGGCTCAACACGCCGAGCCGCCATCGCGCGGGCAACCTTCCCCAGACGGGGAGTTGGGTGCGATTGGAAGTCCCGGCCGCCAAGGTCGGGCTGGAGGGCAAGAAGCTGCACGGCCTGGCGTTCAAGCTGCACGGCGGGCAGGCCCTCTGGGGCCGTACCGGGACGGTGCAACTCGAAGAGCCGGCGCTGCGCGTCGTGAAGGAGTTCGCTCTGAAGCAGCGCGAGGACGGCGCCTGGCACGGCCGCTTCCCGCTGGTGGGGAGCGGGCTGTTCCGGCCCGAGATGCGCAACCGGGGCAAGCACCCCAACAAGCCGGTCGCCGAGCGCAAGTTCGTCGCCCTCGAGGACAAGCCCCCCTACGTGAGCCTGGAAGGGCAGAGCATCGAGCTGGTCATGAGCAAGGCCCGGCCGGTGCCGCTCACCGTGTCCGCATTCGACGATTACGGCGTCGCGGAGATCAGCGTTCTGGTGCGCGAAGGGGAGGGCGGGGATTATCGGCGGCGCACCTTGAAGGTCCTGCCGAGGCCCGATCGCAACGTCAACCTGGTGGCCTCGCTGACCGAGGCGGCCGAGCTCAAGGCCGGAGAGGTGTTGCGCTACAAGGTCGAGGCGCGCGACCGCAAGCCGATCAAGGACAAGACCGGCAAGGTGGTGCGCGTCGGCCAGGTGGCCCACACGGCCGAGTACGTGGTGCGCATCGCCGACGACCCCAACGCCGCCGACAAGCAGCTCGACGCCTTCGACAAGAGCCAGGACACCTTCTCCGACCGGCTCGTCAAGCTGATGGGCGAGCAGAAGAAGATTCGCGATCAGATCGTCAAGGCGGAGCGCGAGCAAGCGCCGTTCATCGAGAAGCTCAAGGATCGCGCCGAAGAGACCGTGCCCACCCCGCCCAAGGGCAAGGAAGAGAAGCCGGGCAAGTTCCCCGAGGTGCCGACCCCCAAGCTCAGCCCGGAGGAGCAAAAGCGCCTGGCCGAGCTCCAGAAGTTGCTGGCTTCGCTCGGCAAGGAAGAAGCGAAAAACGCCGAGACCGCCAAGAAGATCAGCGACGACCTGAACACCGCCGCGGAGCAGGCCGGCAAGCTGGAACTGCTGCCCAAGCCCCTCGTCGCGCAGATGAAGGGGACGCAGAGCGCCTTCGACAAGATGGTGGCCAAGGCGATGCGCGACCTGGGCAAGCGCCTGGACGACGGCGGCGACCCGAAGAAGGCCCTGCCCGACCTGAAGGACGCCAAGGACCGGGCCGACCGCATCGACAAGGAGCTCAAGGGCGTCAAGGACAGGCTCGACGCCCTGGCCAACGCCCGCAAGGGGCTGCGCGACGACCTCCAGAAGGCGCTGGCCGCCCTGCGCGACAAGATGCTCAAGGAGGACGGCAAGATGACGGCGCGCGAGCTGGAAGAGCTCCGCGACTACATCGCCGCCCTGCGCAAGCACCTCGCCGACATGAAGGGCAAGCAGGAGGCCGCCAAGAGCGATGGCGAGAACGCCCCCAAGGGGGCCAAGGGCAAGCAAGAAGACCTCGAAGCGCGCATGAAGAAGATGCTGGCGGACGCGAAACGACTGCTCAAGAGCGAAAAGCGCCGCAAGACGGACCGCCCCGAGTTCCCCGACTCGCCGTTCGACCCCGAGGGCAAGGAGGTGAAGGTGCCGCCCAAGGAGGAGGACAGCGACGAGCCGCTGCCGACGAGGAAGAAGGACAAGAAGGGCACCGAGAAGGGCGGCAAGACCGAAGACAAGACGGCGAAGAAGAAGGACGATGGCGAGGACGAGGAGGAGCCGAAGTTCATGCCGCGCCTGGGCGGGGAACGGCCGAAGCTCGACCCGCGCTATGCCAAGAAGAAGAGGCCCTCGCCCAAGAAGGGCGGCAAGACCGAGAAGGGCGAGGAGGACAAGGAGGGCGACGGGCAGCAAGAGAAATTGCGCGACCTCGACGCCGCCGAAAAGAGCCTGGCGTCGGACCAGGAGACGCTCGACAAGATGCTCGCCAACCTCGACAAGTCGATGACGCCGACGCCGGGCAAGTCCGGCAAAGAAGGGGACGAGGGCGAGAGCGACCCGCTCGGCGACTTGAAGAGCATGCTCGGTTCGCCGTCGCTGCGCCAGGCGATGGCGATGGCGGCGATGGCCAAGGCGCTGAAAAACCAGCCCGGCCCGCCGATGCCCGGCAAGGGCCAACCAGGCAAGGGCCCACCCACGCCCACGCCGGCCCCGCCGTCGAGCGTCGATGATGCGGAGGAGGGCGGGGGGGCCGACGCCAACCAGCCCGTCACGGCCGACCTGGCCAAGCTCGACCCGGCGGCGCGAGCCATCGTCTTGAAGATGCCGCCGTCGCGCGAGCGCGACGAGTTGATCCGCGGCCTGGCGGAGCGCGGGCCGGGGGCGTACGAGGCGTTTTCCAAGGACTACTTCGCCCGCCTGGCGAAGACGCGGACGAAGAAGAATTAGCCACAGATGAACACAGATGAACACGGATGAAGACAGCAGAACGGATGCCTTTGAGGGCCGGGCCTTTTTTCTTGAGATCTTTGTCTTGATCCGTGTTCATCTGTGTTCATCTGTGGCTAATTCTCTTCGTAATTTCTGTGGCTAGTTCTTCTTGAAGGGCGGGACGATGAAGGGTTGGCTGCTGCGACTGCTGAACCTGCCGACCGATCACCTGCAAGACGCCACGGTGGCCTTTCAGAGCCCCGTCTTGCTGATCGTCGGCCTGGTGCTGCTCGTCCCTGCTGCCGTTTTCATCTACCTCCGCCAGCGCTGGAACCTGCCCACCGTCCCGACCGGCCTGCGGCTCACGCTGACGCTGACGCGCGTGCTCATCCTGGCGCTGTTGGTGTGGGTGATCGGCAGCCCCGTGCTCAAGGTCGTTTACACCGAAGAGCAGAAGCCCGTCGTCGCCGTCGTCTTCGACCACTCGCAGAGCATGCTCCAACTCCCCGCCGGGCCCTTCGAGTCGCCGGACGAGATGACGAAGATCGCGGCCGCCGCGGGCTACCGCGCCTCGGGCAGCACGCTGGACGGGCCGACGCGCCGCGCGCTCAACCAGATGAGCCGGGCCAAGTTGGCCCATGCCGTCTTCGAGACCAGTGCGCAGCCGTTCCTCAAGGAACTGAGCAAGAAGTACGACGTGCAGTATTACTCCTTCGCCCGCGACCTCAAGCGCCTCGGCGTCGATCCCGCCAAGGGCAAGCTCCCCGAGCCTCCTCCGCCGGGAACGCCGGGCTCTCATGCGACCCACCTCGGCGATGCCATCGGGCGCATCCTCGAAGAGGCGGCGCGCCGGCCCGGCGCCAACCTGCCGGACCTCGACCCGGGGAAGAACAAGGCCAACCGCGTGCGGATGAGCGGGGGCGGCGGGCCGATGATCGGCGGGATCGTCGTGCTGACCGATGGGCAGAACACGGGGGGGCGCAGCCCGGGAGATGCGGCGCTGGCGGCGAGCAAGGCGGGGACGCCGCTGTTCACCGTGCCCGTGGGCTCGTCGAAGCGTCCCAAGGACATTGCCATCGTCGATCTGTTCGCGACCAGCCTCGTCACCGTGGGCGACACGGCGCGCGTCAACGTCACCATCGAGTCGAACGGGTTCGACGGCCAGCCGGTGGACGTCGAGCTGAAGGACGGCGACAAGCTGCGCCAGAAGAAGAAGCTCGTCCTGCGGAGCAACGAGCAGCAACAGGTCGAGCTGACGTTCAAGGCGACCAAGCCGGGGGCGCATTACCTCACGGTCCACGTCCCGCCGCAGGAAGGCGAGCCGAAGTATCTGCACGCCAACAACACCGACACCGCCTTCGTGCGCGTCAGCGACGAGCGGCTGAAGGTGCTCTACATCGAGGGGCTGCCGCGCTGGGACTTCCGCTTCATCAAGAACTCCATGCTGCGCGACAACGGCCTCGGCGGGCTCGGGCTGGGCGGCCGGCCACCGACCGAGATCGACGTCGTCCTCGAAGCCGAGTGGCGCCGGGGGCCGAAGGAGAAGCGCGCCCTCGCCCTGCCGCGCACCCTCGACAAGCTCGCCGAGTACAACACCATCATTCTCGGCGACGTGTCGCCGCGGTTGCTCGACGGGGCGTTCATCGAACTGCTGGGCAAGGCGGTGCGCGAGCGCGGCGTGGGGCTGATCGTCGAGGCCGGGCCGTTGAGCATGCCGCACAAGTACGACGAACGGTTGCTCGACCTCCTGCCGGTGCGCGTTCGGCCGGGCGTGCCGGGGCGCTACCCGCGCGGCATCCCGTCGTTCCGCATCGACCTCGCCCCCGAGGGGTCGATTCACGAGGCGATGCGCTTCTACGACGACCCCGGGCGCAACGCCATCGCCTGGGCCAACCTGCCGCGCTTCTACTGGAGCGCCGCCGCCGAGCGGCCCTCGCCCGGGGCGACGGTGCTGGCGTGGAACCCGATTGAGACGGCCTACGGCAAGGTGCCGCTGATCGCGCACCACTACGCGGGACGGGGGCGGGTGATGTTCGTCGGCACCGACTCGACCTGGCTGTGGCGCCAGAACGTCGGCGACCGCTTCTTCTATCGCTTCTGGGGGCAGGCGACGCGCTTCGCGGCCCGGCGCGACGCCAAGAGCGGCAAGAAAAGCTGGATCGAGGTCCGTCCCGTGCGCGCCCAGCCCGGCGAGCAGGCGGAGGTCGAGGTGATGGCCTTCGGCGCCAACGGCGCGCCGCTCACCGCCACGACCCAGAACGTGCAGGTCAAGGGCGGGGGCCCACCGGAGAAGGTCGAGCTGAGCGCCGACCCAACCGTCAAGGGCCGCTACGTGGGCAAGTTCACCCCGGCGTTGGCGGGCGAGTATCGGCTGACCTACGCGGCGGAGGGGCAGAAGGAGCCGGTGGAGGCGAGGCTGCGCGTGAGCCCCTCGTCGGAGGAGCTGCGCCAGCCGATGGTAAATCGGCAGGAACTGGAGCAACTCGCCATCACGGCGAACGGGCAGATGGTCGAGCTCCCCGACCTGGCCTCGCTCGAAAAGCAGTTCAAGGGCGAGCCGACCTTCTACTCCTACCCCTACGAGCAAACGCTGTGGGATGGGTGGCGGACATTGGCCATCTTGATCGTGCTCTACACGCTGGACGTGGGACTTCGTCGCCTGATGGGGCTGTCATGAACCTCTTCCACACCACCTCCCGCTATCGCTTCCCGACCCTGCTGGCCCTGACCGCGGGGACCGGGCTGGCCCTGTTCCTGACGGCGCGCGCCCAGCCGGGCCCTGAGGCCCCAAAGGGTGCGCCGAAAGGCCTGGCCCCGAAGGCCCAGGCGCCGGAACGGCCGCTGACGGAGCTCAAGGTCGTCGAGCGCGTCAACGCTGCCACCGACAAGGCCCTCGACTACCTGGAGAAGGTGCAGATCAAGGACAAGGACGGCGGGCCGCACGACGGCGCCTGGCAGGCGAACAACAACGCCATGAACGCCCTGGCGGTGCTGGCGTTCCTCTCGCGCGGCCACGTGCCGGGGCGCGGCAAGTACGGGGACACCATCGAGGGCGGGCGGGTCAAGCCGGGCGTCCTGACGCGGGGCCAGCGCTTCATCGTCAGCACGTCGAGCAAGGTGCCGGGCCGCGAGGGCTACCTCTCGCTGGGCGGCACCATGTACGAGCACGGGCTGACGACGCTGGCGCTGGCCGAACTGTACGGCATGAGCGGCGACGACGCGGAGTTGGAGAGCGCCCTGCGCAAGGCG
>JBBSEZ010000196.1:0-17409 GCA_038239195.1 Gemmatales bacterium
CACCGGCCAGCGCACCTACCGCCGCCGCACGCGCCCCCAGGCCGCCCCCCGCCCGCGGCCCCGCCGCCGACAGGCCCCCCGCCTCGCTTCGGCCACCAAGTCAATACCGGATTAAGTTTATCTAATAGTGTCGTGCGCCCGCGGATGCGATGCACGTTTCCAGTTCGACCCACTTCTCGGCGAGCAAGGGGATGGGTCAGTGCCTTCGCCCGAAGTCGCGGCTTGCTACAGGCCAGGGTGATCGGGTAGCCTCCTGTTCGCCGTCGAGTTTGCGGCGGCGTTGCCGCCACTTGGGGCGGCGGGTGAGGACCACTTTGCCTTTTCCAAAGGGCAATGCCAGGCCCTCTGCCACGAAACGAGTCCCTCATCCCTCATCTAACGCTCGCCTACTGCCTCGAGTTGTTTGAGCAGTTCCCTCCTCCTCGCCGCCGACTGGATCACCTTGGCTTGAATGTTGTTGTACAGCATGAGTTCGTGGGTGAACTTCTCGATTTCGGCAGGGTCGGGACCGTCCTTGCCATCCCATTTGACCTGACGAGCCCTGTCCAGGGCATCTCGTGCCTGGTCGAGTTGCTGGGCCCCATGACTGAGTTCCACGTCCGTCTTCCGAATCTCTTCGAGAAGCTCCGCACGAGCTGACGCCTGCCGGGCGGCGGCCACCTTGTCCAGCGCCCAACCGACCGCGACCACCCCCAGACAGGCCGACAGGGCCACCACGATCCAGCCCCACTTGCTGGCGTTCGTCCTGGCATCGGCCGCCGCCCGCTCCCCTTGCTGCTTGGTAGCGTGCAACTCGGCCGCAGCCCGGTCGGCTTCCTGCTTGGTAGCATACAACTCGGCCTGCTTGGCAACGTGCAACTCGGCCAGCGCGCCAGCAGCGTCATTCGGCCGGTCAGCGGGATTCGGGGAGAGCAACCGGAGGATGAAGCGTCTGCACGCTGGCGTCAGCCCGCCCAGGTGGTCCGGCACCTCGGCCAGCGGAACTGTGGGGGGCTGCCCCGTGACCATGCGGTACAGCACGGCCCCGAGGCTGTAGAAGTCGGCACGTCGATCTTGGTCCGGTTCAGGAGCCATGTATCCACGCGTTCCCGTTCCGGCACGGAGGTAGCCGGCGGCACTGGCGGCCACCCCAAAATCGAGGATCTTGACTCGTCGCTCGGTTCTTTCGAGCCAGAGGTTGGCGGGCTTGACGTCACGGTGAACGAACCCTGATTGATGGATGTGCGACAACCCGGCCAACACCTGCTCGGCCACGCGCCAGACATCGGCCTCCCCGCAACGGCCGAGGTGCGAGCAGAGCCAGTCCTCCAAGTTCATCCCATGCAGGTGCTCCATCACCAGAAACAGCCCCGCTTCGCTCTCTTCCGCGCCGTAGACGATCACGACATGGTTCGAGGGGGAACCGGCAACGAACTGGCACTCCTTGAGGAATTGCTGGCGGAAAACGGGATCGGCGGCCAACTCGGGCTTCACCACCTTCACGCAGACCGGCCGCAGCAGGAGGGGGTCTTCTGCGAGGTATACGACGCCCATCCCGCCGCGCCCCAGTTCGCGGACGACCCGATAGTTGCCAATCGCTGCCGGAGGCTGGTCGCGATTCTGCTCGCACTCGCCGGCGGGGCGCAACCGCTCCATCAGCTCGGCCACGGCGGGAGGCGAGGCGACGGGGATAGGGCTGTAGGCGTTCTCGATGGGCAAGGCATCGAGTGCGGCAGCAGCAGCGAGAGGGTCTGATGCCAGCCACTGCTCCACCTCGGGGGACGGAAGACCATCCAAATAGCGCCGGAGCTGGGTCGTTGTTGGTGGGGTAGACACGAGGGCAGTCCCTTCAACGAGAGAACCCGGCCGGGGGCTTCCCGGCCGGGCAAGTGCCATTTGCCGATCACCAGAGGCGGCGGGCCAGCTGGTCGCGAACCTTGTCGAGGGCGGCCTGGGTGGTGGCAAATTCGCCCAGGAGCTTTTCAGCCGTGGTCATGTCGCTGGTATTGCCCTTGAACGAGTCAAACAGCCTGGTGACGTCGTTGTCGATCTTCGTCTGGGTGACCTGGGCCTTGCTCGTATCCAGAACCATGTTCCGGTCACGCTCTTCCTTGCCAGGGTGCCCGGCGTTATTCAACGCCCCGTCGTGATTCAGGTTGCCGTGGGCAAGCAACCGAGCCGGGAACTGAACCTCGTGAATCCCCTTGAGGAGGTTCCTCTGGTCGGTGCCGGCCTGCTTGACCTGGGCCGTCAGGGAAGTGAGCTGCTTGTTGATCCTAACCAGCTTCTTCTCCAGTTCCGCCTTTTTGGCCACCAGCTTCGTCTTCTCTTCGAGGCGATCCTTGCCGGTGGCGTTCTCCACGGTGATCGACCCCGCCTTCCTGAGGGGCCGCAGGACCACGCGGCTGGCGGCCAGGCTGATGTTGTTGCGCAGGGTGGCCGTCTCGACGAGCTTCAGCCCCCGGCCGACGATGAGCGGGGCATCGCCTTCCTTCCGGCCGTACTCGGACCGGAAGGCGACGTACTCCTCCTGGCTGGCGAACATCTCCTTGTCCATCCGCCCCCACGTTTTGGACGCGCCGAGGCCGATGGAGAAGGGACCGTAGGAGACGCCCAGGTTCAGCCCGGCCTTGGTGCCACTGGACTTCACGACCTCTCTGGCTTTCTGGTTGGCGGTCTTGAAGTCGTTGACGTTCTTGGTCTCGTCGAGGAATTTGTACATCGTCACGATCGGCTGGTAGTCCTTCGGGGAGATGCCGGTGCCCTTGAGGACGTCCTCGTTCAACTTCTCGGCCTCCGCGATGGTGCGGATGTGCCGCTCTCCCGTCTTCGAGAGGAGCTTGGCGAAGAAGTCCTCGCTCATGTTGCTCAGGGCCTCGGCGAGCTCGGAGTCATCGGCGTAGTCGCGGAATTGGGCGTGGCGCGAGCAATCCTTGAAGATCTTGTTGATCTGGGCAGCGTTGACGTACTGGCGCCCCTTCGTGAAGGCATCTTTGAAGCTCTCCGTCTTCTGGATGTCCTCCGCGCTCAACTCCACGGATGCCTGACGCAGGTCGATGGCGTTGTAGTACACCTTCGCGGTGATCCGAAGGCCCGCCTCCGAGTCGGCTTGGGCCTTGAAGTTGGCGTTGCTCCCTTCCGGCACCTTGAAGGTGACGACGCCGGGGGTCAGGCCGAGATGAAGGCGCGTGCCGATCTCGCCCAGTTCGACGGCGGAGACGCCGGACACGTCGGGCGTGAACCGCACCACGGACACCACCATCGGCGAGATGGCCTCGCTGTGGATCTTGTGACGCACCAGCGCCGCACGGGCCTGCTTCTCCAGGCCGTCATGCTGCCAGACGACCTTGAACGAATACTGCCACCCGCCATCCGCCTTGCGGCAGGCGTACTTCTTGTCGTGGGCCCACGGGATGACGTGCGTCAGCGGGCTGATGTAGTAGCGTTTCGGCTCGTGGATGCTCTCGAAGATCGCCACGGGGCGGCCGGTGACGTCGTCGTTGAAGGTGATCGACGTCTGCTTCACCGCCTCCGAACTGCCCCGCTGTTCAGGAGCCTTCTCATCGGGCTTGGGCTTCTCGACGGGCACGGCAACGGCGGGGGGATTGGCGGCCCCGTAGACCACCAGCCCGGCCAGCAGGCACGGCGCGGCGGCGCACAGCAGTTTGACGGTCCAGCTCTTCATCGGGTCGTCTCCGTTGGTCCCGAGCCAGGAGCCGGAGCGGCTCCTCGGCCCTCACCTTACCTACGGTCCGCCTCACGAGGTTCTTTTGCGGCGATCCTAAAATTCGTCACTTTTCCAGCCCCTCGATCACCCTCCTCATCTCGACCACGACTCGGTGATACGCTTGATAGACCGCATTGCGGTCTATGCCAAGGGCCTTGGCGATGAGGCCCGATTTCTCGCCGTTCACGCGGCGCCGATAGACTTCCTGCGTCTGCAACCCCACCGTCGGGAGGACCGCATCCTCAGCGAATTTCCGCAGAACACGGCGATGCTCGATCTCCTCCAGTGCCTCGATCTCGTCCTCGGTCGCCACCCCCGCCAACTGCTCATCCGACGCGGCGGCCTGCCGTGCCTGCTTCCGCTTCCGCATGCTGTCGATGACGGCACGTCTCACCGCGACGGACAGGTATCCGCGGAACGAGCCCACCTCTCTGTTGTAGGCGCTGGGAGCCCGCAACAGCCGCATGACGATATCTTGGGCGATGTCGTCGGCGTCCGCGTGCTGCGCTCCGCGTCGGTGCGCCCAGCGAGCGAGCAAGGGCAGGTACAGGGCCGCGAACTCCTCGGCGGCCAGTTTATCGCCCCGAAGCAGGTTCAAGAGCAGCCTCGTCGATGTTGTGTACATGCGTCCTCCCGTGGCAGCCTTCGCTCTTCCGATCTGTTCCTTCGATTGTACCCACGACGGCAAGCGTGGTTTCGTCGGCCCTCCGTGCGAGGCCGCGTGGGGCTAGCTCGCCGAACGCGTTAGCGCGTGCGCGGAGTACCGGACGCGGGTGGACTACGGCAGCGATAACGAGCTGACGCTCGACCTGAAGAAGGTGGCGGCCATGATCGCCGCGAAGATGCCGACGCGGATCTACTACGTGAGCATGGGCGGGTACGACACGCACGCCGCGCAGCAAGGGTTGCAGGGGCTGCTGCTCACCTACCTGTCCGACGCGCTGCGCGGCTTCGTCGAGGACTTGCAGCGGATCGGGCGGGCCGACGACGTGGCGGTGATGGCGTTCACGGAGTTCGGCCGGCGGGTGGGCGAGAACGCCAGCAAGGGGACCGACCACGGGACGGCGACGCCGATGTTCGTGCTGGGCAACAAGGTGAAGGGCGGCTTCTACGGGCGGCACCCGAGCCTGACCGACCTGGACGCGGGGAACCTGAAGATGACCACCGACTTCCGGTCGGTCTACGCGACGATGCTGTCGAAGTGGATGGGCTTCGAGGACACGCGGGCGGTGCTCAAGGGCAACTTCCCGGCGTTGCCCATCTTCTGAGGAGCGGGCCTCCAGGCAACCGATTGACGAGGACGGCCCCTGCCAGCGAGCGGCGGGGCCCGCCGTCTTTCTGGAGACCGAGCCGGCCATCCATGGCCGTGAACGAGCCGCGTGTGACAAGCGTGCAGACCTGGAGAGCCCCGGGGGACCGCCGGAAGGCCGTTCACCTCGAGCGTTCTCTCATGCACGCCGGTGAACACGCCTGATGAGCCAAACGGCATACGCCAGACAGGCGAGCACGGGGAGCGAACAACATGCCACGACCCCGGCGGAGCCAAAAGCCACAATGAACTGAGGCGCCCCGCCGAGCTCCCCGACCGCCTCCGCCCGCGCGACGCTCCGATAGAACCAGATGCCGCCCGCCATGAGAAGCCCGATCAGGACGAGCGGCAGCGTTACGATCTTCCAGATGGGTATAGGTCGGGCGTGAAAGCGGACACGAGCGGAAAACGCTTGTTCGATCCTCAGAAATGCCGTCGGGGGCAGGTGTTCGTAGAGAACCCACACTTCAAGGCGCTCGCCGGATGGCGCGTGATGAAAGATGATCCCCCAAAATGCAAACCCGTACCTCTGCTCTGCCGAATCGATCTCTGACCAGGGGACCGAGAAAGCGGCCGAGCGGGACGAAACATTGCCGTTTGCGAGAGGGGTTGCGACCAGGCCCCCATCGCCGAGGAGAACCAGGTATTCGCCGGATCGGCCCGCGAACTTCACGAGACCGTCCAGGATCATCGAGGGCGGAGTGGCCTCACCCTGCGCGGGGGCCGGGGTCGAGTCAGGGGGAGGGGCAGTCTTCGGACGGTCCTGAAGGGCCATGCGTGCCGCATCGTCCCCCGTCCGCGATGCGCCGGCGAGCTCTGGAACGGTACGGATCAGCCTCCAATCCGGCGTGCCTTGTTTCCAGACCTCGTCCGACTCCCGGAGTTGCCCTGCCGCCACAAGTTGCTTCAATTGCTCCAGAGAGATCGGGCCCGCTTGCCGCCCCTGGTGCATGTAGTACCATTCGTCCGCCATCGGAGGGCCCCACCAAGGACGACCGGACACCGACCGCGTTGTTCGTCGCCTGCGATCCCGTCATACGAGACGCCGACCAGGTCGGGGGCCCGCGCCGTTCATCGAGGCCGCGGGAGGAAGCCCAATCGGGTTGGCCCGACCGACCAGCGGTGCCTCCACAGGTCCTTCCCCGGCCTGTCGGGGTCGGGCTCCCAGGCCTCGATGACCGCCTCGGCGGAAGGGGCCCCGAAATGGCCCCAACTGCCGAGGCCCCCAACGTCCAGCGGGCCGGCCCCTTCCCAATCGCGGGTGGACCACGAGGCGGGATCGAGCCGCCGTGGCCGGCCGCCGATCTCGATGCTGGAGCTCCAGCGCACCCAGGTGCCCTTGGGGAAGGCGAACTGGCGATCGACCCGAATCACCAGTTCTCGATGGCCGCGGACCGCGTCCCAGGCGGGCCGTTCGACCAGGCGCATCGACACGAAGGCCTTGACGGTCGCGGCTTTGGCCCGTGGCGGCAAGCGATTGCTGCGCCACAGTTCCGCCAGCACCTCTTTCGCGGCGTCCCGTTGCTCTGGCGGGCAATCGTGCAGCAGATCAAGGGCGTTGCCCCCCTCGGCCAGCCAGGCACTCAGCAACGCTTCCCGGCCGCGCGGGTCGGCCTTCCGGTAGTCTTTCAGCCAGGCGGGGGGCCTCGGGAGAGGGGCCGGCGCGAAGCCCAGCGACAGAATGGCGAACGCGAGCAGCGGCACGAATCGGCGCATGGGTGTTCTCTCTACCGGCAAGGGCGCCTTCGATCTTACCCGAAGGCGCTGGCGGAGAGAACGGCGGGACGCAGAAACCGCTGCGAACCGTTTCAAGCCCGCCGCTTCACCAGCGTGATCTCGTTCCCCGACGCGTTGTGCCGTACCTCGCTCATGAACGTCCGGATCAGCAGCAGCCCGCGCCCGCTCGGCTTCAGCAAGTTCTCCGGGTCGGTCGGGTCGGGCAGCTTGCTCGGGTCGAACCCCGGGCCCTCGTCGCGGATAACGAAGACGGCCCCGTCCGGCCCGATCTGAGCGTGGACGTGCAGGCGCCGGTCCCGATAGGGCGCCTGGTGCCGGCGCTCGGCGGCGAGCTCCTGAAACGCCTCGCCCCCATCCCGGCGCAGCTCCGAGCTGACCTCGAGGTTGCCGTGGTACAGGCCGTTGAGCACGGCCTCTTCGAGGGCCACGCCGATGCGGATCTTGCCGTTGGCGTTGCACAGCCCCATGCGCAGCAAGTGCTCCTGCAAATGGCTGACCAGCAGGGGCATCAGGGCGGGGTCGTTGTCCAGCACGAAGTGGCAGTCGAACCGCGTGACGCACTCCAGGAACTTCTCCCGGCGGCGATCGACCTTGGAGGCCGCGAGCACCGAGTGGAGCACGCCGGGGAGCTCCCGCTCGAGGTTGCGCTTGGGCACGTAGCTGGAGGCCCCGCTGCGCAGCGCCTCGATGGCGATCTCCTCGCTGCCGAGGGCCGTCATCAGGATCACCGGCACGCCCGGATAATCGACGCGCAGCGCTTCCACCAACTCCAGGCCGTCCATGCGCGGCATCTGCAAGTCGGTCAGCACCACGCTGACCGTCTCGCGCTTCATCACCGCCAGCGCCTCCAGCCCGTTGGCGGCGCTCACCACTTTCAGCCCGGTGGCGCGCTCCACCAGGGCCATCGCAATGCGGCGGTCGATCGGGGCGTCGTCCACGACCAGGGCCACGCCGCCCGACGTTGGGGGCGCTGCCTCGGGGGCCGTCAGGTCGAGGGCGGTCGGAGCGCTCGGGGTGAAGTCGATTACGGAAGACACGCTTGCTCTCTCCTTGTTCAGTAGCTCGTCCGCGACTTGAGGTCGAGCAGGGCCAGTTCCAACTGGGCGAGGGCGTCGGTCAGCGCGACGAACGCTTCCTCCGCCCCGGCCAGGTTGCGGTCGCGCCCCATCTCTTCCAGGGCCCGCGCCGCCGTGCAACTCGGGCGGTGCCGGAAGTTCCCCGCCGTGCCGTGCAAGGCGTGAGCGGCCAGGCGCAGGCGCTCCGGGTGGCGCGCGCGCAGGGCGCTCTCGACCTCTTCCAGGGACTGCGCCCGCTCGCTCACGAAGATGTCGATGATCTCGTGCAAAAGCGGGACGTGGCCGCCAACGACGTTCAGGATCGCCTTGCGGTCGAGCTCGTCGGCCGGGCCCGGACGTTCGAGTTGCAATGCGTTCACGTGGTGGGCCCCCCTCAGAGAACAATCCTTCCGCGGGAGGCAGCGCCGGCCGCCAACCCTCCCACAACGGGCGAACTCTAGCACGACCTGAATCGAGGCGGACATGCCAGGGCCCGAGAAAGAAAGAAATCCTCCCTGACTCGACAACGCGGTTCTGCCGACGCCTCGATTTTCTCGCGTGGTCTCAACGGCGCCCCCCGGCGGGCCCCGCCCATTCAGGGCCCGCCGGAGAGCTCGCGGCAGACAGGAACGGCAAAATCCGCCACGGCCACAATTTGTGGCCTACAGTTCGTTGTCCCCTCCCCGTCCCCTTTTGCAGCGGCGCGAAAGGCCAGACGACAGGGGTTATGCCCCCGCAGGAACCAGCACGAGACCGCGAGCATGAGCGAACTCGACAGCGTGGTCCAGGAGTTCCTGGTCGAGAGCCACGAAAACCTCGACCAGCTCGACCGCGACCTCGTCGCGCTGGAGAAGGCCCCCGACGATCGCGAAAAGCTCGCGAGCATCTTCCGCACCATTCACACCATCAAGGGAACCTGCGGGTTTCTCGGCTACGACCGGCTCGGCGCCCTGACCCACGCCGGCGAGGGGCTGCTCAGCCGCCTGCGCGACGGGAAACTGCGTCTCGACCCGAAGCGGACCAGCGCGCTGCTCGCCCTGGTCGATGCCGTCCGCGCGATGCTCGCCCGCATCGAGGCCAGCGGCACGGAAGGCGACAACGACCACGCCGCTCTCATCGCGCACATCACCCAGCTGCACACGGCCGAGCCGGCCCCCGTGGGGCAATCGGTGCCCCAGCCCACAGTGGACGGCGCCGGGCCGTCGGCCGGCGTCGCCGGACAGGAAGCGCCCGAGCCGGGGCTGGGGGGAGGGGTAGCCGAATCGACCATCCGCGTCGACGTCGGGCTTCTCGACCGCCTCATGACCCTGGTGGGCGAACTGGTGCTCGTGCGCAACCAGATCCTGCAATCGACCGGGCCCCGCGAGGGCGCCGATTTTCTCAACAGCGCGCAGCGCCTCGATCGGATCACCACCGATTTGCAAGAGGGCGTCATGAAGACGCGGATGCAGCCGATCGGGACCGTGGGCAAGACTCTGCCTCGCCTGGTGCGCGACGTGGCGCTGGCGTGCGGCAAGAACGTGCGCCTCGACCTCGAGGGCGAGGAGACGGAAGTGGACCGTACCGTCCTGGAGGCGATCAAGGGCCCGCTCACTCACCTGGTGCGCAACGCGGTGGATCACGGCATCGAGGCCCCCGAGGTGCGGGCGGCGCGCGGCAAGCCCGCCGAGGGCCGCCTCCTCCTTCGCGCTTACCACGCGGGGGGGCAGGTCCACATCGAGGCCCGCGACGATGGCGGCGGGATTGACGGCGCGCGGGTTCGCGAGAAGGCGCTGGCGCGCGGCCTGATCTCCGCGGAGCAGGCGGAGCGCCAGAGCGAGCAGGAGCTGCTCCAGCTCGTCTTCGCGCCGGGCTTCTCCACCGCGGAGCGCGTGACGAGCGTCTCGGGGCGCGGCGTCGGCATGGACGTGGTCAAGACCAACATCGAGAGGATCGGGGGCACCGTCGAACTGGAGAGCTGGCCGGGCCACGGCACCGCGGTGAAGATCAAAGTCCCGCTCACCCTGGCCATTGTGCCGGCCCTGCTGGTCACCAGCGGGGGCGAGCGCTTCGCCATCCCGCAGGTCAACCTGATCGAGCTCGTGCGCCTGGATGGCGAGTTGGCCCGGCAATCGATCGAAGACTTCCACGGCGCCCTGGTCTACCGGCTGCGCGGGAGCTTGCTGCCTCTGGTTCACCTTCACCGCGAGCTCCGGCTCGCCCCCCCGCCGGGAGACAGTGCCGTCCACATCGTGGTCCTGGAGGCGGACGGAAGGCCCTTCGGGCTCATCGTCGAAGGCGTCAACGACACCGAAGAAATCGTGGTCAAGCCGCTGAGCAAGTTGCTCAAGGGCGCGACGCACTTCGCGGGCTCCACCATCCTGGGCGACGGCAAAGTGGCACTGATCCTCGACACGCTGGGGGTCGCCCGCGCGGCGGGCCTCGTCTCCGAGGCGCGGAACCGCCCGGCCGAGCCGCCCGCCCTCTCCGCGGCGTCGCTGACAGCGCCGCCGCGCCGGCCGTTGCTTGTCGTGGTGGGCGAAAAGGGCCGGCGCCTGGCCGTGCCGCTGGAGACCGTGGACCGCCTGGAGGAGGTAGCCTCGAGCGCGGTGGAGTGGGCTGGCGGCCGCGAAGTCGTGCAGCAGCGCGGCAGGCTCCTCCCTCTCGTGCGCCTCGCGGGCCGGCAGGAAGGGCCCTTGCAGGTGGTCGTCTGTGCCGCCGGGGGGCGCTCCGTCGGCCTGGTGGTCGAGGCGGTCCTCGACATCCTCGAAGGGGCCGCCGAGGTGGAGCGGGTGGGGACGTGCGGTGATCCAGGATCGCGTCACCGACGTGATCGACGTGTCCGCCGCCCTGGAAGGGGTTGGCGGGGGGAGCACAACATGACGGGCCCGCAACAGGTCTGCACCTTTTCCGTCGGCGGCCTGCTGCTGGGCGTCGAGGTGAGCCACGTCCAGGAGGTGCTGTGCCGCCGCGAGATGACGCGGGTGCCCCTCGCGCCGCCGTCCATCCGCGGGCTGCTCAACCTGCGCGGCCAGATCGTGCCCGCAATCGACCTGCGCGTTTGTCTGGAACTGCCCCCGTGCGACGGGGAGGGCCTGCTGAACGTCGTGGTGCGAAGCGACGGTGCCGCCGTGAGCCTGCTGGTGGACAAGATCGGGGACGTGCTCCAGGCGGCGGCCGGCGCCTTCGAGGCGCCCCCCGAGACGCTGGTCGGGCCCCGACGCCGACTGATTCGGGGGGCCTACAAGCTCGAAGGCCGGCTCCTGTTCTTGCTCGATGTGGACAGCGCCCTGGCGCGGGCCGCGGAAGCGGCCGCGCCGGGCTCGCCCGAGGCCCCGCGGCCCGGGAACTGAAGGGAACCCCATGATGCTGAGGCGACTGTCGTTGCGGGCCAAGTTGCTTGGCCTGGCCGGGCTCTGCTTCGCGTTCTTCGCCGTCCTGCTGGGCGTCGTCCTGCTCCAGGCGCGACGCGCGAGTGCTGAGGCGGCCCAGGAATGTTTGGCGCTGAGCTCGCAGGTGCAGGACGACAACGTGCGCGGCATCTATGCGCTGTGCGCCACTCAGCACGAGAGCCAGCAGCACACCGTGGACGCCACTCTCAAGGTGGCCGACAAGCTGGTGCGCGACGCGGGAGGGTTCCGCTTCTCCCCCGAGGAGAAAGTGGCGTGGACCGCGGTCAACCAACTGAGCGGCCAGTCGGTTTCGGCGGTCCTGCCCAAGATGCTGCTGGGCAAGGACTGGCTGGGGCAGGCCCGCGAGTTCGCCGTGCCCTGCCCTCTGGTCGATGAGGTCTACCGGCTGACGGGGGAGACCTGCACCATCTTCCAGCGCCTCAACGACGAGGGCGACATGCTTCGCGTCTGCACCAACATCCGCACGCTGGACAAGAAGCGGGCCCTCGGCACGTTCATCCCGCGCGTCAACCCCGACGGGTCGCCCAACCCCGTGGTGGCCGCCCTGCTGCGCGGCGAGACGTACCGCGGGCGGGCCTACGTCGTCAACGCCTGGTACGAGACGGCCTACCAGCCGGTGCAGCAGGACGGGAGGCTGGTCGCCTGTCTCTACGTCGGCGTCCCGCTCGAGAGCGTGACGGGCTTGCGTAAGGCCATCCTCAACGTCCGCGTCGGCACCCACGGGCGGGCCTTCGTGCTCGACACCAAGGGGAACTACGTCGTCCCGCCCGGCGACCGGCAGGTTGCCGGCCCCGAGGAGCAGAAGGCCCTGGAGGAGATGGCCCGGCGCAGCGCCCAACTCGGCGCGGGGGAGCTCATGGAATACCGCTACCTGCGTGCCGGCGCGGACGGCGCGGAGAAGCAGGCCATGCGGGCACGCTTCATGTATTTCAAGCCGTGGGACTGGCTCATCGGCGTCACCGTGTCCGAGGAGGAGGCGTCGCAGGCGGAGCGGCGGATCGTCAACTCCGCGCGCCAGGGGCAGCTCATCCTGGCACTGACGGGCGGGGGGCTGACCGTCGTGGCGCTGGTGCTGACGCTGCTGCTGGCGCGGCTGATCCTCAAGCCGGTGCGCGAGGTCATGGGCGTGCTCGAAGGGGTCGGCGCCGGCGACCTGACGCGCCAGGTCGAGGTGAGGGCCGACGACGAGTTCGGGCGCATGGGGGCCGCCCTGAACCGGGCGGTCGAAGCCATGCGGAACAGCCTGGCCTCCATCGCGCAGAACGCCCAGCACCTGGCTCGGGCGTCGGGCGACCTGTCGGGCCTGAGCAAGGAGATGAACGGCAACGCCGAGGAGACGGCGGAGCAGGCGAACGCCGCCTCGGCCGCCGCCGAGGAGGTCAGCGCCAGCGTCCAGACGGTGGCGGCAGGCGCCGGCGAAATGCGGGCCAGCATCCAGGAGATCGCCCGAAACGCCAGCGAGGCGGCGCGCATGGCCAGCACCGCGGTCCGCGTGGCCGAGGCGACCAACCTCACCGTCGGCAAGCTCGGGGAGTCGAGCGCCGGGATCGGCAAGATCATCAAGGTCATCACGTCGATCGCGCAGCAGACCAACCTGCTGGCGCTGAACGCGACGATCGAGGCCGCCCGCGCCGGCGAGGCGGGCAAGGGCTTCGCCGTGGTCGCCAACGAGGTCAAAGAGCTGGCCAAGGAAACCGCGCGGGCCACCGAGGACATCAGCCGGAAGATCGAGGCCATCTGCGCCGACACCCAGGGGACGGTGGAGGCGATCGCGCAGATCAGCGCCCTGATCCACCAGATCAGCGACTTCCAAAACACCATCGCCAGCGCCGTCGAAGAGCAGACAGCGACGACGGCCGAGATCGGCCGCAACGTCGGCGAGGCCGCCAAGGGCAGCGCCAGTATCGCCAAGAACATCGCCGCGGTGGCGCACGCCGCGCGCGGCACCACGGAAGGGGCGGCGCAGACCGACCGGGCGGCCCAGGAACTGGCGGGGATGGCGACAGACCTGAAGCAGTTACTCGGGCAGTTCCGGCACGAGCGCCCGGTGGACGCGGACAAGGCGGCGGGCGGTGGCTGGGTCGGCCGCGTGCCGGCGCGAACGCTGGCCGGGCTCGCCTCCGAGAGCAACGGGGCCCACTGAGCTGGGCGAGGGCCGAACGACGGGGCGGGCGAGGCGAGCCGGCCTCGCCCGACAACTTCAAGGGAGAGCGAGATGAAAGCGCTGGTGGTAGACGATTCGCGGGCGATGCGGATGATCCTCGGCCAGGCCCTGAAGAAGCTGGGTTTCGAGGTCAGCGAGGCCGGGAACGGGCGCGAGGCCCTGGAGCGCCTGGCCACGCTGGACAACCCGTCGGTGGCGCTGGTGGACTGGAACATGCCGGAGATGAACGGCCTGGAGCTCGTGCGGGCGGTGCGGGCCAACCCGGCCTACGCGGGGCTCCGCCTCATCATGGTCACGACCGAGACCGAGGTGGGGCAGGTCCGCGAGGCCCTCGAGGCCGGCGCTGACGAGTACGTGATGAAGCCGTTCACCCCCGAGGCCCTCCAGGATAAACTAGCCCTGGTGGGGGCGAGCCCCCACTGAACATGCCCAAGCTCCGCGTGCTGATCCTGGATGAAGGCGTCGTGGCCCGGCAGGCGCTCGCCGACCTGATCGACCAGTCCCCCGGGCTGGAAGTGGCTTCGACCGCGCCCAGTGCGGCGGTGGCAGTGGACAAGCTGCAACGCGCCTTCCCCGACGTGGTACTGCTCGGCGCTGACGTCCCGGAAAAGGACGCCCTGGAGGCGCTGGCGGCCCTGCGGCAGGCCCGCCCGGCCCTGGCGCTGTTGCTCGTCCGAAGGCCCTCCCCAACCGCGTCGGCCGTCTTGGCCAGCGCCCTGGCGCGGGGGGCCACCGACTGTTTTTTCCTGCCGGAAGGCGCCCCCACCCAGGCGGATGCATTCCTGCGAGCCCGCGAGCCGCTCCTCGACCGCATCAAGTTGGTCGCGAGCGGGCAGCGCTTCACCCCCGCCCCGCGGGCCAGCCTGCCCAGGGCAGAGGTGATCGTGGTAGCGGCATCGACCGGGGGGCCCGCCGCGCTGTCGGCGGTGCTGTCCGCCCTGCCGCCCACCTTCTCGGTACCGATGCTGATCGTGCAGCACATGCCCCCGCCCTTCCCGCAGTTCCTCGCCGAGCGCCTGGGGAAGCACTCGGCCCTGCTGGTTCGCGAGGCCCGTGCTGGCGAGCGCCTGCGCCCGGGCGAGGCCTGGTTGGCCCCGGGCGGCCACCACCTGGCCCTCGAGCGCCGCGCGGACGGGGCCTTGCTGACGACTCACCTCGGCCCCCCGGAGAACTCGTGTCGCCCTTCGGCCGACGTGCTCTTTCGGTCGGCCGTCGAGGTTTACGGCGCCGGCGTGCTGGCCGTCGTCTTGACGGGCATGGGCCAGGACGGCCTCAAGGGCTGCGAGTGCGTGCGCCAGGCGGGGGGGCAGATTTTGGTGCAGGACGAGGCGTCGAGCGTCGTGTGGGGGATGCCGGGCCACGTGGCACGGGCCGGCTTGCAGGACGCGATCCTGCCCCCGGATCGCATTGGGGCCGAACTGGTCCGGCTGGTTTGCCGGGGCCGGTCCCACTTGATCCTCGGATGAGGACGAATAGAGAATCATGCCGTTGACCCTCGCGGAACTCGGCGTCGTACGTGCCCTGGTGCTGGAGCGCTCGGCCATCGTACTGGACGACGACAAGGCGTATCTGGTCGAGTCGCGCCTGCTGCCGCTGGCGCGCCGAGAAGGGCTCGAGTCGGTGAGCTCCCTGGTGGCCCGGCTCGCCGGAGGGGCGAACGGCCCGCTGGCCCGCCAGGTCGTCGAGGCGATGACGACCAACGAGACCTCTTTTTTCCGCGACGGTCGGCCCTTCGAGACCTTGCGCCGGACGGTCCTGCCGGACCTCGTCGCCCGCCGGGGGCCCGAACGGGCGCTGCGCATCTGGTGCGCGGCCTGTTCGAGTGGGCAAGAGCCGTATAGCATCGCCATGCTGCTGCGCGAGCACGCCTGCGTCCCGCCCGACTGGGACGTGCGCCTCCTGGCCAGCGATTTGAGCACGGCCATGCTCGAGAGGACACGCCAGGGGCGCTACAACCAGATCGAGGTCAACCGGGGATTGCCGGCGGCTTTCCTCATCAAATATTTCGAGCGCCGAGGCCTCGATTGGCAAATCCGGGACGACCTGCGCAGCGCGCTGGAACTGCGGGAGCTCAACCTGATCGGCGACTGGCCGGCCTTGCCGGCACTCGACGTGGTTTTCCTGCGCAACGTGCTCATCTACTTCGACGTCCCCACCAAGAAGCGCATTCTGGCGCGCGTGCGCCAGGCCCTGCGTCCCGATGGTTACCTATTCTTGGGTGGGGCCGAAACCACCCTGAACCTCGATGACGGCTACGAGAGGGCCCCGGTGGACGGGGTGAGTTGCTACCGCCTGCGAGCCCGCTAGTTCGCGGGGGCGGCTTTTCCATCCTTCCGGCCCAGTCCCAGTTCGTGCAGCCTCGCAGATCGCGAAAGAGGAGAACGCAATGCCCCTCGGGACCGATGTGTTCGCGCTGGTGGAGAGCATCTGGGGGACCGTGCTGGGCTGGGAGGTCCAGCCCCTCGACGCGGACGGCGCCTTCGAGGCCGCCCCCGACGCCCTGATCGGTATCGTGAACATCGACGGCCCCTCCGCCGTCGAGGTGCGCCTGGGCTGCCCTGCCGACCTTGCCCGGCAGGCGGCGGGCGTGATGCTCGGCCTTCCGCCAGAGGCCGTCAGCGCGGACGACGTCCGCGACGCGTTAGGTGAACTGACGAACATGCTCGGGGGCAACTTAAAGGCCCTGTTGCCGGGCACCAACGCCCTGGGTCTGCCTCGCGTGGCTTGGGGCCCTGAACTGCCGTTCTCGGGTGAACCGATGACCAGAATTAGGCTGGCAGGCCGGGAAGGCGCCTTCTGGGTGTGCGTGACGTCCGGCGAAAAGGCATCGCGCTGTTGAGGTTGTGGCAAATGGTTGACGCTCGGAGGCCCCGCGACTAGATTACTGCAACAAGGTCGGGGGCACCTGAGCGAGATCCGTCATGGCGCGAAAAGCCGAGGGCAACAGCACCGCGAGCGGCACACCGGGCGCCGCCCGACCCACGGTCCTGTCGGCCAAGAACTTACAGGCCCTGCGGGGCCAGATCGACAAGCTCGACCTGCAAATCCTGAAGCTGGTCAACGAGCGCGCCAGCATCGCGGCCGAGGTCGGCCGGGCCAAGGCCGAGCAGGGCGAGGACACCTTCGCCCCGGCCCGCGAGGAGGAAGTGCTGCAAAACGTCCTCCAGGCCAACGAGAAGGCCAAGGGGCCCCTCGGCCCGGAGTGCGTCCGGGCCATCTACCGCGAGATCATGAGCGGCGCCCGCGCCCTGCAAAAGGTCCTCAAGGTCGCCTATCTCGGCCCGGAATACAGCTTTAGCCACCTCGCCGCGGTGGAGCGCTTCGGCCAATCGATCGAACTGGTGCCGGTGGGGAGCATCGCGGCCGTCTTCGAGGAGGTCAACCGCGACCACGTCGATTTCGGCGTCGTGCCGGTGGAGAACTCGACCGACGGGCGGATCGCCGACACGCTGGACATGTTCATGCAGATGCGGCACCTGACGATCTCCTCGGAGGTTCGGCTACAGATCCACCACAACCTGGTGGCCAACTGCGAGCCGCAGGAGGTGCGGCGCATCTACAGCAAGCCGCAGGCGCTCTCGCAGTGCCGCACCTGGCTGAGCAAGAACATGCCCAACGCGCTGCTCAAGGACGTGTCGAGCACGGCGACGGCGGCGGAGCTGGCGCAGCGCGAGCCGGGGGCGGCGGCGGTGGCGAGCCGGCAGGCGGCCGTGCGTTACGGGCTGCGGACCTTGTTCGCGCAGATCGAGGACTCGCCGCACAACGAGACGCGGTTCGCGGTGATCGGGCACCACAAGGCGGGCCGGACGGGGAGCGACAAGACGGCGGTGATGTTCCGGGTGCCGCACAACCCCGGCTCGCTGGTGGAGGCGCTCGACCTGTTCAAGCAGAGCAAGATCAACCTGACGTGGATCGAGTCGTTCCCGGCGCGGGGGCCCAAGCCGGAGTATTTGTTCTTCGCCGACTTCGAGGGGCCCCACGAAGACGCGCGGGTGAGCAAGACGCTGAAGGCGCTGACGGAGCACTGCCTGGAGATGACGGTGCTG
>JBBSEZ010000197.1:0-17148 GCA_038239195.1 Gemmatales bacterium
GGTGCCGGCCGGGCCCCCCCCCCCGCCCCCCGCGGCCCCCCCGCGCCGCGCGGCGGCCCCCGCCCGCGGCCCGCGCGCCCCCGGCGCGCGCGCCCCCCCCCCGGGCCCCGGCCCCCGCCCCCCCCCGCTCGCCTCGATTCTGTCCCAACCGCTCAGCGTTTGGGCCCCGCCTCGTCCTTGCCGCGCGGGTGAAACTGCCGGTGGATCGCCCGCAGGCGGTCGCGATCGACGTGGGTATACATCTGCGTGGTGCGGATGTTGGCGTGGCCCAGCAGCTCCTGCACCGTGCGCAGGTCGGCCCCGCCCGCCAGCACGTGCGTCGCGAAACTGTGCCGCAGCGTGTGCGGGCTGACCTTGGCGTTGAGCCCCGTGCGGCGCACGTACTTCTTCACCAGCACCCACAGCATCTCGCGCGTCAACTGCCGCCCCACCCGGCTCACGAACACCCACGGCGCTTCCGGCGCGAACTGCACCAGCCGCGGGCGCAGCCCTTCCTGGTAGGCCCGGATGGCCGCGATGGCCGGCTTGCCGAGCGGCACCATGCGCTGCTTGCTGCCCTTGCCGAAACACTTGCAGAAACCGCCCTCCAGGTGCAGGTCGTTGAGCTTCAGCCCGACTACCTCCGACGCCCGGCTCCCCGTCGCATAGAGCAACTCCAGCAGTGCCCGGTCTCGCAGATAAAAGCGATCCGTTTCGCGCGGCGATTCCAGCAGCCGCGTCACCGCGTCGGGGCTGAGCACCTGCGGTATCCGTTCCCAGAGGGAAGGAGAACTCAGCAGTTCGACGGTCGTCTGCGTCGTGCGCTCTTCCAGGCGCAGGAAGCGGTAGAACATCTTCAGCGCCACGAGGTGGCGGGCGACGCTCGGCGGCGCCAGGGCCTCGGCGCGCAAAAACTCGAGGTAATGGCTCAGGTCGAGCAAGGTCGGCGCCAGGTAGTCGGCGAGGCCTCCCCCGGCGACCCAGCCGGCGTAGCGCGCGAGGTCGCGGCCGTAGGCGAGCAGGGTGTTGTGCGCCAGGCCGCGCTCCGCCTGCACGTAGTGGCGAAAGGCCTGCAAGTCGTCGGCAAGCGGTTGAGGCACGGGCGCGGCGGGCATGGCAGGTCGCCTCCAGGGAATGGGCCTTCATCCCTGGATCGGCACGTGCCCCTGCCGCCCTTGAGGCGCAGTTGGGCGAGCGGCAGGAAAAAGCCCCCCTGTAGGACGGCCCTCCTGAGCCGTCCTACCGCAAACCAAGTCTTGCTGCTCGCCTTGGCGAAACCGCGTTCTCTTTCAGGCCGGGTGCCGGTCCGGCAGGAGCCAGACGAAGCTCTTGCCCAATCTCCCTCCGTAATTGCCCGCCGACACCTTCACCAGCCCCGGCGTGTCGATGCTCGCCGCGAGGGCGGCCTGCGTCGCCCGGGAGATGGTGGGCAAGTCGTGGCCGTTGAGGATGATCTCCATCACCGACCCGACGCCCTCGGGGACGCGCGACTTCTCGCCGAGCTTGGCGCGCAGGGTGGGGCAGAACGCCTCGTAGGTGCTGGCGACGCTGAACTTGTAGCGACTGCCCGCCTTCGACCCGCTCGCCGCGATCCCGCCGGGGAACGGCAGCACGACGCCCGGCACCTTGCTCGCCGCGTCGCAGGCGCGCTCCGCGGCCAGGAGGGCGGCGTCGAGGTCGCGCCCCAGAAACCACAGGTTGCCGCCCATCAGCCCCTCGTGCCAGCCGAAGCGCCGGTCGATGACGAACTCGCCGCCGAGGAGGGGCACCACCCACACCTTGCGCCCAAAGCGCTCGGCGCGAAACTGATGGCCGTCGCCGAAGTAGGCGATTTTGCGGCCGAGCGGATAGCGATTGTCGCCCGGGCTCGGGCAAAAGCAGGCGGCGGTCGCGCAGGTCAACACGTTCTGACTGAGGCGCACGAGCAGGGAGCGCTCCAGCGCCTGCACGCGGTCCTTGCGAAAGCGCGGGACGTGGAACTGCACCACGGCGCCGGGCCGGCCGTCGGGCGTGGCGAAGCTCTCGTCCCCACCGGGGCCAACGTAGCAGTCGAGCCCTGCCTCGCAGTCGCACAGGATGCTGCTGGAGGCGTTGCCCGTGGCCGCGCGCACCGCGCGGTCGAGCCAGGCGCGGTCGCGCGCGGTGACGAGCACCTCGGCGTAGATGCTGCGGAACGCCTCGGCGTAGGTGTCCTCGACCTCGGCTCGTGGGGGTGCGCTCACCGCCGGCCCTTGCCTTCGTAGACGGCTAGCTCGGTGACGATCTTGTCCATGAAGACGTCGTGGGGGCTCATCGGCACCTCGGGAAAGAGCTGGCACTCGAACGCCAGCGCCACCAGCGGCGCGTCGGCCCGAGCGTGCTGCAAGAGCTTGTCGTAGTAGCCGAACCCGTGCCCCAGCCGCCCGCCCTGCCGGTCGAAGGCGACGCCGGGCACCACGATGAGGTCGAGGTCGGTCGCCCCCACCTTCTTCTCGGGGACGGAGCGTAACTCCGCCCGCGGCTCGAGGATGCGGTACGCGCCGACGGCCAGCTCGTCCATGCGGGTGAGGTGGAAGAGCTCCAGTTCGCCCGCGACGCAGTAGGGGACGACGATTCGCTTGTCGTGGCCGAGGGCGGCGGGGAGGTACTGGCGCGTTCGCGCCTCGCTGCGCACGTCCACGTAGTACATCACCGTGCGGGCGCGGGCGTACTCGGGCAGGGCGACGAGCCGTTCGCAGATGGCACGGCTCAATTCGTCCTTGTCGGCCAGGGCGTTGCGGGCGGCGTGGGCCTGCTCGCGAATCGCCTTCTTCTTTTCCTGTACGTCGCTGGCGGGGTTGGCAGTCATGGCTTCGGCCTGGTCCTCGAAGTCGGGGCGATCCGCGCTGGAACAGGCCCCATTCCTGCTTTCAGTATAGGGACGACCTCCGCCGACAGGAAGAATGGCCCAGCCGCCAGGGCATGGCCTGGGCGATTCCCCTTTCGGGCAGCAGGGCCGCCCCAAGCCCCTCATCCCCAGGCCAGGAAGAGGGTGCCCGACACGATGAGCAGCCCGCCGACCCAGTGCTGCCAGGCGAGTTGCTCGTGCAGGAACAGCACCGCCAGCCCCATCGCGACCACGACGCTCAACTTGTCGAGGGGGGCCACCTGCGAGGCCTTCCCCATCTGCAAGGCGCGGAAGTAGCACAGCCACGACGCCCCCGTCGCCAGCCCGGAGAGCACCAGGAACAGCCACGTCTTCCCGGAGACCTCGCCCAGCGGCGGCAGGCCGCGAAACAGCACGATCGACCAGGCAAAGACCAGCACGACGCCCGTGCGGATCGCGGTGGCCAGGTTGGAATCGACGTCCTTCACCCCGACCTTGGCCAGTACCGCCGTCAGCCCCGCGAACAGGGCCGACAGGAGCGCCCAGGACACCCAGCTCATGGCCACCCCCATTCCGGCTTGGTCCCGTGCTCGTGCCGGCGCTTCACGCCTCCGGCAACACCCACTGAATCTCCACGCCGCGCCCCGCCCCCACCGTCACCGGGACCGTCCGCACGACCGGCCGCGCCTCCTCCTTGCCTTTCGCCCAGCCCTCGTGCCACAGCACGATCTCGTAGTCCCCCGGTGGGAGCTTCGGCAGGACGAAGTTGCCGTCGCCCCCCGTGACGGCGAAATGACCGTGGTCCAGCACGTGCAAGTAGGCCGGCGCGATCCACGGCCGGTCCTGCGACCTCACCGTCACCACGCCCAGCCGATTGAGCCCCACCAGCATCGCCCGGCCTCGCGCCAGCCCGCGCTCGAGGGCCGTCGCGCCGGTCAGCTCGAAGTCCGCCGTGTCGTCTGTCGTGCGCAGGCGCAACTTCGAATCCCGCGCCACGACTTGCACGTGCGGCTCGAAGCGGCCCTTGGTCTGCACCAGCGTCACGGTCTCCGGGTTGAACGGCTCCGCCGTGGGCGGCGCCTTCTTCACGTACACCACGACGTTCGCCAGCCCACCCTTCGGATCGACCTGGACGCGCGCCGCCGGCCGGACGGCGTGCGCCCGTCCGCGAACGTCCACCAGCATCTCGGCGCTGGTAAGCACGGGCGGCACCGGCCCCTTCCAGCGCACGGCGCCGCGGACGACGCCTTCCTCCGCGGTCGCCGTCTTCCTCGGGTTTTCGGGAGGCGGAGGTGGCGGCGGGGCCGTTTTCTCCCTGGCCTTCTGCTTCACCTTTTCCGGGCCCGGGTTGTCTGGCTTCTTCGGGGTGGGGGGCTTCTCCTTGTCGGGGCCCTCCGCTCCCTTGGGCTGCAACGCCGGCGCCTTGACCTGGCGCGCGTCGGGCCTCGAAGAGCGGGAACAGCCCAGCACGAGCCCGCTCAGCAGGAAGGCGAACACCAGCCCTCGGCGGATCGTCATGGTGTGGCCCTTTTCAGGCTCCGAGGTGACAAGGTGACAGGGTGAGGGGGTGACAGAGGTGTATTTCGCTCCCTCTTGCCCTGAGGGCCAGCCCCGGGTCAGCCCTTTCCGTCCTCACCTTGTCACCTTGTCACTCCCGAAGCGGGCCTGGCCCGGACGAAGGCATCCACCTCATCGCCATTCAAGGCTCGCAAGAACAGCACGAGGACGGCAAGGTCGCCCTCGCTCAGCCCGAAGTTCTTGTGCGTGCCGTCGAGGTTGCTCAACTTCGCGTCGAGAAAGCGGTTGAAGCGTTGCCCCGTGGGCCCCGGGTAAACGTGGAAGCGCACGACCGCCGTCAGGTTGTCCGCCTGACCGTTGTGGAAGTAGGGGGCCGTCCGCACCAGGCCGCGCAGCGTCGGGGTTTTGTACGCTCCCCACAACGGGGCGGTCTTCAGGCCGACCGGGGCGACGGCAATCCGGCCCCGCATGCCCAGGGAACTGCCGATCTCCTCGGCGTTTACGCCGATGTTGTGAAAGTCGTTGTCCGAATAGGTGCCGTTGCTCGGGCTGTGGCAGCCGACGCAACCGCCCGCGCCGCGGAAGAGCTGTTCGCCGCGCAGCAGCTCGGCCCCCACCTGGTCCAGCTCGGCCCCCCCCCGGTTCAGGTCCTGGAGATCGGCCGGCTTCAGGGCCTCCCGGTAGTGGTTGGCCTCCAACTGGCCGGCCTTCGCCTCGCGCTGTTTCTGCCGGGCGCGATCGTGGACCGAGTTGCCGGCGAGGAAGGTGCGCAGGTACGTCGCCAGCGCCTTGCCCACGGCGTCCTGCGTCGGGAGGGTGCGGAAGACGGCCTCGAACTCCTGCTTGTAGGCCTCGCTCTGCCGCAGGCGCTGGATGACCCCGCTCCAGGCATGGCGGAAGCCGTCGCCGACGTTCGCCTCGTCTTCGAGCCGGGCCTGGACCACCTCCTCGAGGTAGGTGGCCCGGCCGTCCCAGAACTGGTGGGCATTGTAAACGGAGTTGATAAGGGTCGGCGTGTTGAAGCTGTCGCCGGCGGCCACCTTCTTGCCGTCGGTGTACCCGAAATCCGGGACGTGACAGGTCGCGCAAGCCAGTCCGCCCTTTGCAGTTAGGATTGTCTCGTCGAAGAAGAGGCGCCGGCCGAGCGCCCATTTGCGGCGCGTAAGCGGGTTGGCCACGGGAATGAAGGCGGTCGGGTCGGGCAGGCCGAGCGGCACCTTGATCTTGACGACGTTGGCGGGCGGCCCCGCCGGAAGCACGCCCACGCCCGGGAGGCCGGGCAGGCCGATCATCGCCGCGGCGCCCACGGTGGGGTCGTTCCAGTAGCTCGGCAGCTTGCGCCACTCGAGCGGGCTGTCCTTCTCCGTGACGAACTCGATCGCCACGTCCTGCCCCGCCGTGCCCGGCGCCTCCTGCCAGGCGAATTGCTCGGGTACGCCCTTGGTGGGCTCGTCCTTCTTGCCCGGCGCGCCGGCGACCGGTCGGCGCGGCTCGTAGCGCCCGGCGCGCTGGCAACCGAGGCCGATCGACAAGACCAGCAGGCCCCCCGCGAGAAGCAGAAAGGGCGCGAGCAACCGCGACATGGTGTCACCCCCTCACCTTGTCACTTCTTGGCAGTGGCTGGCTTGGCCGGCACCGCCGCGCGCTGCTCCGCGGCGAGGTCGGCGAGCATCTGGGCGACGGCCGTCAGTCGGTCGCCGTTCTTGGCGACGTACTCCGGCGGGCCGCCCTTGTCGGCGACGTGCTGGGCGATGGTCACCGAATCGACCATGTCGATGGCGTCCCACGGGCACCAGCGCTCGCACAGCGCGCAGCCGATGCAGCGCTCGAGATCGACGTCCACGAAGGTCTGGAGCGACGGCTGGTCCTCGCCGGGCACCTTGTAGATGCAATCGACGGGACAGACCTCGATACAGGCCTCGCACCCGGTGCAGTTGTCCGCCCGGACGACGGCCAGTTCCTTCGGCAATTTCTTGCGTGCCTTGCCTGCGCCCTTCGCCATGATCGGTCCTCGCGTTGATAGTCGCACTTGCCGGGCTTATCGGGCAGGGCCTCGAGCAATGCGGTAGGTTTGAAGAGGGGAAACAGTTTGGGGGGCCTCACCACCCACCTCTTGGCGGCGGAGCTCCATCCAGCCCAGTCCGGCAATCGGCGCTTTCCGCGCGGCCCATCCCCTCGACGAACCGCCACGGTCCCATGCCGCTTCTCCCCTCAGTGGGGGAAGCCCACGAACCGGAAGGGCCGAGCGGGGCGCGAGCGGATGAAGTCTGGCCCATGCTTATTGTACGCGATCCGTTTTGCGCCGTCCGTCAGGGACGTCGGGAGATTGTTGTAGCACCCCATGCCGTCCCGTGTCCCCCAGCAAGGGTTGCGCCCGTTGACGTCCGGCGCGGTGGCAATCCGCGCTCTGCAACCGCGAGTAAGAAGATGGTACTGCGCCCCTGCGCTCCTCGCAAGGGGGCAAGGGAGGCGGCAGGGTGCCAGTCTGCCGGATCAGGCGGCGGCGTGGCGGGCGACGTTCTGGCAGGTGCTGGTCTTCCCTTCCTACCCGGTCAGGGCGTGACGGCCTCGTCTCCGAGGAGGCGGAGCCCGCTCGCATCGATCTGGGCCTCCCTGCCCGCGCGGCGCAGAACGCCCTCGAGGGCGATGGGGAGGCCCCGATCGTAAGCCACCCAGGCGGTGTGATGGTCCGCCGCGTTCAGGGCGGCGCCGGCGCGAACGGGCCCGCCCTCGGGAAGAAGGAGGCGCAAGACGGCGAGGCCCTCGCGCTGTCCGGTGAGGTTGGGCCGGCCGGCCAGCGTCTCGACGTACCCGACGAACGTTTGCCGCCGCGCGGGCGGGACGGGCCGCAGCCGGGACGCCAGCGCCTCGATCCGGTCGAACGACTCGCGCCGCAGCCGAACGGCGCCGGGCAGCGCCGCGTCGGCGGGCAGCGGTCGGCCGCGGTCCCAGCTCGCGGAGACGGTCAGGCTGGAGCCGTCGCCCTCGGGCCTCATGTTCAGGAGCGCGTCGCACAGGTTGGCGCTGAGGACGGGCTCGCCCTCGGCGGGCCGCAAGGCCGACCGTTCGTCGCCGAGCTCCAGCGCGCGGGCGAGCCGATGCAGCGACCGCATGAGCAGGGCCGTCGCCCGGCGGCCGAAGGGCTCGCCGTCCTCGGGCGCCGGCGCGGCGCCCACGGGACAGGCGACGGTCACGACGAAACCGCCCGGCTCGGTCTGGCCCAGCCGGCAGCGGGCGAGGAACGGCTCGGCCTCGCCGAGGAGCGTGCCCGGATGAACCGTCAGGGGATGGAGCACGCTGCACGCGGCCGCGAGGATGGCCAGGCGCGCCCCGGAGACGAGAGCGAGGCCGTGATCGAGCGGGACGTTGCCGGCGTCGGCGGCGGGGCCGGACTCGGCGAAGCGCAGTACGTCGGCGGGCGGTAGGAGGAGGTCGCGCAGGACCTGGAGGGCGGGGCGCTTCTCCCACTGGGCGAGGTAGGCGATGGCCTCTGCCATGCGGGGGGCGAAGTCCCGGAGCTCGCGCGAGAGGGGGATGATAATCTGCTCGCGCCCCGATTCTGGGCGCTCGTAGACGGCCGACTTCCCATTCGCACTGGGGTTGTGCGCCCACCCGGACGCGCGGACGTATTCCTGGACGCGCACGGGGTCGAGCGGGGCAACCAGTACTTCCGGCAAGGCTCGCAGTTCATCCAGGAACATAGGCGATCCGCTCCTTTCGAGAGAACCGCGGCAGCAACGATCGCAGCGCTTCGGTGGAGATCCGTCGTCCGCAGCTTGTCGTACTGCTCGATCGCCAGGCGGAAGCCATAGCTCGCCCGGTTCAACTTCAGGGGCGTGCTCGTCGCCTTGAGCTGGACCTCGACCGTAAACCTCCGCAGCGGCGAGGGTGGGGCAAAGGCCTCATCGACGAACAGGCGGGCGTCCACGCCCATGCCGTCGCTGTGCCGCTGCGCCACGTGACACTCGCACCCGGCCCGGGCGGCGACGGCGTGAAGATACGCATAACTCAGCTCGCTTTTGACGTCGTTCTCGGCCAGCGGCATGGGCGCGCTTCCTCCACCTGCCCGGCGAACCTCATGCTACGCCGGCGCCGGGGCGAACTCAAGGTTGGCCGGGCGGGAAGTTCCCGGGTGCCCGCCTCGCCTGGGCCGGCGAGAGACCATCACGTAAACTGGACGAAAGAAGACCGGCCCTCCCGCAGCCTTCCGAGGAATGAACGAAATGGACGTTGGCCGATCCGCCAACTCGTGGGCAATCGCGACCCGGGCGCTGGCCGTCGCCGCCTACCTCGCCGCGTCTGCCACCTGGGCGGGCGTCGCGGAGAAACGTTCCGCCCCGCCGCGCCCGCGCCGCCCGGTGGGCGCGGCGTTCCTGGCTGGCGACGACACGCTGGCCGTCGCCAACCAGCGCAGCGGGACCGTCTCCCTGGTGGGCCTGTCCGCGGCCCGAGCGGTCGGCGAGGTCGCCGTCGGGGCGCGGCTGACGGGCATCGCGGTCCTTCCCGACGGCAAGCACCTGCTGGCCGTCGATGACGAGCGGCACCAGCTCGTCGCCCTGTCGTGGGACGGCACGGGGCTGCGCGTGCGGGGGCGCCTGGCGGTGGGGCCGTATCCGGCGAGCGTCGTTGTCGGGCCCGACGGCAAGCGCGCCACCATCGCCTCGCTCTGGTCGAGGCGCCTCGAAGTGGTGGGCCTGGCGCCGCTGTCGTCTCCGGGGCGCTCGGTCGCGTTGCGCGTCCTCCACGTCGTTCGCCTGCCGTTCGCGCCGCGCGACCAGGTTTTCCTGCCCGGGGGCGCGCAGGTCGTCGTGGCCGACGCCTTCGGCGGGCGCCTGGCGGTGGTGGACGCGGCGCGCGGCCGGCTCGTCGCCGTCCACGAGCTGCGCGGCCACAACCTGCGGGGCCTGGCGCTCAGCGCCGACGGCAAGCGGTTGCTGGTCCCTCATCAGGTGCTCGATGAGAAGGCCCCCACAACGAGGAAGGAGCTCCAGCGCGGCGCCCTGATGGATAACGTGCTGCGCTCCGTGGCCATCGACCGGCTGCTCGAGCGCGGGGCCGACGTCGAGAAGGCCAGCCGGCTGTTGCGGCTGGGGACGATCGGGGCCGGGGCGGGCGACCCTGCGGCGGCGCTTTCCGTGGAGGGGAACCATGTTGCCGTCGCCCTCGCGGGAGTCAACGAGGTGGCGTTCGTCGGCCCGGACGGCAAGCAGCGGCGCGTCGCGGTCGGGCGCCGGCCGACGGCGCTGGTGGGCGGGACGAAGAAACGGCCCCTGGTGGCGGTGAACACCTTCGACGACTCGCTGTCGTTGCTCGACGCGCGCGGCGCTGTCGTCCGCACAATCCGCCTGGGGCCGGCGCCGAAGCTCGATTACAAGGACAAGGGCGAGCTCGCCTTCTACGACGCCCGGCTGTCGCGCGACGGGTGGATGAGCTGCCACAGTTGCCACACCGACGGGCACAGCAACGGCCTGTTGGCCGACACGCTGGGCGACGACACGTTCGGCACGCCCAAGCGCACGCTGACGCTGATGAACACGCGCATGACCTACCCGTGGGGGTGGAACGGCAAGGAGAAGGGCCTGCACGATCAGGTGCGCAAGTCGCTGGTCGAGACGATGCACGCGCCCGCGCTGACCGAGGACCACATCGCCGACCTGACGTCGTTTTTGAGCGAGTTGCCCCCGCCGCCCCCGCCGGAGCCGGTGACGGCGGACAAGGCGGACCGGGAGCGGGTGGAGCGGGGGCGAAGGGTGTTCGAGCGGCAGAAGTGCGGGCACTGCCACATTCCGCCGCTGACGTACTCGTCGGGGGAGGTTTACGACGTGGGCTTCGCCGACGAGCGGGGGCTGCGGAAGTTCAACCCGCCGTCGCTGCGCGGCGTTGGCCAGGGGCGGCACTTCCTGCACGACAACCGGGCGAAGACGCTCGAAGAGGTGTTCGCGAAGTATCGGCACAAGGTCGGGGCGGACGTGCCGAGGGCGGACGTGGAGGACCTGGTGCGGTTCTTGCGGAGCTTGTGAGCCGCGTGCCCGATGCCGGCGTTCGGTCAACCGCTGGGGCCTCTTCGACGCCGACGTGGCAGGCGCTCAGCGAGACTTCGAGAGCTCTCCGAAACCGCGTGGTTCATCTTCGCTGGTCGCAGCGGTGGTATCTCGTCTCCGATGATGATCGGGGGAATCGCTCACCGAGGGAAGAGCATGAGCGAGGCGAAGTGGTTGGCCTCCACGGAGTCAGACGGGTTGCTCTTCCTTCTCGACGGGAAGGCGAGCGAACGGGAGCTCCGTCTATTCTGTTGTGCCTGTGTTCGGCGGGTTTGGTATCGGTTGAGACGCGCGGATGCCTCTCGGCGTGCGGTGGAAGTGGCCGAGGAGTTTGCCGACGAGCAACGGACAGAACAGGATCTTGCTCACTCCCTATTGGAGGCCGAGCGCGCGATGGAGACTGCCTCCCTGGGGAAAAAGCAAAACGCTCTCCGGGCCGCTGCTTGGTGCGTTCGCAGGCCAATGGATGCTAGCAGCCTCGCGAGGTCAGTTGCCTGGGGAGTGGTTTTAGCCAGCCAGGAGGCACAGGACGTCGAGTTAGCTGCCCAAGCCCACCTGTTGCGGGACGTGTTTGGCAACCCGTTCCGGCCCCGATCCATTGATCCCGTTTGTCACACCCCAACGGTAAAAGCTATCGCGGAGGCGGCCTACGAGGAGAGGACGTCACCCGCCGGACACCTTGACCTCGCACGGCTTGCCGTCCTCGCAGATGCCCTCGAAGAGGCTGGGTGTACCGACGCCGACATCTTGTCTCACTGCCGAGAGCCTGGACCGCACGTGAGAGGATGTTGGGCCCTTGACTTGGCTCTGGGGAAGAAGCGAGCCCCCTTGATCGCAAGCTGACCTGCCGAGCCGCTCGCCCGGAGGTGGTCGGCTTGGCCAGGAGAGGGGGCTCAGGCGAACGGCTCTTTGAGGGCGCTGCTCGACGGGCACCCCCGGGTCGCAGAAAGGGCGCGGGCACCGCCTCGCCCAGAGCGTTGAACGGCAGACAGGCGCGGGGCCGGGCCTCTCCGCGCTCCCCTTCGCGTCGCGCCTACACGGGACAGCGCGGCCCCTCGAAAATCCCAAAACGCGCTTTCCGCCAACCCCGCCATCTGCTCTAATCACACCAGCCCGCCGTCCGTCCCGCCTCCGCGCCTGTCCGAAAGGAGCTTCCGGTGACCTTCGAGCTCGGCCACGCCGGCGTCACCCGCCGCGAACTGTTGCAGGTCGGCTACTCAGGCCTGCTGGGGCTCGGGCTCTCGTCGCTCCCCGGTCCCTTGCTCGGGGCGAGCAAGCCGCGCACGCCCAAGGCGATGATCCTCGTCTTCCTCACCGGCGGGCCCAGCCACCACGACACGTTCGACCTCAAGCCCGACGCCGCCGCCGAGGTGCGCGGCGAGTTCCGGCCCATCGCCACGAACGTTCCCGGCATCCACGTGTCCGAGCACCTGCCGCGCCTCGCCGCTCGCGCGAACAAGTACGCGCTGGTCCGCAGCCTGGCCCACCGCGACAACAACCATCTCGTCGCCACGCACCACGTCCTCACCGGCCACCAGCAGCCGGGGGCGTTCTTCGACAAGATCGCCTCGCGCGACGATTGGCCGGCCTACTCCGCCGGCCTGCACTACCTGCGCCCGCGCGAGGACGGCGTGCCCGGGGGCGTGAACCTGCCGACCTTTCTCATGGAAGGGCCCCTCGTCTGGCCGGGACAGCACGCCGGCTTCGTCGGCCCCCGTCACGACCCCTGGCAGCTCAGCCGCGACCCCAACGCGCCCGACTTCCGCGTCAACGACCTGCGCCTCGCCGAAGGCATCGCGGTCGATCGCCTGAGCGACCGGCGCGCGCTGCTCGCCCAGGTCGATCGCCAGCGCAAATGGCTGGCGAGCCAGGCCGAGGGCCGTCGGCTGTCCGATCAGCAGAAGCGCGCCTTCGCCGTGCTGACCTCGGGCCAGGTGGCACGTGCCTTCGAGATGGACCGCGAGCCCGCCGCGGTGCGCGAGCGCTACGGCCGACATGCGTTCGGCCAGTCGCTGCTGCTGGCGCGCCGGCTGGTGCAGGCGGGCGTGCGCGTCGTCCAGGCCAACATGGGCCGCGTCCAGAACTGGGACACCCACGGGGCCAACTTCTCCCGGCTCAAGAACGAACTGCTGCCTCCCCTCGACCTGGGCGTGACGGCCCTGCTCGACGACCTGGAGGCGACCGGCCTGCTCGACGAGGTGCTCGTGGTCGTGCTGGGAGAGTTTGGCCGCACGCCGAAGATCACCGCCCGGCCGGGCGACAAGAACGCCGGGCGCGACCACTGGGCGGCGTGCTTCTCCGGCCTGTTCGCCGGCGCCGGCGTGCGCGGCGGGCAGGTGCTCGGCAAGTCGGACAAGATCGGGGCCTACCCCGTTACCCCGCCCTATTCGCCCGACGACGTCGGCGCCACCGTCTACAGCGTACTGGGCGTCGATCCTGCCTCCCAGGTGCGCGACCGGCAGGACCGCCCCGTGCAACTGAACCGCGGCCAGGCGATGCGCGCCCTCTTCACCGGCGCGCCTGGCTGAGCCTTCCAGGGAGCAACCCATGACCTTCCTCTCCGACCCCACGCGCAGACAGTTCCTCGGGCAGTCCGCCCTGCTCGGCGCGCCGCTCATCCTCCCCTCGGGCGCCCTCGGCGCCGCGGGGAGGGCGCCGGCGAGCGCCCGCATCAACGTCGGCTTCATCGGCACGGGCAACCAGGGGCTCAACGACATTCGCGGCTTCCTCGGCGATGGCCGGGTGCAGATCGTCGCCGTCTGCGACGTCAACCGCGAGAGCGCCGGCTACTGGGACGGCGGGGTCGCGGGCCGCGAGCCGGCCCGCCGCCTGGTCGAGCAGCACTACGCCGCCGACCGCAAGGCGGGGAAGTACAAGGGGTGTACCGCCTACCGCGATTTCCGCGACCTGCTCGCCCGCAAGGACATTGACGCCGTCGTCGTCTGCACCCCCGACCACTGGCACGCCATTCCCGTCGTCGCCGCCTGCAAGGCGAAGAAGGACGTCTACTGCCAGAAGCCCCTCGCGTTGACCATCGCCGAGGGCCGGGCCATGAGCGACGCGGTCAAGAAACACAAGCGCGTCTTTCAGTGTGGGAGCCAGCAGCGCTCCGACAGCAACTTCCGGCGCGCTTGCGAGCTGGTGCGCAACGGCAGGATCGGCAAGGTCCACACGGTGCGCTGCGGGCTGCCCGGCGGAAGGCCCGACTTCGGCCGCACCGGCGGGCGCAAGAAGCCCGAGCCGGTGCCGAAGGACTTCGACTACGAGTTCTGGCTGGGGCCGGCGCCGAGGAAGCCGTACGCCCCGGCCCGCTGCCACGTCAACTTCCGCTGGATCTACGACTACTCCGGCGGGCAAGTCACCGACTGGGGCGGGCACCACCCCGACTGCGCCCAGTGGGGCCTGGGGACCGAGCACACCGGCCCGGTCGAGATCCGCAACGCCAAGGCCACGTTCCCGCCCGACGAGTTGTGGGACACCGCCACCGAGTTCTACTTCGAGGCGATCTACCGCGATGGGGTGAAGCTCATCGTGTCGAACAAGGAGCGCGGCGGCGTCAAATGGGAGGGGGCCGACGGGTGGGTGTGGGCCGACCGCGGGCGGCACGACGCCAGCCCCAAGGCGCTGCTCAAGAGCAAGATCGGGGCGAAGGAGGTTCACCTCTACAAGAGCGACAACCACTATCGCAATTTCATCGACTGCGTGCTGTCGCGCAAGGAGACGGCCGCCCCGGTCGAGGTGGCGCATCGGTCGATCGCGATCTGCCACCTGGGCAACATCGCGATGCGGCTGGGGCGCAAGAGCCTGCGCTGGGACCCGGTCAAGGAGCAAATCCTCGGCGACGCCGACGCGGCGAAGATGCTGAGCCGGCCGTACCGGGCGCCCTGGGCCCTGTCGTGAGGTGCGCGCAACAGGAATGCGCGGTCGGAACGGCCGCGGCGCACGTCCAGTTCTGAGGGGGGCCTTCCAGAAAGCCTGGCTGAAACAGCCGTGTCTTCCACCTTTCCCGAAAAGGCCCTTCGGGAGCGAGGGCGAGCGGCGCCCGCGCCGCTCGCCCGTTTCACCACTCTGCTGGAGACCGCGCCGATGCCACGCCTCTCGTACCTGTTGGTCCTCTGCCTGGTTGCCATCTGCGCGCCGGCGTGCAACCCGTTCGCCAAACCGACCCCCACGACCACGACCACGACCACTCCGGCGGTCGATCCCGGCATCGCGACCGTGCCCAACCTCCAGGGCGTCCCCGCGCCCGGCACGCAGCCGGCCGGCACGCAGCCGATCGCGCAGCCCGGCAACGTGGGGACCGGCGTGCCCGGTCGGGTCAACCTCATCCCCTTCATCGACCCGCAGCGCGACGCGGTCCACGGCCGCTGGGCCGTCGGCGACGGAAAGCTCCTGTGCAGCGACCAAAGCTTCGTCCCGCGCGTCCAGATACCGTATCAGCCGCCGGCCGAGTACGACTTCATCGTGACCTTCTCGCAGGCGAACTTGCGCAACGGCGTCTCGCTCATCATGCCCAACCCCAACGGCGGGTCGTTCCACTGGGCCATCGGCGGCAACTCGGGCAGCGACTACGGCTTCCAGGCTGCCCCGGGCGTCCTCGCGAAGTTGAGCGGGAACCAGGCCAACCTGATCCAGCCGAACACCGAGTACACGACCACCGTCCAGGTGCGCCGCGCCGAGGTCAAGGCTTACCTGAACATGACGTTGCTCGTGCAGCACCCGACGGACTTCCGGGACCTCGTGACCGACGGCTGGCGCCGGCTCAACGACACGCGCCTGCTGGGCGTGGCGTGCGACGATCCGACGACGTTTCGCTACGTGCAGGTCCAGGAGATCGGCGCCGTCGGCCGGCGAACGCGCTGAGCGCGCCGGAAGAGATCGCAAGTCAGTCGGCAGGAAAAGGCAACCCTGTAGGACGGCCGCCCGCCTTGCGTCGGCGCCCCCGCGAAATTGCTCTCCCCTGTCCCGCGGTCACACGCTATAAGCCGCGCCACGACCTCGGGCACTTTCGCGCCAACGAGGGGGCGGCAAGACAGGAGGGCGGGGAATGACGAGTCGGGCGAGAAGATGGGGCGTGCTGGTCGGGGCCTTGCTGCTGGGCGTGGTGGGCCGTGGCATGGGGCAGACGGCCTTGCCGGTGGCCCAGCCGGCGTCGAGGCCCGTCGCCGTCGTGTACGGGACGGAGATCTCGCTGGCACAGGTGGAGGCGGTGCAAAAGGCGATCCACGGCCTGGCGCCGTTGCACCTGCCGGAGGCCCAGCGGCGGCAGCAGTTGTTCGACGCGCTGAGCATTCTCATCGACGGGGTGCTGATGCACCAGTTCCTCGACAAGGAGGTAGGGAAGATCGAGCCGGCGGCGGTGGAGAAATGCCTCCAGGAGATGGACGTCGAACTGCGCAAGCAGAGCAAGAACCTGGACGAGTTCTGCCACGACACCAAACAGACGCGCGAGCAGTTGCGCGGGAACGTGACCGACCTGCTGCGCTGGGGGCGCTACGCGGAGCGCTTCGCGACCGACACGGCGGTGGAGAAGTATTATCTCGAGTATCGCGATTACTTCGAGGAAGCGGTGGTGCGGGCCCGCCACATCGTCCTGCGCGTGCCGAACAACGCCTCGCCGGCGGAGAAGGCGCAGGCGCGGGGCAAGTTGGAGGGGCTGCGCAGGGAGTTGCAGGCGGGCAAGCTCGATTTCGCGGAGGCGGCCAAGGCGTACTCGCAGGACCTGCGCGGGCAGCAAGGCGGAGACCTGGAGTTCTTTCCGCGCAAGCCTTCGACGTTCGACGAGGGCTTCACCCGGGCGGCGTTCGCGCTACAGAAGGGGCAGATCAGCGCGGTGGTGGAGACGGAGTACGGCTACCATCTGATCAAGGTGACGGACCGCAAGCCGGGCAAGCCGTTCGACTACGCGGCGAACAAGGAGCGGGTCAAGGAGCTCCTGGTGGAGGACCTGCGCGAGCGGGTGCTGGCGCAGCAGCGGAAGGCCATCCCGGAAAAGGGGCTACAGATCAACCTCCCGTGAGGACGCGGCGCCCTTGACAAGGGGCGGGAGGAAGTGCTAACAAGAGGGGGACGGGGCGTGGCGCAGTTTGGCTAGCGCGCCTGAATGGGGTTCAGGAGGTCGGAGGTTCGAATCCTCTCGCCCCGACATGGGAAGCCTCGGCGAAAGCCGGGGCTTCTCGCATTTATACCCTTGTCTCACAAGCATTTACGCTCGTTCGGGTGGTTCGTCCCTGCCGTCGCCGAGGGATGAACCGAAGTACATTATACGCCGTTGGGCGCTGCAAAGGAAGGGTTTAGTGCCCGTTTAGTGCCCGTTTAATGCCCCCGGCAAGGGGTTTAGTGCCCCAATAGTGCCCCTTCCCTCAACACTTGGGCTACGGCTTCCGCCTCGCCAGTTTCAAGCTGGAAGCCCACCCCTCTTGCCTTGCCCGCTCCATTACTAGGTTCGCCTGATTGGTTTATAGGCTCCCGAGGACAACGCCTGTTGTAGAACATGCAGGCGACATGGAGCCGCTACGCCCATCGTGCCGAGATACTGCCGCTCCCACTTGGCGGCTTCCTCTCCGTAGTGCTGGGCGTAGCGGCTCAGAAGGTCTTCGGTGTCGAGCGGGCGGGCTGACGCTGCCGGCTGTGTCCTTCGATTTGGCCATTTGAGACTGGGCGGAGAGTTTATTCTGATCGTTTGTCCACTTGGCGCTCGGCGAGGCACGGGCCCCTGAACGAGCAAGGCTCGTCCCCCTACGGTAACTCTGCCAAGAGACCACC
>JBBSEZ010000198.1:0-17137 GCA_038239195.1 Gemmatales bacterium
GGACGGCTCAGGAGGGCCGTCCTACAAGGAGGACGGCTCAGGAGAGCCGTCCTACGGGAAACCAACTCCTGCCGCTCGCCTTACGATCCTCCGCGCCGAAGGGCTGCCAGGATCGCCTCGACGTCGTACACGCACCCGCCCCACGTCCCCCCGCTCACGGCCTGGAGCGCCGCCCACAGCCTGGTGTCGGCCGGGAGGGCGGGGTCGGGCGCAAGGTCCGGCCGCGGCTGGCGCCGGGCGAGCACGCGCGCGCCCTCCTCGGGGCCGAACGTCGCGTCTCCTTCCCCCACCAGGTCGATGCTGCCTTCGAGGCGGTTCCGGTCGATGGCGATCTGGATCTTGTCGCCGTCGCGCACCTTGCCGATCGGCCCGCCCGCGAGCGCCTCGGGGCCGACGTGCCCGATGCACGCCCCCGTCGAGACGCCGGAGAAGCGGGCGTCGGTCACCACGGCCACGTGCTTGCCGAAACTCAGGTGCTTGAGCGCCGAGGTAATCTGGTAGGTCTCCTCCATCCCCGACCCCAGGGGGCCGCGGCAAATGAGCACCAGCACGTCGCCGGGCTCGATCCGATGCTCCTTGATCGCCGCCATCGCGGCGCGCTCCGTGGTGAAGACGCGCGCCGGGCCGACCTTGCGATAGACGCCGTCGGCATCGACCACGCTGGGGTCGATGGCGGTGCTCTTGATGACCGCGCCCTCGGGGGCAAGGTTGCCGCGCGGGAACGTCACCGTCGAGGTGAGGCCGCGCGATTTCGCCTGTTCCGGGCCCATGATGACGGTGTCGGGGTCGATGCCGTCCTTGACGCGCAGCACCTCGCGGAGGGCCGCCCGCCGCTCGGAGCGCTCCCACCAGTCGAGGACGCGCTCCAACGTCTCGCCGGAGACGGTGACGCAGTTCGTGTCGAGCAGCCCGAGCCGGCGCAGGTGGAGCATGACCTCGGGCACCCCGCCGGCGAGGTAGACGCGCACGGTCGGATGGCCGATGGGCCCGTTGGGGAGCGCATCGACGAGGCGCGGCACCGTGCGGTTGACGGCTCTCCAGTCCTCGACGGTGGGTCGGCGCAGCCCCGCCTGATGGGCGACGGCGGGGACGTGCAGGAGGAGGTTGGTCGAACCGCCGAACGCCGCGTAGACGACCATCGCGTTGCGAATGGCCGCGTCGGTGAGGACGTGCCGCACGTGGATGCGTTTGGTCTCCAGCGCGGCGAGGGCGCGTGCCGAGCGCCGGGCCAGGTCGAGCCAGATTGGCTGCCCCGAGGGCGCCAGCGCGGAGTGCGGCAGGGCCAGGCCCATCGCCTCGGCGACGACCTGGGCGGTGGCGGCCGTGCCGAGGAACTGACACCCGCCCCCCGGAGACCCGCAGGCGCGGCAGCCGAGGTCGGCGGCCTCCTGCAAGGTGAGCAGGCCGTGGCTGAAGCGGGCCCCGATTGTCTGGACCTTGCCGGCGTCCTCGCCGTCGCTGGGGGGCAGCGTCACGCCGCCGGGCACCAGCACGCACGGAAGGTCGTGCATGGCGGCCAGGGCCATCATCATCGCGGGCAGGCCCTTGTCGCAGGTCGCCACGCCAAGGACGCCCTTGCGCGTCGGCAAGGAGCGGATGAGCCGGCGCAGGACCGTCGCCGCGTCGTTGCGGTAGGGGAGGCTGTCCATCATGCCGGGCGTGCCCTGCGTCCGCCCGTCGCAGGGGTCGGTGCAGAAGCCGGCGAAGGGGATGCAGCCAAGGGCGCGCAGCTCCTCCGCGGCGGCCTGCATCAACAGGCCGACCTCCCAGTGGCCCGTGTGATAGCCCAGCGCGATGGGGCTGCCGTCGGGCTTGCGTAGGCCTCCCGACGTGCTCAGGAGGAGGAACTCGCGCCGGGCCAGCTCGCTAGGCGCCCAGCCCATGCCGACGTCCTGCGTCCAGCCGAACAGGTCGCCGCTGGGCGCTTCGCGCAGAAGCTCCTCGGTGAGCGGCAAGCTGCCGGAAGGGCCGGCGGCCTTCGTCTGCACGTCGAACAGGGCCGGGTCGGAGTCGAGGAGGGAGAGATTGCTGCTCATGGAAGGTCGCTCGTTGTTGAAGGCGCCCCAACAGGGGGCGAACGCCCCCGCTCGCCCGGTGTTCCTTTAACGTACATCGATCCATGACGACCTTCCCGACGACGGCGAGGGGCCGGGCGCTTTTCAGGATGGCGCGTAGCTCTTCAAGCGTGGCGTTGGCGAGCGGCAATTCACAGGCCTCGGACACGATTGCCTCTACTCTTGCGTCGCGGACGGGGCGGCCTCGTCGAGGGGGAGCAAGCGCGGGCGAGGCACGACGACGCCGACGACGCTGCCGTGGCGGTGCTGCAACTGGGCGAAGTTGAGGCGCAGGAAGCCGTGGAGCGACTGTTCGGCGCCGTTGGAGAGGTACGCCCGCGCCAGGCCGGCCATGTGGGCGTCGTACTCGCGCTTGCTGCGCGAGTGGATCGCGCAGCGGCCTTCCATGCGGCGCAGGTCGCCCTCGAAGGCCGGGCTGATGTGGTAGAGCTCGTGGAACAGGGTGATGAACTTGTCGTCGAAGTTCTGGTCGAGGAAGCGCGGCAAGCAGAAGGTGACGAGATAGAGCATCTCCTTGTCTTCGACGAAATAGCGCTGCACCTGGTAGCAGGTTCCTTGCCGGTGGCGCGTGAGATGGCCCTGCCGGAAGCGCAGGGGCGTGACGCGGGCCTGGAGCCCGTGGCGGTCGGCGCTGCGGGCCTGCGTCACGCCGAAGAGCAAGCGCTCGACGTCCACGTGCCGCAGGTCGCGGCAGTGGCGCACGACGTCGGCGCAGAGCCGGCGCACGTGGCCGCAGAAGTCGAACGGCTCTCCCACCGGGCCACTGTGCAGCCAGGGAGGAGACTCCAGGCCAAGGGCGATCGGGCGCGAGCCCGGCGGGAGGTACACGCGGCGGATCGGCAAGGGGCGGTCGGGGCCTTGCCAGCGATGGACCAGTGGCAGCGTGGGTTGCTGTGCCCGGCGGATGGTGTTGGCCACGCCTGTTCTCCTCCAAGGACGCCGACGTCGCGCAACGACCCTGTTGCGGGCGGCCGGGCCGTGAGCGCCCCCCCAGCCGATCCGTTCATCCTGCTCGATTCCACCGGCATTTCCAGTAAATTCCGGCCCGATGACAGGTCGATAGGAAAAGGTAGACCAACCAGCGCTCGAGCCCGACAGGACAAACCACGCCCCTACTCTACCTCACGAGCCGCGCCGAGGGAATGGGGCAAGCCCCTCGGCGCTCCCCCGCCCGACATTGGATAGCTCTGGGGCCCGTAAAAGGGCCACATTCCCCGGATTAGCAAAGGGCCCCACGCCCCGCCGCGCCCGGCGGTGGCCAGGAGGACGCACGTGAAGAAGAAACGTTGGCCGGGCCTCTGCTTGCCCGGCATCGGCCTGGCGCTGGCCGTACTGAGCGGGTGTCAGACCTGGACGGCGGGCATGACCCTACCCTCGCCGCGCTACCTACAGCACCCGCCGCAGTACATTCCGCCGTCGCCGCCCTTCCCGCTGTCGCGCGAGCTGGAGTCGCAGGAGCGCACCGCGGCCGCCGTGGCAGTGCCCGGGGCCCCCGCGCCGCTGCCGCCGGTGGTCCCCGGCGGGCCCGGGCCGGGTGGAATCATCCCACCGCCCCCTTGAGCCTCGCCTCGGGCGGGCCGAAGAGAACGCGAACGCCTAGCCGCAAGCGGCGCACTTCGAGGTTCGCCGCTTGCGGCTTGGCGTTTCGGCTGTCCGGCTTTCCGACCTTCCTCGGGGAAGTGGGCTTGATTTTCCGGGCGCGCGCGACTACATACCCGCCCACTCAGTCAGCAAACGGACGCATGCCTCCGGGATGGGCAGCGACCACCGCGCAGCGCGCTAGGGGGAATCGACGCGCCGCGTACCACCTCTTCACGGGGAAAGGGAGCCCTATGAGCAAGACGCCCGTAGTTGGCATGGTCGGCCTGTTCCTGGTCGGCATAGCAGCGACCGGCTGCGATAGCGGTCGCCCGAACAGCAAATACCGGCCGCCCAGCGCCTTCGGCAACTCGACGGCGAAGGACGCGCCTGCGGTCAGCAGCAAGGAGACACCTTCGACGGCCGTCGTGGGGAATCCACCATCCGACCGATCCGTCACGCCGCTCGCCCCCACCCCGCCGGCTCGTCTGGCGGACGGGAACGCAACGCCGCCCGGTGGCCTCGGCGGTGGCCCGCTGGGCACGACCACCGGCTTCGGCTCGACGGCCGCTTCGCCCACGACTCGTTCGCAGGAAGTCGCGCGGCCCCTCGGCAGCGGGCCCTCGATGGGCCTGGGCTCGTCCGGGCTGGGGAGCGATGGCCTGGGCAGCCGGGTGCCCACGAAGGACCAAAGCCTGAGCGTCAATCGCCAGGGCCTCGGGGCGCTGCCGCCGCCGCCGCCAATGCGCGGGGGCGAAACCACCCCTCTGTCGGGCCTGCCGACGGTGCCGAGCCCGGTGCTGGGTGGCAACGCTCCGAGCGGCGCCACGCTGCCCCCCGTGTCCGGCAATTCGACGACCAGCAGTTCGACGTCGCTGCTGCCGACGACCACGACGACCACGACGACCACGCTGCCTCCTCCGCCGCCGGTCTCGAATCCGGGCGGTGGGGCGCTGTCTCCCCCGGCCCCGCAGTCCTGGGGCACGGGTAGCAGGTGAGCGAGCAAGGGTGAGGGAGAAGGGGGAAGCCGACGGCCCCGGCATGCTCTGCATGTCCGGGGCCGTCGGTCATTTCAGGGGGCCAAACCGGGGCCTTTCTCACGCCCGAACCAGCCCGGGGCCTCCGGTCCAAACGTCACGGAGCACCCCTTCTTCAACAGGGAGCGGCACCGGAGCGCGCTTGCCGGCGGGCGAACAGTCGAGAGGGGGCACGCCCCTCCGGCAGACTGTTCTCTGTGACGTGTCCATTCTGATCGACTTTGCGTTGATGCGAGCAACTTGCTTAGTCGAACAGGGTTGGCTAGTTCGACGGGCGAAGTTTCGGCAATGAAGCGAGAAACAGCCCCCCGCCCGTCCTAGATCGCGGGGCAGGAAGCGGCACGGCCAGCGAAGGGAAAAGGCCTGGCCCTTCCAGGACGGTCAACTTTGTCCCGCTCCGCTCACGTCGGCGGCTGGATCGTCTGGAACAGCTCCGCCATCTTGATGCCCAGCCCCAGCGAGATGCGATACAGCGTCTCGATCGACGCCGAGTTCTTGCCCAGCTCGATCTGCGACAGATAGCCCAGCGACACGCCGGTCCGCAGGGCCATCTGGGCCAGCGTCAGGCCCAGTCCCTTGCGGCGCTCGCGGATCGCAGCGCCCAGCGACTCGCGCAGGGCCGACTCCGACATCCGCAGCAGGCCGCGGCCCTCCAGGCAGCGCATCACGGTGCGCTGGAGGTGGGCGATGGGGAAAGGCTTCGTGAGGTAATCGTAGGTGCGGGCGCGCAGGCAGTTGAGGGCGCTGTCGATGGACGGGTAGGCGGTCACGACGATGAGGCTGGCGCTGGCCTGGTGCTCGCGCACCCACTCGAGCACCTGCTCCGACTCCAGGCCGGGGATGACGTAGTCGAGGATGACGAGGTGGTAGGGCTGGGAGCGCAGCGCCGCCTCCATCAGCGGGGCGTCGGAGACGGCCTCGACCTTGAAGTCGCTGGGGGCCAGGGCGGCCTGGATGACGCGGCAGACGGCAGTGTCGTCGTCGAGGACGAGGATGCGCACTTCGCTGGAGCGATACAGCCCGATGCCTTCGGCGCTCCAGGGCCGCGACGCAGGGGCGGGCTCGGGCGCCGGGTCAAGGGCCCCAAGGGGGGGCTCGTGAGCGGAAACGCCATTGTTCGCACGGAAGCTCACCACAACTTCTCCTTCCACAGCCTGCAAGGGACCGCGCCAACCGGGGGCCTGAGCGCGAGAGAGAGGCTCGTCAACGGGGCGAAGAGACCAGCGGCTGATCTCCCCAACCGCTCGGGGGCGAGGGGGCACGCCGGGGGCCCGTCGCCGGCCGGTCCAGCGCCGAGCGCACCGCGCGCAGCAGGCCTTCCGGCAGGAATGGCTTCGTCAATAGTTCGAAGGAATGTTGCGCCAGGTCCGGCTGCATGAAATCGGCCGACACGCGGCCGCTCATGAACAGGACGCGCACGTTGGCGTCGCGCTTGACCAGTCGGCGGGCCAGATCGACGCCCGTGACGCGCGGCATGATCACGTCGGACAGGACCAGGCGGAACGGGTCGATCGACTGGGCCAGATACGTTTGCAGGGCGTCGTCGGCGTTGCTGACGGCATGGACGCGATACCCGGCCTGCTCCAGCGTGACCGAGACTAGCTGCAACACCTGCGGGTCGTCGTCCACCACCAGCACCTTCTCGCCGCGCGCCTTGCGGGCCACCGCCGAGGCGGGATCGGCGCTGTTCGGCGGAGCGGCGGTCTCCGCGGCGAGGGCCGGCGCGGGGGCCGATCGGGCGGCGGGGACGAGGACGCGCGCCACCACGCCGCGCTCGACGCCGGGGTGGAGGCGCAGCCCGCCGCGGTGGGCGTGCAGGATGCCGTAGGCGATGGCGAGGCCGAAGCCTCGGCGGCGCGGCTTGCTGGTGAAGAACGATTCGGCGAACAGTCGGCGCTGCACCTCGGGGCTGAGCCCGGTGCCGGTGTCGGCGATGCAGACCTCCACGTGCGGGCCGGGGCGCGCGGCGCCGTAGAGGTCGTGGCAATCGGCCTCGGTGAGCGCGGTGAGCCGGGCGGAAATGGCGATCGACCCGGGGCCCGCGAGGGCCTCGCGGGCGTTGTCGAGCAAGGCGCCGAGGACCTGGCGCAGGTGGTCCGAATCGAGGGCCAGCGGCGGCAAGTCGTTCGGGAGGGAGACGTTCAGGGTCAACGGCGAGCCTTCCCTGGCCCCAGGGGGGCACAGCCGTTTTTCTTCCTCCGCGAGGAGGGGCGCCAGGGCACAGGCGCGCGAGCTTGTCGATTGGCGGCGAGAGAACAGGCGCAACTGGTGCGTGAACTGCGCGCCGGTCTGGGCGCCGCGGTAGACCTCGGTGAGGTAGGAGTGCAGGGGGCTCGTGGCCGGCACCTGCTGGGCCAGGGCCAGCTCGCTGAAGCCGAGAATGCCCGTTAGCACGTTGCCGAAATCGTGGGCCAGTCGGCGCGTGACCTCCGCGGCGGTCTCCATCCGTTGCTGCCGGGCCGCCAGGTCGAGCTGATCGGCCCAGCGCGGCGGTTGCACGGCGCCGCGCAGGTTACTCAACCAGCGCGACAGGGCCAGCCCAATCAGGTCGAGCGCGGCGGCCTCCTCGTCGCTCCACGTCGGGCGCTGGGCGTCCTCCACCCACAGGGCCCAGTGCGCGGCCACGTCGGGCTCGAACGTCCCGGCCGGGGCGCTCAGGGTCGCGAGGAGGTAACTGCCCCCCGCGGCACGGGGCACCCAGCAGGGCCTCTGTCCCGAATGAGCCAGCAGGGCGCTCACTTCCGTCGCGACCGGCGGCGCGGGATGGCAAGCGAGGAGTGAGGCGCCCGGCAGGCTGGCCAGGCCCGCGGCGGAGGCCGAGAAGGCGCCGGCCAACTCGGCCAGGAGCCCGCCCAGGTCGGAGTGGTCTCCGGGGGGGCGACCCAACAACCGATGGGCGAGCTCGAGAGCGGAGCGGCTCGAGCCCGACGTCGGCGGTCTGTCCGCGTGCGAGTCTTGCATGAAGGATGGCCCACCAGCGGCGAAGACGAAGGGCGATTCAGCGGCGCCCGAAATTCTCTTCCGGTCCGAAAGTCTAGGCCGCGAATTGATGCCCGGTCAAATCCGGGAGGCGAAAATGATAATTAGTCCTTCGTACTTCGTGCTTCGTCCTTCGCAAAGAAGGGGAAAGGCGCGGCGGACTACGTGGTGCCCTTGCGCGGCTGGAGTTTTTCGACCGCCGACTTGATGGCATCCTGGACGGCCCGGCGGCCGTCGCGGTCGCCGACGGCGCGGAGCTCCTTGGCGAGGGCGCCCGCCTCGGAGCCAAGGCCCTCGACGCCCAGCATGCCGAACGCCTCGATGGCGGACACCAGCACCTCGACGTCGGCCGACTTCAGTCCGCTTCGCAGCCCCTTGAGCACCGCCTCGCGGCTGTCCTCGAAGTCCCGGCCGAGCTGGGCCACCGCGTGCATCGCCAGGCAGCGGACGTGGTTGTCCCTCTCGACCTCGTCGAGCGACTTGATCAGGGAGGGCAGGGCCGCCTTGGCCTTGGCGCCGAGGGCGTCGAGGGTGGTCACGGCGGCGCGGCGCAGGGCCTTGTGCGCCGCGTTCGCGGTCTTTTCCTTGGCGGGAGGTGCCTTTTCCTCCAGCACGGCGCCAAGCGTGCTCGCGGCGCCGGCGCCGTCCTTGCCCAGGCGCACCAGGCCTCGGGCGATGGCGGTGCGCAGCGAAAGGGGCGTTTTCCTGTCGGCCAACACCTCTTTGAGGGTGCCCAGGGCGGGCCGGCCCTCGGCGCCGAGTTGCGTCAAGGCGTGGGCGGCGTGCGTCCGCGCGAGCTCGTCGGCCTTCTTGTCGGCGAGGGCCTGTTCGAGGGCGCCGAGGGCGGGCCTGGCCTCCTTGCCCATGCGGCGCAGGGCCCCCGCGGCGGCGGTGCGCGTGCCGGCGTGCTTGTCCTTGAGGGCGCCGGCGAGGGCGCCGACCGCGCCCGAGGCGTCGGGGCCGATCTCGCCCAGCGAGGTGGCGCACGCCTCGCGCACGCCGTCGGACTTGTCCTCCTTTAGCCGATCGACCAGAGCATTGCGGGCGGCGTCGTAGCTGGGCGGCTCTTCGACCTTGTCCTCGCGTGCCTGGGAGAAGGCGGCGGCGACGTTGCGGCCGATGGCCTTGGCGCTGGCCTGGCGCACCTTCTCGTCGTCGTCGCGCAGCGCCTTGACCAGGGCGGGCACCACCTTGGGGCTCTTCAGCTCGCCGATCAGGCCGACGATCACCGCCGCCCGCAGGCGCTGCCTGGCGTCTTTGCTCTTTTCGAGTTGAGCGACCCAGGCCGACAACTTCACGCCGCCCAGCTCGGGCTCTTTCTCCTGCGCCCGGCCGGCGGGCGGCAAGGAAAGCAGCAGCAAGGCGAACGGCAGCGACAGCACGGGCAACAGACGCGACATGGCGGGCCCCCGGAAGTGGGTCGATCTCCTCCCTGAAGATACCCGGGCGCCGAGCTCTCGGCAAGGAAACGCTCCTCTTCTCGGAGCGACAAGCGCCCCGCTCGTGGTGTTCGTCTGGGCGCGACCCGTACTCGATGGCGACGACAAGTGGGGCGCTTGTCGCCACGGCCGGGAAGCCGGGGCTTCGCTGCCCGATTCGCGAGTTGCTCCCCAACCCCCCGGGCCCATGAGATGGAACGGTGACGGGGGGACAGGCAGGGATGGCTTTCCCACGAGGCCCTGCCCGCTATACTGCTCTCAGTCCTCTTTGCCACGCAACCCTCGGCCGCACGAGGCCCTCTCCCCATGCCATCTCTCTACGCCATCGCCGATACCTCCGCCATCTACAGCCCCGCCCTGCTGTTCTACGCCGACCTCATCCGCCAGAACATCGCCCGCGCCGTCGAGATGGCCGGCTCGGCCGACCGCCTGCGCCCCCACGTCAAGACGCACAAGACGCGCGAGATCGTCGCCCTCGAAGTCGCCGCGGGAGTCACCAAGCACAAGGTCGCCACCCTCGCCGAGGCGGAGATGACCGCCAGCGCCGGCGGCCGCGACGTCTTGCTCGCCTACCCCGTCGTCGGCCCCAACTGCGGGCGCCTGGCGAAGCTGATCCGCGCCTACCCCGCTTGCACGTTTTCCGTGCTGGCCGATCACCCCGCCGCCGTGGAGGCGCTCTCGCTGGCGCTGTCCGCTGAGGGCACCAGCGTGGACGTGGTGCTCGATCTCGACGTGGGCATGCACCGCACTGGCATCGCGCCCGGCCCCGCGGCCGTCGCTCTTTATGAATCGATCGCCAGGTCGCCCGGCCTGCGCCCCGGCGGGCTACATGCCTACGACGGCCACAACCACCAGGAGAGCTTCGTCGAGCGGCAGAGCGCTGCTCTGTCCCTGTTGGAGCCGGTGATGAAACTGCGCGCCGCGCTCGACGCCAAAGGGCTCCCGACGCCGCGCCTGGTGCTGGGCGGGACGCCCACGTTCCCGGTCTTTGCCCGCCTCGACTACCCGGGGCTGGAGTGTTCCCCCGGCACGCTCATCTTGCACGACAACGGCTATGGCCGGCGCTTCGCGGACCTCGCCGCCTTCACCCCGGCGGCCCTCCTCCTGACGCGCGTCATCAGTCGCCCGACGCCGACGCGCGTGACGTTCGACCTCGGCTACAAGGCCGTCGCCAGCGATCCGCCCGCGGGGAAGCGCCTGACGCTGCTCGACGTCCCCGATTACGAGGCGGTGCTCCAGAACGAGGAGCACCTCGTGATCGAGACGCCCGCCGCCGAGCGCTACAAGCCGGGCGACGAGGCGCTCGCCATCCCGACGCACGTGTGCCCGACAGTGGCGCTGCACAGGCAGGCGTACGTGATCGACGGCGGGCGGCTGGTGGGGACCTGGGACGTGGTGGCGCGCGATCGGGTGCTGACGTGCTGACGGCGGGCGCTCGCCGCCCCTCCGCTCGGGCCCTATAATCCGACAAGGTAGCCCGCCGCTCCGCGGCGGGGGCACCGCGACGGAGTCGCGGACTACATTGGCGCCCCGCGACTGTCGTCACGATCCCCGACCACCCAGCCACAGGCCTCCCCTTATGGACGAGCAAGCGAGCAACGATCCGCTGAGGCCCCGCTATAGCCGGGTGGTCCTGAAGCTGAGCGGCGAGAGCTTCGGCTTCCCGGGCAAGACGAGCGGCATCAGCATCGAGGAGACGCTCAACTTCGCTCGCCAGGCCCAGCGCATCGTCAAGCGCGGCGTACAGCTCGCCATCGTCGTCGGGGGCGGCAACATCCTGCGCGGCGCGCAGTTCAGCGCCGGCGGGGAGGTCATCAAGGAGGCGACCGCCCACTACATGGGCATGCTCGCCACCGTCCTCAACGGGCTCGCCCTCCAGGAGGCGCTCGAAAGCCTCAAGTGCGAGACGCGCCTCCAGACGGCGATCCGCATGGAGAACGTCGCCGAACCGTACATCCGCCGCCGGGCCCTCCGCCACCTCGAACGCGGTCGCATCGTCATCCTCGCCGGCGGCACCGGGAGCCCGTTTGTCACCACGGACTATGCCGCCGCCCTGCGGGCCCGCGAGCTCGGCGCCGAGATCGTCCTCAAGGCGACCAAGGTCGATGGCGTCTACAGCGCCCCGCCCGAGGTCAACCCGCACGCGGTGCTCTACGACAAATTGACCTACGACCAGGTCCTCCGCGATAATCTTCGGGTGATGGACCTGGAGGCGATCAGCAGTTGCCGCGACGCGCGCCTGCCGATCCTCGTCTTCAACTTCAAGGTCGAAGGCAACATCGAACGCGCCATCGCCGGTCACTCGATCGGCACCCTGGTCAGCGCGTCCTGATTCCTTCACCGCCGCCACCGCTGCATTGGGGGGCCTTGTATCATGACGTCCGACGAAATCCTTCTGGACACCGAAGAGCGCATGGAGAAGGCGAACAACGTCTTCCGCGACGAGCTGCGCGGCTTGCGCACGGGCCGGGCCACGCCCGCGCTCGTGGACAGCCTGCGCGTCGAGTACTACGGCTCGCCGACGCCGCTCAAACAACTTGCCCAGATCAGCACCCCCGACCCGCAGCAGATCGTCATCAAGCCGTTCGACGCCAGCACGCTCAAGGACATCGAGAAGGCCATCCGCTCGAGCGACCTGGGCATGTCGCCCACCAACGACGGCAAGATGATCCGGCTGAAGGTCCCGCCCATGAGCGGCGACCAGCGCACCAAGATGGTCGCGCGCATCAAGAAGTCGGCCGAGGAAGCCAAGGTCGCCTGCCGCAACATCCGCCGCGACGGCAACAAGCACTTCGACCAGGCCGAGAAGAACAAGGAGATGACCGAGGACGACCGCGACGCCGGCAAGGAGGAGGTGCAGGTGCTCCTCAAGAAATACGAGGAGAAGGTCGCGGAGATGGCGGAGCACAAGTCGAAAGAGATCATGGAGCAATAACCCCCGGGAACGAACGAAGCAGTGGTAGCGGGGTGGGCCTCAGGAGCGCCACGGAGGGCAGAAGACGGAACGCCACGGAGGGCAGAAGACGGAACGCCACGGAGGGCGTTCCCTACAGGTCGATTCTGTAGGGAACGCCCTCCGTGGCGTTCCTCCTGTAGGGAACGCCCTCCGTGGCGTTCCTCGTTGTGAGGACTTGTCCATGCGAGTGCTGACCGAGCTGTTGAAGGCCGTCCCCACCTCCAACGAGGCCGGCCTCACCCCCGAGGCCGTCGTCGCCAGTCGCGGCACCTTTGGCGCCAACCGCCTCACGCCGATGCCGCGCGAGCCGCTGTGGAAGAAGTTCCTCGAGAAGTTCGACGAGCCGATCATCAAGGTCCTGCTCGCGGCCGCCCTGCTCTCGATGGTCGTCGATCTCTTCAAGGCCCAGGCGTGGTGGACCGGCGGCGTGGGCGTCGGGCTGCTCCTCGCGGGCGTGGTCGCCCTGTTCGCCCTCCGCAAGAGCGAGTGGGTGCCGTCGTTCCTGTTCGGCCTGGCCGTCCTCATCTTCGTCATGGGCCTGTTCGTCCCGCTCGTGCTCGTCGAGGGCCTGGCGGTGATGGTGGCCGTCATCCTTGCCACCGGCGTCGCCTTCGCCAGCGAATACAAGAGCGATCGCGAGTTCGAGGTCCTCAATGCCCACAAAGACTCCATCAAGGTCAAGGTGCTCCGCGCCGGCCAGGTCCACACGGTGCCGATGGAGGAGGTCGTCGTCGGCGAGGCCGTCATGCTCGAGATGGGCGACGAGGTCCCCGCCGATGGCCGGCTCGTCAAGGCGTCTGAGCTCTACGTGGACCAGTCCCTGATGACCGGCGAGGCGGAGCCGGTGCGAAAACAAGTGCGCCCCGCCGACGACACGTCCGATGGCCCCGACAAGCCGGGCTGTCTCTACCGCGGGACGCAGGTCGTCGAGGGCATCGGCCTGATGATTGTCGCGGAGGTCGGCGACGAAACCTACCTGGGCCAGATCGCCCGCAAGCTCTCGGCGGAGGAGGGCGAGGAGGACGAGGGCGCCGAGACGAACACCGAGGAGACGCGCGTCAAGCGGAAGCTGACGCTCTCCAAGCAGCAGACGCCCCTGCAAGAGAAGCTGACCAACCTGGCGGAGCTCATCAGCAAGGTCGGCTACTACGCGGCCTTCTTGATCTTCGCCGCCCTGATCCTGCGCGGCGCGCTCAACGGGACGATCTACTGGCCGCAAACGGGGGCCCAGGGGCTGGCCGTCTTCGGCGAGCTGCTCGACGCCTTCGTGTTGATGGTCATCATCATCGTCGTGGCCGTGCCCGAGGGGCTGCCGATGAGCGTGACCGTCTCGCTCGCGCTGGCCATGCAGAAGATGACGCGCGCCAACAGCCTGGTGCGCCAGCTCGTCGCCTGCGAGACGATCGGCAGCGCGACGGTGATCTGCTCCGACAAGACGGGCACCTTGACGCAGAACAAGATGCAGGTGGTGCGGCTGGGCTGGGGAGGGGACGCCTTCGACCGCGAGGGCGGCCACTGGCCCAAGCTCGACGCCAGCCCCGGAACGCCACTCGACTGGATCGTGCGCAACGCGGCCCTCAACTCGACTGCCAACCTCGAAGAGAAGGAGGGCAAGGTAGTCGTCGTCGGCAATTCGACCGAGGGGGCGCTGCTTCAGTGGCTGCGCGAGGGCGGGGTCGAGTACGAGAAGCGGCGCCTGCAGTCCCCGCCGCTCTACCAGGTTCACTTCTCCTCCGAGCGCAAGCGCATGACCTCGGTCGTGCGCCACGACCATCAGCTCGTCACGCTGGTGAAGGGCGCGCCGGAGTGGCTGTTGCAGCAATCGACGCGCTACGTCGCCGCCGACGGGACCGAGCAGGAGCTTACCCCCGAGGTGCGCCAGCCGGTCCACGACAGGCTGCGCGACTCGGCGAGCCAGGCGATGCGCACGCTGGGCTTCGGCTACGTCGGGCTGCCGCCCAGCACGCCCGCCACCGAGGACGCCCTGCACGCTCAGCGCGAGACGCTGGAGAGCGGGCTGGTCTTCGCCGGCTTCGTCGCCATCCGCGACCCGCTGCGGCCCGACGTCACGCACGCCGTCGCCCAGTGCCGGGCCGCGGGCATCCAGGTCAAGATGGTGACTGGCGACAACGTCGAGACGGCGCGGGCCATCGCCTACGACATCGGCCTCGTCGGCCGCCAGGACGCCCCCATCGACACGCCCGACGCCACCATCCTGACCAGCGCCCGCTTCAACGAGTTGACCGACGAGGAGGTCAAGGCGCGCCTTCCCACGCTGGCGGTGCTGGCGAGGGCCCGGCCGCTGGACAAGTTCCGTCTGGTCAAGCTGTTGCAGGAGCTCAACGAGGTGGTGGCGGTCACCGGCGACGGGACCAACGACGCCCCCGCGCTCAAGAAAGCAGACGTGGGGCTGGCGATGGGCATCGCCGGGACGGAGGTGGCCAAGGAGGCGAGCAAGATCGTGCTGCTCGACGACTCCTTCGCCACCATCGTCAAGGCGGTCTCGTGGGGCCGATCGCTCTACGAGAACATCCAGCGCTTCATCCTGTTCCAGCTCACCATCAACGTCAGCGCCCTGACGATCGCCTTCCTGGGCCCGCTGGTGTTCGGCGTCAAGGCGCCATTCACGGTTCTGCAACTGCTCTGGATCAACGTCATCATGGACACGTTCGCGTCGATCGCCCTGTGCTCGGAGGAGCCGCGCCCGGGGGTGATGAACGCGCCGCCCAAGAGGCGCGACGAGAACATCGTGACGCCGGCCATGCGCACCACGATCTTCAGCACGGCGACGTTCTTCGTGATCGTGATGCTCGGCCTGCTCTTGCTGATGAAGGGCACGCCCGAGAAGCCAGGGCTGTTCGCGCAGCACGGGAGCGGGTTGTGGTCGTTCGAGTCGGGTGGCAGCCGGGCGTCAGTGCCGGCCGAGAACCTACAAAAGGTGCGCGGCGACGAGTGGAAGGTCGTGGCCAGTTCTGACCCGGCGGCCGACCCCGAGGCCGTGCAGCGGATGGTCGGGCAGCAGGGCGAGGCGCCGTTCACGGTGTTCCAGGTGAGCCTGTTCTTCTCGATCTACGTCTTCTTCCAGGTGTGGAACCAGATCAACTGTCGTTCCCTGACTCCCGAGGAGAGCGGCTTCCGGCGGCTGTTCACCAACAAATACTTCCTGGTCATCGCGACCATCACGGCCGTCGGGCAGGTGCTGATCGTGACCATCGGCGGGCCCGTCTTCAAGGTCGAGCCCCTCGGCACCACGCCGCTCGAGAACGTGATTGCCTGGGCCTGCGTGATCGCCTTCACCGCGACGGTGCTCGTTTTCGCCGAGGTGGCGCGGGCCATCCGCCGAGCGAAGCCGGCCTCCGTCCCGGTAAGCGCCCCGGCGGGGGCCACGCCATGAGCGCGGCTTTCCGCATCGGGGTCGCCCGGGCTCGCCTCTCCCCGCCGTGGGGGGTGGAGCTGGCGGGCTGGGGCTACTACCTCGGCCGAACCTGGCAGCGCGTGCGCGATCACACGGCGGCCACGGCGCTTGTGATCGAGGGTGACGGCTCGGCCGTCGCTCTGGTCGCCGTCGATCTCATGTATGCCGACGCCGCCTTCACGCACGCCGTGCGCGCGGAGGTGGCGCGCCACGTGGCCCTGGCACCGGAGGCGATCTGCGTGGGGTGTTCCCACAGCCACAACACGCCGACGGCGGCGCTGATCCGGGGGGCAGGAGAGATCGACCGGGCTTACGTGGCATGGGCGGCGCGTCAGGCGGCGACGGCGGTCATCGAAGCGTGGCACCTGCGCCAACCGGCGACGCTCTCGGTCGGGAAGGAGGAGGTTGTTGGCTGGACCTTCAACCGCACGCGGGCAGGCGGGCCGGTGGACACGCGCCTGAGCGTGTGGCGCGCGAACGATCTGGCAGGGAGGCCGTTCGCCGCCGCCGTCAACTTCCAGGCCCATCCGGTGGTGCAGATGGCGCTGGGAACGGCCGATCTGAGCCGCGACTATCCGGGGCAGGTGACGGACGTCCTGGAGTCGGCCTTGCCCGGCCTGACGGCGCTCTACTTCCAGGGCTCGTGCGGCGACGTCAACTTCTCGCCGCAGTGGACCGACCCTGCCCTCTGCCACGAGCCCGGTCGCGCCGTCGCCGCCGCCGCGCTCCAGGCACTCGCCGGCGCCCGCCGTGTCGAGCGGCCCGGCGTCGAGGCCGGGGTGAAGTCGGTTGTGCTGCCGACGCGGCGCTGGGACCGAGCGGAGGTGTTGCGCGACCGCGAGGAGGGGGAACACCGCCTGCGCACCGGTGACACGATCGGCTGGCTGGACGGGCTGGCGCGGGTGATCGTGAACTACCCGGCACGGCTGCCGGAGCGCTACGGCGGCGACGTGAGCAAGGCGGTGAAGGCGGTGGCGCGCTTCGGCGTCGAATGGTCCGACGCCATGCTCGCGGACCTCGACACGCGGCCGGAGACCGTGACGACAGAAGTGCAGGCGATCCGCGCAGGCGACGCGTGGCTGGTCACCAATGGATCGGAGCTGTTCACGACGCTGGCGCTGGACGTGCGGAGGGCCTGGCCGCAGGACGACCTGATGATCGTGGGGTACGCCAACGACTCGCTGGGCTACGTCCCCGACGCTCACGACGTGGAACGGCGGAGCTACGCGGCGCATCAGTCGCCGAAGTTCACCAACCAGTTCCCCTTCACGGCGGAGTCGGGGCCCGCGCTGGTGCGCGGGATGCTCGACGCGCTGGAGGGGGCCACACCGTCGTAGCGACAAGCGTCCGTCTTGTCGGGCGTTGGCGACGACAAGCGAGGACGCTTGTCGCTACGAGCAGCCTACTTCGCGCCTTCCAGTCTGGCCCGTTCGCGCTCTTCTTCCTCGATGTACACGAGCGGTTGCATCACCAGCACCCACACCTTGTCCTTGCGCGCCCCGGCGAGCCGCGCGTGGACCGGGACGAGGAGCAGGCCGCCATCGGCGACGTGGAGCGACGTGGAGGTGGCCGACTCGACCGGGCGCGGGGCCTCGAACCAGGCGACGCCGGGGGCGCCCTCGGTGGGGACCAGGGATTTCTCGACGTCGCCGAGCTCC
>JBBSEZ010000199.1:0-17135 GCA_038239195.1 Gemmatales bacterium
GAACTCGCCCGAGGCGATGGTCAGGCTCACGCCGCGCACGGCCTGCACCGTCCGGCGGCCTTGCTGATAGACCTTGGTAACGTTGACGAGTTCCATCATGGCGTTAGTCCGTAGTCCGTGGTCCGGAGGCCGTAGCACGGCGGGCGGCCGCGGGGCGCCGCCCGTGCCCGAGCTACTGGTGGAGCTTCCTGTAGCGGATGCGGTGCGGCTGGTCGGCCTCGACGCCGAGGCGCTGCTTGCGCTGCGCCTCGTACATCTGGTAGTTGCCCTCGCACCAGACCGTCTTGCTGTCCCCCTCGAAGGCGAGCACGTGGGTCGCGATGCGGTCGAGAAACCACCGATCGTGGCTGATGACCACCGCGCATCCGCCGAAGTTCAACAGGCCTTCTTCCAGGGCTCGCAGCGTATCGACGTCCAGGTCGTTCGTCGGCTCGTCGAGGAGCAACAAGTTTCCCCCCCCGCGCAGCAGCTTGGCCAGGTGGACGCGGTTGCGCTCTCCGCCCGACAACTCGCCGACGCGGCGCTGCTGGTCAGGGCCCTTGAAGTTGAAGCGCGACACGTAGCCGCGCGACGCCACTTTTTGTCTGCCCAGGAGGATGTAGTCGGTGCCGCCCGTGATCTCCTCGAAGACGGTTTTCGTGGCATCGAGGGCATCGCGGTTCTGATCGACGTAGGCCGGCACCACGGTCTCGCCCACCCGCAACTGCCCCGCGTCGGGCTTCTCCTGCCCGACGATCATCCGGAACAGCGTCGTCTTGCCGGCGCCATTGGGCCCGATTACGCCGACGATCCCTCCGCGCGGCAGGTCGAAATTGAGGTCTTCCATGAGCAAGTTGTCGCCGTAGCCCTTGCGCACGCCCTCCGCCCGGACCACCAGGTCGCCGAGGTGCGGCCCGGGGGGGATTTGCAGCACCAGCTCGTCGTCGCGCTCCTCGTACTGCTGCGACGCCAGCTTCTCGTAAGCGCTCAACCGGGCCTTGCTCTTGGCAATGCGGGCGCGCGGCGCCATCCGCGCCCACTCCAGTTCCCGGGCCAGTGCCTTGCGCCGCGCCGACTCCGCCTTTTCTTCCTTGACCAGCCGGTCCTGCTTCTGTTCGAGCCAGGAAGAATAGTTGCCCTTGAACGGGTGCCCGACGCCGCGGTCGAGCTCCAGGACCCATTCGGCGACGGTGTCGAGGAAGTAGCGGTCGTGCGTGATCGCCACGACCGTCCCGTGATACTCCTGCAAATGGCGCTCCAGCCACGCGACGGACTCGGCGTCGAGGTGGTTGGTCGGCTCGTCGAGCAGCAGCAGGTCGGGCTGCTGGAGCATGGCCTTGCACAGCCCGACGCGGCGCCGTTCGCCGCCGGAGAGGGTCGTGGGCAGAGCGTCTCCTGGGGGGAGGCGCATGGCGTCCATGGCGATTTCGAGCTGGCGGTCGAGGTCGTAGGCGTTGGTGGCGTCGATGCTGGCCTGGACCCGGTCCATCTCTTCCATGAGCCGGTCCATCTCCTCCGGGCTGGCCTCGGCCATCTTGTTCCCGATCTCTTCCTGCTTGAGGAGAAGGGAACGGGTGCCGGCGACGGCCTGCTCGATGTTGCCGCGCACGTCGGTGGACTCGTCGAGGCGCGGCTCCTGGGGGACAAAGCCGACCGTGAAGCCAGGAGTGAGCCGGGCCGAGCCCAGGTAGTCGGTCTCGACCCCGGCCATGATCCGCAGCAGGGTGCTCTTGCCGGCGCCGTTCCCGCCGATGACGCCAATCTTCGCACCGGGGTAGAACGCCAGCCAGATGTTCTTCAGGACCTCGCGCTTGGCGTAGATCTTGGTGAGGTTCTCGATGGTGTAGATGTACTGTTCGGCCATGGGGGCCCATCCTCTGCCACGAAGAGCGGCCGGCCGAGGCCGGGGCGCCAGGTTGCGGGCATCGGGCGATCCCGCAGGCCCCTTTCACACGTACTTCTTAGGGTATCGGGGCGAGCGCGGAAGGTCAAACGACCACCAGGGGGCGCCTCTGTTCTCCATCGGCCATCGTGGCCCGGGCGCTTGAAAGGAAGTGGGGCCCTCGCTCGGTCAGGAGGTGTTACCTCGCCCCAGCGGCGTGGGTTGCAACAAACGGGTCGGCATCGGTGGGGGCGCCAGGCCTCGAGTGGCCGGCTCGGCAGGTTCGCCGCTCGAGGCCTGGCCTCGAGATGGGCGTCGGTGTCGGCCGACCTGGCTGTGCCGGCGGGAGAGCGGGCGATCCCGCGCATCGAGATAGGTTGACGCGAGGGTCGTTCCGCGGCCGCGCCACGCCGACGTGACCGTGTAGGCGGCTCCCGCGCCCTCACCCCATCACCTCCGCCAGCGCCACCAGCCGGCTCTTCTCCTTGAGCGACCGCGCCGCCGCGTGGACGATCGCCGTCACCTCCAGGATCTCTCGGTGCGGGATCGGCTCCCGCCGCGTCCGCACCATCTCGCGGAACGTCGCCGCCATGCGGAACATCTCGTAATGGTGCCCGTACCAGAAGTCTCCCTCGATCGAGGGCGTGTATTCGTAGCGCTTCTTCTGAAAGTACACCGCCACGTGGCAGTACTCGGACGTCTCGTTCGGGCGGCCGAACCAGATCTCGGCCGGCATGCGGTCCTTGTACGTGACCAGCGCGTGGCAGGTGGTCTCGCGGGCGTACATGCTCACCGCCTCGGCGCCGGGGCCGAGCAGGGTCATCACCGTCCACGCCGGGTGCTGGCCGTAGATCATCCAGCCGTCCGGCGAGTAGCCGCCCTCCACGCCGGCGATGACGTACCGGATCGGCCCGAACGTGCCGGAGGCCTTTTTGCGCAGTGCCGCCTCCATGCCCCACTGGTGGCGAAAGAGGCTCGACGACATGATCGGCGCCTTGTGCTTGCGAGCAAACTCCAGGATCTTGCGCGTCCCGGCGACGGTCTCGCCAATCGGCTTGTCGCAGAACGTCGGCAGTCCCTTGCGCAGTCCAGGAGCCACCAGGTCGAAGTGATCTTCGCCGAACCCGGACGCATCGCCCATCCAGACGGCGTCCACCTGCCCCACCATGTCTTCCAGCGACCGGGCCCTCTCGACTCCCGGGAACGCCTCGAGATAAGGCCCCACCACCTTGGGGTCTTTGTCGTAGTAGTGCGTGATCCTCGTGTCGGGAAACGGCAACTGGCCGAACACGTGCTCCGGGTTGCGCACGTACTCGCGGAACATCTTGGCGGAGCCCGGGTCGAGATACTTCGTGATGGCGCCCAGGTCGATCCGGGGATGGAAGTACTGCGCGAAGTGCCAGGTATGGCCGTTCCGGGGCTGCGGCCGGCCGCGGATGCCGGCCGAGACCACGCCGATGCGGTAGGCCTTGCCGGGCGGCGCGGCGGCATCCGCCGGTCGGGCGACGGCCAGGGCCGCCGCCGCGGCGCCCAGAACGGCCTCTCGACGCGTTGGCCCACCTTGTGAGGTCATGATTCTCCCTTTTTCCTCGCCTGCCACAGAAGCGCTCTCACTCGCTCACCGCCACCGCTTTGCCGTCCTCCTGCGCGGATCGCAAGCAGGCATCGAGGACCTGTTGCGTCTTCAGGGCGATCTCGCCCCAGCTCGGCTCGAGTTGTCCCGACGCGACGATCCGGGAGAAGGCCCGGATCATGTTCGTCTCCTGCGAATTGGGCTTACCGTTGCTGTACTCGTTGGCCGCGTGGCGGCGGGGGTGGCTCTCCATGTTGAAGTCGCACCCCAGGGGCCGCAGCGCGGGGGCGTTGACATCGAAGGCCGACTCGCACCCGTAGAACGGTACGACGAAGTCCTGCACGTGCAGGTAGCCCGCCGTCCCGCTCACGTAGGCCCACTGCTGGTTCTCGGCCCGGAACGAGCAGTAGAACGAGGCGCTCGTGCCCCCCCTGAAGAACAGCTCGCCGGAGAACTCCGTCGGCACGGGCGGCCCCCCGTCGGCTCGCGCGTACTGGGCGAGGGTGCGGCCCGTCACGCGTTCGGGGAGCTGCTCGTTCATCGTCCACAGGGAGAAGCGGATGTTGTACCACCCCAGGTCGCCGAGGCAGCCGAGCGGTTCGAGGTCGCCGCTGACGCGGATGTTGCTCGCCAGGAACTCGTCGGAGCCCTTGAAGCTGAACTGGCTGGTGATGCGCAGGGCGGTGCCGATCGACTGCCCTTCGAGGGCCCGGCGCAGCAGCGGCAGCCTCTGGCTGTGCATGAACATGACGCCGTCCATGAACTGAACGCGGTTGCGGCGGCAGGCGTCGAGCATGGCGCGGAGGTCGGCGCTGGTGACGGCGCACGGCTTCTCGCAGAGGACGTGCTTGCCCGCCTCGGCCGCGCGAATGACCCATTCCTTGCGGACCGCGGTCGGCAGGGGGACGTAGACGGCATCGACGTCGCCCCGTTCGATCAGCTCGGCGTAACTGCCGCAGGGGACCGGGGCCGGCGTCACGGGCACGTCGGCCTGGCACTCGTCGATGAACTGGCGGGCGCGCGCGCGGTCGCGACTGGCGACGGCGACGAGGGCGGCGAGCTCGGCGTTGCGGATCGCTTTCCAGTTCTTGCGGGCGATGTTGGCGGTGCCGAGAACGCCCCAGCGGCAAAGTGGTGCTGACATCGGGTCGAGCCTATCAAGGGAGAAAACGCGGAGGGTCAAGGAGTGTCGGCCTGGTGGGCCGGGTTGAGGGAAATTGTACGAACGGGGGCCCAACGTCGCCAACTGTCCGCGCCCTCGGCTCATTCCCGAGGCGTGTCGTGCTTGGGCGGGCCTGGCGCGTGGGGGGACTGGCTCATGGAGGCTGCCGCAGCGGCGTGTCGCCCTTCGAGGAACGCCAACCGCTCCCGCATCCGCTGCAACTCGCGGGCAGTCTCTTCCCTCGCCTTCTCGCTGATCCGCAACTCCTGCTGTAACTGCGTCCCCAGGGCGTTGGCCAATTGAAGCTCCTTGGCCTGTCCCTTCACGTACTCGCGAAGCTTCTGCAACGATTCCCGCTTCGCGAAGTTGCCAGTGGTCGCATTGAATTGCTTCAGATCGGTCCGCAACTCGCTGAGGCTGTGGTTGTACTGCTCGAACAGCGCCAGGGCGACGAAACCGAGAACGCTGAGGATGGTGCTGCCCACGCCCCAGAGCAGGGCGGTGCGGCCCTTGCGAGCAGGGAGCGGGGCGGCAGGCGCGTCCGCCTGGCTCGTCGGGAATTCGTCGGTCCGGTACGAGGGACGACCGCACGAACAGGCGGGCGCCGCGCTGCGGCCGACGAGAGCGAGTTGGTCCATCGGGCCCTCCGGGATCGAAAACCGAAACCTCCAGCGGCGCGCCACCGCACGGGTCAGAAAGACCGGCGGGCGGTTTAGCAGGATGTTCTTCCCGACACAACGTCAAGTGGGCCCCGTTGTCGGAGCGATCAGGAGGCGCCGAAGCAGGCGACGACGGCGGTGACGTTGTCCTTGCCGCCCGCCTCGTTGGCCTCCGCGACCAGCCGCCCACAGGCCGCCTCCGGCCCGGGCTCGGCAGCCAGGATCGCGGCGATCCGGACGTCGTCCAGCATGTCGGTCAGCCCATCGGAGCACAGCAGCAGCACGTCGCTCGGCTCCAGCAGCACTCGCTGCACGTCCACCCGCACGCCGGCCTGGCCCCCGCCAAGGACGTTGGTGACGACGTGACGGTGCGGATGGCGTCGGGCCTCCTCCGGGCTGAGCTCCCCGCGGCGGACCATCTCCGCCACCATGGTGTGGTCCTCGGTCAGCCGGTGCAACTGCCCGCCGCGGAGGAGGTAGCAGCGGCTGTCCCCCGCGTGGATGACGAACAGCCGAGTGCCGCTGGCGAAAACCATCGTCAGCGTCGTGCCCATGCCCGCGAGCTCCGGGTGCAGGGCCGCCTCCTCGAAGATCCGGGCGTCGGCCTGCTCCACGGCCTCGCGGAGGTCGGCCAGCACCCCGTGCTCGTCGTCCGCGTGGAGGTTGGAGAACCGCCGCAGGAGCTCCACCACGAACGCCTCGACCGTCTCCAACGTCAGGGCACTGGCGACCTCCCCGGCGGCGTGTCCGCCCATGCCGTCGGCCACCAGCAGGACGTATCCGCGGCTGCGGCCCTGTTGCGTCACCGCCTGCGGCAGGCTCGTCTGCCGGACTCGCAGGGTGCGGGACAGGTCCGCCACCAGGAAGTGGTCTTCGTTGCCGGGGCGGACGCGGCCGGGGTCGGTCAGCCCGAAGGCCCGGACGCCGAGGGAGGAAACCGGGACCGCCAGGGGCTGGGTGTCCGCGGCGGTGGACTGGTCGGAAGGGGCGTGGGACATGGCACGTTCCTCACTGGGATGGCGTCGCCGGATGGGGAAGGGCCCCGGATCGTGGCATCATAGCAGGACGTTGCTCGCTTCGCCCCTCGAGGACCGCCTTCGCAGGGAGCGGCAGGCCAGGCACTGGTGCTTGTCCCTCCTGCATCAGGGGGGGGGCGCCTGGAGGAGCTCCGGGCTCGGGCCGGCCCCGAGCCCGGCGAGGGCCCTCTCGAGCTGAACGATGGCTTCTTCCAGCGCGCCGTAGGCTTCCGCGGCGCCCGTCACGGCCCCGGCACGGCCGATCGTCTCCAACTGGAGCGCCGCGCGAAAGGCGGCCCGAGCGCCGAACGTGCCGACGGCGCCCTTCAGGGTGTGGGCCGCCCGCTGGAGCCCGGGCGCGTCCCCGCCAGCGATGGCGTCGCGGACCTGCGCCAGCCATTTGGGGCTTTCCGCGAGGAACAGCTCCGCCAGTTCCTGCAACAGTTCCTCGTCGCCGCCCGCCCGCTCCAGGGCCTCCGCCCGGTCCATTGCTTCCGCCGGTGGGTTGGTTGGGGGCGTGGCCCCCCCCTCGCTCTCATTGCCCGCCTCCGCCCCAAACGGCCGAGCCGCCTCGGCCACGGCTCGGGGGACGACCTCCCCGATGGCCCGCCACAGTTCCTCGGGCCGGATCGGCTTGGGCACGTAGGCGTCCATGCCCACCTCCAGACAGCGTTCCCGGTCCCCCTTCATGGCGTGCGCCGTCATCGCCACGATCGGGATGCGGGCCCCGGTCCCTTGCTCCCGGGCGCGGATGGCGGCGGTGGCTTCGATGCCGTCCATCTCGGGCATCGACACGTCCATCAGCACCAAATCAAAGGCAGGAATCAGGGGACAGGAGTCAGAAGTCAGAGAAGAACCGCCCCCTGCTCCCTGACTCCTGACTCCTGTCCCCTGACTCCTGTCCCCTTACTCCTGTCCCCTGACTCCTGACTCCTGAAGGAGCTCCTTTCCGAACAAGGCCGCCAGCGCCTCGCGCCCGTTGCAGGCCACCACGACGGTGTGGCCCTGCTTCTCCAGCAGGCGCACCGCCAGCTTCTGGTTGACGGCATTGTCCTCGGCCAGAAGGATGCGCAGGCCGCGCGGCCCAGTGGGCCTCGGGTTGGGACGGCCAGCCGGGCGCGGTCGAACGGCGCACTCCCCGGTGAGGGACGGCCCCAGGGCCGTCAGGATGGCGTTGAGCAACTCGGACTGCTTGACGGGCTTGGTCAGGTAATCCGCGATGCCCAGCGCCCGGCAGCGGGCGGCGTCCCCCGGCCCGTCTGCCGAGGTGAGCATCAGGAGCGTCGTCTCCGCCAACTGAGGGTCGCGCTTGATCTCCCTCGCCAGGCTGAAGCCGTCCATCTCCGGCATGTGGCCGTCCAGCAGCACCAGGGGGAACGGCTCGCCCGAGGCCATGGCGAGCCTCAGGGCCTCCAGGGCCGGCCGGGCGCCGATCACGGCCGTTGGCCTCATCCGCCAGTTACCAAGTAGCTCTTCGAGGATGCGGCGGTTGGTCGCGTTGTCGTCCACGACCAGGACCGGCAGGCCGTGCAGCTGGGCCGGCTGCGCCAGGGCGGGGCTTTCCGCCGGATGAGGCTGCACGCCGACGCGGGCGGTGAAGTGGAAGATGCTGCCCCGGCCGACCTCGCCCTCCACCCAGATCTGTCCCGCCATCATGGCGACCAACTTGGCGGAGATGGCCAGCCCCAGCCCCGTGCCGCCGTACTTGCGAGAGGTCGTACTGTCCGCCTGCACGAAGGGGTCGAAGATCGTCCGCTGGTGCTCGGGGGGGATGCCGATGCCCGTGTCGCGGACTGTGAAGCGAAGGATGGCTTCCCCGGGCGCCTCGCGCTCCACCCCAACGTCCACCACCACCTCGCCCTTCTCGGTGAACTTGATCGCGTTGCCCACGAGGTTGATCAGGATTTGTCGCAACCGCCCCGCGTCGCCGATCAGGCCATCGGGGACGTCGGGCGCGATGTGGCAGGCCAGTTCCAGCCCCTTGCGGTGGGCGCGCTGGGCGAACGTCTTGAGCATGTCGCCGAGACCATCGCGGAGAGGGAAGTCCACGAGGTCGAGATGGAGCTGGCCGGCCTCGATCTTGGAGAAGTCGAGGATGTCGTTGAGCACCACCAGCAGCGCCTCGGCCGACGCCTGCACCGTCTGGAGGAAGTCTCGCTGTTCGTGGCTCAGGTCGGTGTCCAGCACCAGCTCGGTCATGCCGAGGATGCCGGTCATCGGCGTGCGGATCTCGTGGCTCATGTTCGCCAGGAACTCCGACTTGGCCCGGTTGGCCGACTCGGCCACCTCCTTCGCCTGGCGCAGTTCGTCCGCCCGCTTCCGCTCGGTGACGTCCCGGAAGGCGACCACCAGGCCCTGCACCGAGCCGGCGAGCAAGTTGTTGGCCACGGCCTCCACCACGCGCGTGGAACCGTCTTTGTGCTGGAGGCGCAACTCCACGGCGTCGGTGACGCCGGGCCGCTCCAACGCCTTCTGCCAGGACTGGGTAGCGCTGGGCCGGTCCTCGGCGCAAACGAAGTCGGCAAGTTGGCGGCCGGCCAGGTCACCCGGCTCCAATCCCAGGACTCGGACCACCGAAGGGCTCACGTAGAGCACGGCCCCCCGGTTGTCCAGTTTCGCGACGACGTCGGTCACGTTTTCGATGAGGGAGCGGAAATGCTCCTCGCTCCGCCGCAGGGCCTCCTCCGCTTGCTTGAGGCGCGTCTCGCGGGCAGAGACCTCGTGGACGAGGTGCCGCAGCGCCTGCCCCAGTTGCCCGACCTCGTCGCGGCGGGCGGTGATCGGCATCAGGAGCTCGGCCCCGGCCTCGTCAACCGCCGCCGAGCTCGAGGCACTGGCCGCCAGGCGGTTCGCGTAGGCGGTCAGCCGTTCGAGGGGCTCAGCGATCTTGTTCACGAGGAAAAACGCCGCCAGGGCGCTGGCGAGGAAGATGCCGCCCAGGAGGGCGACCTGCCTGGCGACCCCGGCCCGGATCGCTGCCCGGATGTGGCCCCGGTCCATGCCGACGTGAACGAACCCGACCTCGCCCGCCAGAATGCGGGAGGAGACGTCGAGGAGCTCTCCGCCCCGGACCGAGATCGGCCTTCCCTTACCATCCGGCACCTCCTGCCCGGAGCCCCGCAAACGGACGTCTTCCTCCGCCAACTGAAGGATCTCCTCCGGGATGCCCGGGACGAAGGTGTGCGAGATGATCTCCCCCTGCTCGTTGACGACGAAGACGTAGGAGACGCCCTGGATCTCCGAAAACTGGTCGATCGTGGCCTGGATGGTGGAGGCGTCCTTGTACTGGATGGTCTCGGCGCTGGAATCGGCGATGCTGTCGGCGATGGCCCGCCCCTTGCCCTCGTACTGCTCGGTCAGCCGCTGGTCGAGCATCCACGCCGAGAACAACCCCATGACCGCGGTGGTAATGCCGAACAGGAGGACGAGGACGGCGAGGGCCCTCGTGAAGAGCCGGGTGGTTTTCATCGTTTGCCCCACCTTCTGCCCCAATCCTCATCCTTCAAGGAGGCGAAGCTCCGGCCTGCCACGGTCGTGTAATACACCTTGTCGTTTGGGAGCCCTTGATGTTTTTCGGGGCCGAAGCGCACGGGAACGTCGAGGCCGATCTGTAATTCCCCGAGAGGCCCCTCCACCACGGCCTTGATGCGCTTGCGGTCCTTTTCCTCGATCTCCCGGGGCGTCAGCCGCTTGAGGACCTCCACCAAAACCTTGGCGTTCAGGAAGCCTTCCAGGCTGATGAAGCTGTACTGGAACGGCGAGTGGTAGTCCTCTTCGAGGAGGCCCGGCGGGGGCAGGAGGCTGAATTCCTCTTTCCGGTATTGATCCATCAACCGTCGATATTGCTGGACGGCCTGGAGCTCGGGGTCGTTGTAACACGGCACCACCTGCGAGTTGACGAGGTTGGCGGTGTAGTCCTTGCCGCTCTCCTTCCCGGCCTCCAGGAGCAGCCGGAGGAGGTTGTCGCTGTCTACCCCGGAGACGTTGGCGATGGGGACGTCCCAGCCGGCGTCCCGGCTGTCGCGGATGAAGGCCGCACAGGCCTCGTAGGTCCCCACGGAGATCACCGCGTCCGGGCTCGCCTTGCGGAGGATGGCAACCTGCTCGCGGAGGCTTTCGGCGTAGCGCGTGTCCCGCCGGTAGGTGGCCTCAGCGACAATGCGCAGCCGGTCCGGGCCCACGTAATCTTTGCGCTCCTGGACGCGCTTGCCATTCCGATCGTACCGGGCCAGTCCGGTCCGCACGCCATCCCAGCCGCTCCGGCCGTAGGCATCGACCTGGTAGAATACGGCGATCCTTTTCCTGCCGATCTTGAGGAAACGATCGACGAGCTGGGCCGTCTCCTGGGGGTAAGACGTCCGGAGGTTGAAGACGAACTTATCGTAAGGGGGCCGCCGTTGAGGCTCGGCCCCGGTAAAGGGGAAGAAGAGGTAGACGTGGCGGTCGCTGTACCGCTTCAACAGGGGCAAGATGCGCGTCGTCGTGGGGCTCCCCATGTAGCCGTACAGGAGGAAGACGTCGTCCTGTTCGATGAGCCGAATCGTGTTCTCGATGGTCCCCGGCCGAAGGACGTCGCCGACGCGCACCGCGGCGGGATTGTAGCCGTCGTCGTACGCCTGTACGAAAATCTTGTGCTTGCCGTTGACGCCCCCCGATCGATTCACATGCTCGAAGTAAGCCAGGGAGCCTCGGTACAGTTCGATGCTGAGCCCCCGGGACGGCCCCCGGAACGACGCCGACATGCCGATGACGACGTCTGACTTGGCGGCGCGCTTGGAAGCGGGCCCCGCAGGCGCGGCGGGCGCGATCTGGGTAGGCGCGGGCCAGGGGCGGAACAGCACCAACGCCCCCGCGGCGAGCACCGCTGAGGCGGCCAGCGCGGCGAGCAACCGCTTGCGACTCATGAGCGCGCTCCTGCAGAGGACCGCTTCGCGAACCGTTCCCTGTACGGCAGTCGGGCTCGGCCCCTGGATGTTCCTCAACGTCCGCAATCATACTCGACCACGGGGGGAAATGCCACGAGCCCTCGCCCGGTGGGGGTGGCAAGGGACAAGGGAGGCGCTCCTCCGCCACCGTTCAGACGATCTCCAGGGGGAACATCGGCCGGTGCCGCCGGTGGTAGGCGAGCCGCGCAAAATCGTGGGTGTGCAACGCCCGGGCATCGACGTTGTAGATCGAGCCTGCGATTTGCTCGAAGCCGGAGCGGAAATGGACCGAGGACTTGACCGCTAGGAAGCGCCTGGAGGCACAAGTCGATCCCCAGCGACCGGGCAAAGGCCTGGTCCAGCGGTTGCATGCGCGCGCTGACCACGACCACGTGAAGGCCCCGATGCCGAAGCCACGCCGAAGTTTGGCGGCAGCGGGCGTGCGCCAGGCCCATCCCGCAAGCCGTTCGGGGAATCCGCACTTCGCCGCGCCGACCTTTCGGCGCCGATCAGCGCCGATGCGTCAAGCCCCTCGGCGCCCCGTGAGACGGTCCCCTTGGAGTCGGCCCGGCAACCGATTGACGTTGGCCTGGTCATCGAGCCCCGCACGAGGCCCCCGGGCCGACGTTGGTCTGGTCTGGCCCGCGCTCAGGCCGCCATCTGGCCGGGCATCGCGGCGCTGAGCGGCTTGAATGCCTTGACGACGAGCAACCGGCCCATGCAGCGCTCGAGAAGGGAGAGGGGCACCCAGCGCCACAAGTGCGGAACGTCGCCGCGGCGCAGGTGGCGCTTGTGGACGTGCGGCTCGATGAAGCGGGCGAACAGCCGGCGCAGCGAACGCGCGCTGAACTTCGCCATGACGGACGAAGGAAGCGGTTCGGGCTCGGCGCTGCTCAACGGGTGCGGGCTGCGCAAGCGCGGCAGCAAGGGCAGCAAGCAGCGGCGCCAGAACTCGACGTCGAAGCGCGACGGCGCCAGGGCCAGGACCTTGCCGCCGGGCTTGAGGACTCGATAGACCTCCTCGACGACCGCGGCCGGGTCGGCCACTTCGTGAAGCACGCCGGTGATGCAGGTCACGTCGATCGAGGCCGTCTCCAGGGGCAGGGCCTGCGGACTGGCGTGGAGGTAGGCGCTGGCCGTGAGGCCGCGCAGCTCGAAGTTGCGCCGGACGAGGGCGAGGTGGTCGGCCATGGGACAGCAGGCGACGACCTCGGCGCCGTGGCGGGCATACTGCACCCAGTCGGTCCCCAGGCCGAGCCCCAGCCCGAGCAGCCTCTCGCCTCGATGTTTGCTGAATTCGAGGTAGCGCGGCAGCCAGTGGCCCTGCCGGCCGAAGCGCGCGCTCTCGACGTTGAGGAACCACTCCAGGCTGAGAGGCTCCGTCCCCTCGAGGCCCCGGCTGGGCGCCCGCAACATCTCGCGAGCGGCCAGGCGGTCGGCAAAGCTGGCAGGCCAGTGGGGGCCGGGGATCGCGCGAGGGGCCATCAGCGGCCTTCCGGGGCCTTGGGCGACCGGGGGCGCCCAGCCTTCCCAGATTCGCAACTGGCCAGAGGAGCTGTCCATGCTACCCATCCTTCTTCGGCGACGGGAACGGGACAGCGCCTGTCCCAGACACTGCGGACATAGCCCATTTCGCCGCACGAATCAAGACGACTGCGCCGCGAACAACTCCAGGGGCCCGTACAATAAGAGAACGTGTACAGGCCAGGGCAAGACGGGCAGGGAGGGGGCGTTTTCGATGTTCAAGAAGCTGATCGCCAAGGCGAAAGGGCTGTTCGCGCGCCGCGATCGCGAGGCGGAACTGCACGACACGCTGGAGAAGTTGCGAGCGCACACGCCGGTCCCGGTGTTCTGGCTGCTCGGCAAGACGCAGAGCGGGAAGACCTCTCTCATCAAGTATCTCACCGGCGCCGACCGGGCCGAGATCGGCCGCGGCTTCCGCCCCTGTACCCGCTTTTCGAGCCGCTACGAGTTCCCCACGACCGAGACCCCTCTGCTGACGTTCCTGGACACGCGGGGCCTCGACGAGCCGGGCTACGACTCGGCCGAGGACCTCGCCCAGTTCAACGACGTCGCCCACGTCGTGCTGGTCACGACCAAGGTGCTCGACCACGCCCAGGAGAACCTGCACGCCCAGTTGCGCACCGTCCGCCGCGCCCAGCCGAAGCGACCCGTGGTGATGGTCCTGACCTGTCTGCACGAGGCGTATCCGCAGCAACAACACCCGCAACCCTACCCCTTCCAGGGCAACGCGGAGGTCGCCCCCGAGGCCCCTGCCCTGTCGCCTGACTTGCTGCGGAGCATCGAGGAACACAAGCGACGCTTCGAGGGGCTCTACGACCGCGTCGTCGCCGTCGATCTGACGCCCCCCGAGGAAGGCTTCAACGACCCCCAGTACGGCGGGCCCAGCCTGCGCCAGGCGTTGCTGGACGTCCTCCCGGCCGCCCTGGCGCAGACGCTGCGCACTCTCGACGTGGCCCAGCGCGAGCTGCAAGACCTGTTCGCGAGCCAGGCCCTGCCGCACATCGTCGGGTACAGCACCCTCGCGGCCACGGCGGGCGCGGTGCCGCTCCCCTTCGTCGATGCCGTGGCCGTCTCGGGGATTCAGACGCGCATGGTGTACGAGCTGGCACAGCTCTACGGGCAGCCGCTTATGGCGCAGCGGTTCGCCGAAGTGGCCAGCAGCCTTGGGCTGGGGCTGCTGGCGCGTCAGGCGACCCGCTCGCTCATCAAGCTCGTGCCAGGGTGGGGGACGGTCTTCGGCTCCGTGGCGGGAGGCGCCATGGCCGGCACGTCCACCTTCGCGCTGGGCAAGGCCTTCTGCTACTACTACCGCGCCGTCCACGAGGGCCACGTCCCCAAGCCCGAGGACCTGCGCCGCTACTACAACGAGCAGCTCGTGCTGGCGGAGAAGGCGTTCAAAAAGTAACGACGGAGGAAGGAACATGAGTCGCTGGCGCATCGCGGTGGTGCTCGGGTTGCTGTTCGTGCCCTTCGCGGTGTTCGCGGGCGTGGGGACGTATCACCTCTGGATGGGCGGGTGGACGTTCTACCTCTGGTGGCCGCTGGCAGCCTGCATGGCGCTGGGCTACTCGCTCGGCTGGTACTGGCAGCACAAGCGCCAGTTGCTCCGCCTGGCGCGCTTCGACGTGTTGCCGCGCTGGACCGAGCGAGACGGGGAGGCGTGGAAGCTGGTCGAGGCGCGCGCCAAGGCGGCCTCGGCGGTCCCCATGACGAAGCTCAGCGAGATCTCGCACTACCTGGAAGTCGCGCAGGAGATGGCGCAGGAACTGGCGACGTTCTATCATCCCAGCGCCAAGGACCCGATCGGCAATCTCACCATCCCCGAGATCCTGGCGGTGATCGAGTTGGCCTCGCACGACCTCGCCGAACTGGTCGATAAGCACCTCCCCGGCGGGCACCTCCTGAGCGTCAACGACTGGAAGCGCGCCCGCCAGGCCGTCGGCTGGTACACCGCGGCTAGCAACCTCTACTGGATGGCCGCGGCGGTTTTCGACCCGATCCAGACCGGCCTGCGCTACGCCGCCTCCCGCATCGGCCTGTCGCAGCCGCTCCAGAAGCTCCAGGAGAACCTGTTCCTCTGGTTCTACACCGCCTACCTTCATCGTCTCGGCACCTACCTGATCGAACTGCACAGCGGTCGGCTGCGCGTCGGCGCCGAGCGCTTCCGCCAGCTCTCGGGAGGGCTGAGTTACGCCGCCGAGGAGGCGCTCGTCCCTCCGGGCGTCGCCGCGCCGCCGCACGCCGGGGCCAACGACGGTGCTCGCCCGGGGGGCGACGACGCGGTGGACCAGGTCGCCCAGATGACGGTGACGCTGATGGGCCAGACCAAGGCGGGGAAGTCGAGCGTGGTGAACGCCCTGCTGGGCGAGCAGCGGGCGCGCACCGACGTGTTGCCCGCCACCAACGGGACCGACCGCTACGAGCTGCGCGTGCCGGGGGTGCCGACCAAGCTGGTGCTCTTCGACACGGTCGGTTACGCCCATTCCGGGCCCAAGGCGGACCAGGTGGCGGCCACGCGCGACGCCGCCCGGCAGTCCGACCTGCTGCTGCTCGTGGTCCACGCGCTCAACCCGGGCCGGCAGGCCGACCTCGACATGGTGCGCGACCTCCGCGCCTGGTTCGCGACGCTCCCCGAGCTCAAACGGCCCCCCATCCTGGCCGTCGTGACGCACGTGGACCTGCTATCGCCCGCGATGGAGTGGGCCCCCCCCTACGACTGGTCGCTCCCCCGGCGGCCCAAGGAGATCCACATCCGCGAGGCGCTGGCCGCGGTCCGCGAGCAGTTCATCGACGAACTGGCGGACGTGGTGCCCGTCTGCACGGCGCCGGGCAAGGTGCTGGGCATCGACGAGTGGTTGCTCCCGGCCATCGCCAAGCGCCTCGACGAGGCGCACGGCGTGGCGCTGTTGCGCTGCCTGCGCGCGGAGGTGAGCAAGGAGCGCGTGCGCAAGGTGTTCCGGCAGTTGCTCGCCACGGGCAAGGAGATGGCCCGGATCGCCTGGGAGAAGGCGGGCCAGGGATGAGGCACCAGCGCGGGGGCAGGGAAATCTCTGGGCCCCGGTGCGTTTCGCTTCTTGACAGCAGCCCCTTCTGATAGGCTAATACGATCATCCAGGCCCTCGGACTGCCCACCCTGACGCCTACCCACCTTCCTTTGCACGAGGAGGCTACCCTTGACTCGAGCCACGTCTTCTTCAGGCGGCGCCTCGCGCCGCACCTTCCTGGCCACCTCCGCCGCGGCCGTCGCCGGGGCGGCGCTGGTCCCCAGCGTCCACGCTGCCGGCAGCGACGTCCTGCGCGTCGGCCTGATCGGGTGCGGCGGGCGCGGTACCGGGGCCGCGGCCAACGCGCTGCGGGCCGAAAAGAACGTGAAGCTGACCGCCGTGGGCGACGTCTTCAAGGACAAATGGGAGGCCAGCCTCGCCGACCTGCGCGCCGAAGCGGACCTCGCTCCGAAGATCGACGTCAAGCCCCAGGACTGCTTCGATGGCTTCGACGCCTACAAGGGGGTGCTCGCCAGCAACGTCGACGTCGTCCTGCTGACCACTCCGCCGGGGTTTCGGCCAATCCACCTCCAGGCGGCCGTACACGCGGGCAAGCACGTGTTCTGCGAGAAGCCGATGGCGGTGGACGCGCCGGGCGTGGCCAGCGTGCTGAAGTCGTGTCAGGAGGCCCGCAAGAAGAACCGGGCCGTCGTCTCGGGGTTCTGCTACCGCTACGAGAAGGCCAAGCGCGAGACGATGAAGCGCGTCCACGACGGCCAGATCGGCGACATTGTGGCGCTGCACACCAGCTTCAACACGGGCGCTCTCTGGCACAAGAGGCGCGAGGCCGGCTGGAGCGACATGGAGTACCAGCTCCGCAACTGGCCCTACTACACCTGGCTGTCGGGCGACCACATCGTCGAGCAACACTGCCACAGCCTCGACAAGATGGCCTGGGCCATGAAGAACGTCTACCCGATCAAGGCGGTCGGCCTGGGTGGCCGGCAGGTCCGCACCGGGCCGGAGTTCGGGCACATTTTCGACCACCACGCCGTGGTCTACGAGTACGCCAACGGCGTCAAGCTGTTCAGCTACTGCCGCCAGCAGGCTGGGACCGACCAGGACGTTTCGGATCACGTGATCGGCACCGCCGGGACGTGCGACGTGATGCGCCATACCATCGCGGGCAAGAAGCCGTGGCGGCTCAACCGGCCGCGGAAGGCGCCCGACGACAACATGTACCAGAACGAGCACAACGAACTGTTCGCCTGCATCCGCAGCGGGGCGCACATCAACGACGGCGAGTTCATGGCGCGCAGCACCTTGATGGCGATCATGGGGCGCATGGCCACCTACACCGGCAAGGTCATCACCTGGGAGATGGCGCTGCGCTCCAAGGAGAACCTGGCGCCGGCGCGCTACGACATTAAA
>JBBSEZ010000200.1:0-17134 GCA_038239195.1 Gemmatales bacterium
AAGGGCGGTGGTTTCGCGTCTGGTTCGGGCTGTCGCCCCTGGAGGCGATGCTGCTCGCGGTGCGCGGGGTCGACGTCACGGTGGTGGACAAAACGGGGTGAGATTTATCGCGAAAGGGCAAGCAAGTGGGGCCCTCTTGCTTGCCGTTTCGCGATAACTCTAACCCCGTTGTGTCCACCACGGTGACGTCGACCCCGCGCACCGCGAGCAGCAGCGCCTCCAGGGGCGACAGCCCGAACCAGAGGCGATACCACGGCCGTTGCGATCGTCCGAGCAAAATGTGTCCAATGCTGTATTCGCGCACGAACTCGGCCACCGCCGAGGCGAAGTTGGGGCCGGCGTAGTTCATCGGGACCCCGCCGAGCTGATGCGCCAGCGCCAGCGCGTCGGCGATCTGTCGTTGCGTGGCTGCCTCGACCCGCGCCAGGTCCTCGCGCGGCGTCTTCACGTAGACCGCGTACCAGGGGACGTGCAGCCGATCCGCCAGCCGCGAGCCCTTCCGCAACAGCACGAACGCGCTGGGGCTCCGCGAGCTCAAACAGACCATCACCCGGCCGCCGTCCACCTGTGGCCCCTCCGGCTGTTCGCCCTGGTGGCGCCGGTCGAGTAGATGGCGGATCTCCTCCAGCGCGAGCTCGCGCAAGCGCGTCAGATTGGCGCCGGTGAAGAAATTGCTCAGCGCGCTGGCCGCGCGCTCGGGGGGGTAGACCTTGCCCGCCTTGAGGCGCTCTTGGAGGTCCTCGGCCGAGAGATCGACGTTGACCACCTGGTCGGCCAGCCCCAGCACGTAGTCGGGCACGCGCTCCTTCACCTTCACCCCGCTGAAGCGCTCCACGATGTCGTACACGCTCTCCACGTGCTGTACGTTCATCGTCGTGAGGACGTGAATGCCCGCGCGCAGCAGCTCCTCGACGTCCTGGTAGCGCTTGGCGTTGCGACTGCCGGGGGCGTTGGTGTGCGCCAGCTCATCGACCAGCACCACGGTCGGGTGGCGGCCCAGGATGGCGTCGAGGTCCATTTCCTCCAGAGCGACTCCGCGATACTCGATGCGGCGCCGCGGCACCTGTTCGAGCTCGCCGAGCTGCGCCGCGGTCTCGGCGCGCCCGTGCGTCTCCACGATCCCGACGACGACGTCCACGCTCTGCTTTTTCAGGCGCTGGCCTTCCTGCAACATCTCGTAGGTCTTGCCGACGCCCGCGGCGAAGCCGAGGTAGAGCTTGAGCCGACCGCGCTGCTGATCGCGGATCAACGACAGGAAGCGCTCGGGAGAAGGGCGGTCGTCGGGTGCAGGCATCGCTCGGTCCTCGACTGCGCCAACCGTTCGCCGCTAGGGGCCCCACGTGGGCAACGTCAGCGTAAACGTCGTCCCTTCGCCCACGCGGCTCTCGCAGCGGACTTGCCCGCGGTGGGCCGCGACGATCTCGTGGACGATGGCCAGGCCCAGGCCGGTGCCCTGTCCCGGGCCCTGGCCCGGCACGCGGAAGAAGCGATCGAAGACGTGCGGCAGGTGCTCGGGGGGTATCCCGACGCCCGTGTCGCGCACCGTCACGCACACCGTCCCGCCCTCGCCTGGCGCGGCCGTCAGCGTAATGCGCCCACCCTGGGGGGTGTAGGCGAGGGCGTTGTCGAGCAGGTTGTTGAGGGCCTGGCCCAGGCGGATCGGGTCGGCGGCGAGGGGGGGCAGGTCGGGGGCTGCCTCGACCGCGAACTGGATGTGCTTGTCCTCGGCGCGCGGGCGGGCGGCGTCGGCGACCGCCTGCAACAGAGCAGCGGGGGGCTCGGGGCGCAGTTCCAGTGCTCCGCCCTGCTCCTCCAAGCGCGCCAGCGCCAGCATGTGCTCGATCATGTGCAACAGGCGCTCCGCGTTGTCGCGCGCGTCGATCAGCAGTTCGGTCTGCTTGGGCGTCAAGGGCCCCACCGTCTCCTCCAGCAGTAAATGGACCACCAGGCGCACGCTCGTCAGGGGCGTCTTCAGCTCGTGGCTCACGGTCGCCACCAGGTCGCTCTTGATCTGGTCGAGCAGGCGGAAGCGCGTCACGTCGCTGAGCACCACGGCCGCGCCGAGCGCCTCGCCGTACGGGCCCTGAATGGGGAGCACCTGCGGCAGGTAGGCGCGTTCCTCTCCTCCCTGGCGGAAGGGGATCGTCTGGTCGAACGCCTGGGTGAGGAAGGCGCGCTGGTGCTGGAGCGCTTCGTGGAGGGGCTGCACGAGCGCCGGAGGCGGCTGCCAGTCGCTGGCGGCAGGCGGGCCTTCCAGGCCGGGGGCCGGCGGGGCGATCCCCAGCAACTGGCGCGCGGCGGGGTTGGCCATCTCGACGCGCCCGTCCGTATCGACCACGAGGACGGGGTCGGGAAAGGAGTCGATGGTGGCCTGGCTGGTGCGCTGGGTACGCAGCAGGCGCGCGAGGTGCGTTTGCCGGAAGTCGCGCAGCTGGCGCGTCATGCGGTTGAACGCCTCGGCGAGGTCGCCCAGTTCGTCGCGCGCGAACACGGGCACGGTCTGGTTGAGGTTGCCGGCGCCGATCAGCTGGGCCGAGCGCGTCACGCTCTCGATGGGCCCCAGGATCGACCGCGCCACGTGCCAGGCCAGCAGCACCACTAGCACGGCCGTCGCCGCCAGGCCCCCCGAGAACCAGTACAGCGAGGCCGTCGCCGTCTGCCGCGCGCTGGCGGCGGCTCGAGTCATGTGGTCCTGATTCAGCTCGCGAATGTCCTTGACGACGACCTTGATCGCCTCGAAGCGCTGGAGCAGGCCCTCGCGGTCGTTGCCGCCGCGGTAGGCCGCGCGACGGGCCTCGACGTCGGCGAGCTCGAAGAACCGATTGCCGTGCGCGCGATAGGCGACGGTCAGCTCCGCGAGCTGGGCGACCAGCTCTCCCTCGCGGGGCAGGATGGTGACGTTGCTTTTTTCGATCTCGAGCTGCTTGTCGTACTCCTTCCAGTTGGCGGCGTAGGCCTGGCGGGCGCGGGCCTCGTCGCCGAGCAGGGCGAAGTTGAACGAGGAGTCGATGCGCTCCAGCGCTTCGTTGAGGGCGACCATCGCGACGACGCTGTCGTAGTTCTCGCGCAGGATGGCGTTGCCGCGGTCGCCGAGGCGGTCGAGCAGGAACAGCCCGGCCCCGCCCAGCACCACCAGCAAGAGCAGGGTCGGGGCCGGCGTCAGCAGCAAGCGGTGGCGGAGGGTCATCCGCGGCCCCCGACGAACATGGGTCAGAGCTCGTACTTCTTGCGCTTACGATACAGCGTGCTGGGGTCGATGCCCAGGACGGCCGCCGCCTCGTCCAGCGACGCCGTCGAGGACAGCACCCGGCGCACGTGTTCCTTTTCCACGGCGTCGAGCGTCACCGCCCCGCCCAGTTCGATGCGCGCCGCGGTGGGGCTGCTCACCTGGACCGGCAGTTGCGGCACGTCGATGACCGGCCCCTTGCTCAGGATGACGCCCCGCTCGATGGCGTTGCGGAGCTCGCGCACGTTGCCCGGCCAGGTGTGGCTCGCCAGCGCGCTCTCCGCGGCGGGGGTGAAGCCGGCGATCTTCTTGCCGCTCTGTCGCGCGAAGAATTGCAGCAGGTGGTGGGCGAGCGGCAACACGTCCGAGGGCCGGCGGCGCAGCGGCGGCAACTCGATCTCGATGACGTTGAGTCGATAGAACAGGTCCTCGCGGAAGCGGCCCGCCGCCACCTCGGCCGGCAGGTCGCGGTTGGTGGCGGCGATCAGCCGGACGTCGGCGGTGCGCGTCTGGGCCTCGCCCACCCGCTCGTAGTTCCGGTCCTGGAGAAGCCGCAGCAGCTTGGGCTGCACCGTCAGCGGCAGGTCCCCCACCTCGTCGAGGAACAGCGTCCCGCCCGCCGCCGCCGCCACCTTGCCCTGCGTCTCGCTGACCGCGCCGGTGAACGCCCCCCGGGCGTGGCCGAACAGCTCGCTCTCCAGCAACTCGCCCGACAGGCTCGGGCAGTGGACGGTCACGAACGGCGCTGCGGAGCGCGGGCTCCGCTCGTGGACGACAAGGGCCAGGATGCCCTTGCCGGTCCCGCTCTCGCCGCGCAGCAGGATGGTCGCCGCGCTCCCGGCCACCTCGAAGGCCAGGTCGAGCACCGCACGCATCGCCGGCTCCTGGCTCTCCAGTTCCGCCTCGGGGGCGGCGTCGCGCACCTGCTCGCGCAACTCGGCGACCTGGCGGCGCAGGCCGCTCACCTGCGCCCATCGGCCGAGCACCACGCGCAACTGGTCGGGAGTGAATGGCTTGGGCAAGTAATCGAACGCCCCCTGGCGCATCGCCTCCACGGCGGAGTCGATGCTGGCGTAGGCCGTCACCACCACCACGCCGAGTTGCGGCCCCGCGCGCAGCAGTGACGGCAGCAGGTCGAGCCCTGCCTCGCGCCCCAGCCGCAGGTCGAGAAAGGCGAGGTCGAAGCGACGCTCGCGAAGTCGGGCGATGGCCTGCTCGCCCGACGAGGCCTCGGCGACCGCATGGCCCATGCTCTCCAGCGTCGTGCGCAGCGTGCGCCGCAGGCTGGCCTCGTCGTCGATCAGCAGCAGGTCCATGAATGGCGTCTCGTCTCGCTCACGGCACGTCGATCGGCGCGAACAGCGTCAGGGCCGGGCCCAGCCGCCGGGCCGCCAGGAACAACCCGACCGTCGCGCCCCAGAGGGCCAGCAGCACCGCGCATTTCAGCGCCTCCACCCACGTGGGCAAGGCCCCGCGGCGCCCCTGTCCGCCCGCCCGCTGCGGCGCCCGCAGCACGTACCAGCTCACGATGCGGAACCAGACCAGCAGGGGCAGCACCAGGCCCACTGCCCCCAGGGCGTTGCGCGCGTTCATCGGAGCGCCCCTCCTTCCCGAAATGGCCCACCTTGCCGAATGCGCCTCGGGGACGAGGCGCGGCCGCACCCTAACAACGGGGCCTACCGCCGGCAACGCCAACCGGGGCGACGTCGAGAGAGGGGGAGCTTCCTACTTCGCGACGAGGACGTACTTTGGCGTCACGACGCCGAGTTGTTTCAGCGTACACAGCGGGTGGATTTCGTTGGCGTTGCTGCCCTCCCACTTCCGGTTGAGCGAGTAGTGGTAGAGTCGCACCTGCCCTACGTTCGGGACGCCGACAAGTCCGCCGGGTTGCGGCTCGACGGGTATCCAGCCAGCGCCGGGGACGTAGAACTCGCAGTAGGAGTGAAACTCCAGCACGTCGGGGGACTGGTTCGCGTTCAGCACGTCCACCATGCGGGCGGGGACGCCCGCGGCGCGGCAGAGCCCGGTGAAGGCCGCCGCCCAGCCGAAGCAGACGGCCTTGCGCTGCTCCAGCACGTCCTCGGCGCTCTTGAAAGTCGAGCCGGGGACGTAGGTGAGCCGACCGCGCAGGTAGGCGAGGACCTGTTCCACCGTCTCGACGGGGCCCTCGCGGCGCAGAGGCTCGACGATCTTCCGCAACTTCGGGCTCTTCGGGTCGATCCATTCGCTCTCGCCGAGGTACTGCTTCGCCTCGGCGGGGGCCTTGGCGCCCTTGCGGTACTTCGCCAGCGCGTCCTTGTACGAGTACGGCGTCAGCGTGACGCGGAACCGGATGCGGATCGGGTCGTTGCCTTTGGGTTTGACGGCCAGCGCCTCGTTGCCCTCGAAGTCCTCGACCTTGTACGACGCCGCCCCCGTGACGACCATCTTGTTGACGGTCTGGAAGGGGTGAGTGCTGGAAGGCAGGGGGATGAGGAACGTGCCGTCGGCGCGTTTGAGCGCGGCGGCCTTTTCGGGCTGGAGGGCCCACTCGAATTCCAAAGTCTTGGGGGTGAGGGCGGCGAGGCGGTGTTTCGCGACGGCGAAGTTACCGCCGAGCGCCTTCTGGCCGCGGGCGACCGCCCGCTGAAAATACTTGCGGGCGCGCGGAAAATCCTGCGCGCCGTTGGCGTTCTCGCCCGCCACGTGCAAGTACCAGGCGTCGCACTTGCCGCCCGCGAGTCGGACAGCCGTCTCGCACGCCTCGAGGCCGGCGGGGTACTGTTTCAGGTGCCAGTGAACGGAGCCCGCGAGCCCGTGGTAGTACGGGCTTTTCGGGTCGAGGCGGACGGCCTGTTTCGCGAGTTTCAGGGCTTCGCCGTACTGCTTTTTCTCCAAGCGTTCGTTCGCGGCGACGCCAAGCTTATGGGCGTCCCGCACGTTGTCGGCGCGGGCCTCGGCCGGCGGTGCGGCGAGCGCCAGCGCGAGGGCCAACAGACACGGTTGGCGCATCGATCGATCTCCTTGGCGTGAAGGTCGGTCCCAGTTTCGAGCCACCTTGGCCAGTCGCTCTCCTCATCCTTCTATTGTAGCCAACCAGCCGAAATGCCGACGGCGCGGCCGACCGGCAGGGGGGCGCGAGGCCCGATCAACCCCGCCTAGCCCTCGCGCCGGCCTCGATGCTACAATCCTCATCTGGGACACGGAAGGAGGCGCCCCCGACACGAGAAGTCGAGGCCAGTCGTGAATGCTCCCGAAACGAAAAGCAGTCCGCTCCTCGGCGTCGCCGACGCTCGGGCCCTCATGCTGTCGCACGCCTGCGCTCTCCCCCCCGAGACGGTGCCCCTCTCCCCGTCCGCCCTTGGCCGCGTCCTCGCCGACGCCCTCGTCAGCGACCGCGACCTTCCGCCCGCCGACAGGTCGGCAATGGACGGCTACGCCGTTCGCTGCGCCGACCTCCCGGAAGGCCGGGCGATCCTGCCCGTCCTCGAAGAGATCACCGCCGGCCGCGTGCCGCAGCACGCTCTCCGCCCCGGCTTCGCCAGCCGCATCATGACCGGCGCCCCCCTCCCGCCCGGGGCCGACGCCGTGGTCGTCGTCGAACGCACGCGCTTGCTCGACGATGGGCGAGCCCAGATCGAGGATCGTCCCCCGCGCCCCGGCCAGAACGTCATGCCGCGCGGCAAGGAGATGCGTACCGGCGACGTCATCCTCCCCGCCGGCACGCTCCTCCGACCGCCCGAGATCGGCCTGCTCGCCACCCTTGGTCAGGCCGCCGTGCGCGTCGTCCCGGCCCCGCGCGTGGCGATCCTCTCGACGGGCGACGAGGTCGTCGAGCCGGACCAGGAGCCGGGGCCCGGACAGATTCGCAACAGCAACGGGCCAATGCTGGTTGCCCAGGCGGAGCGCGCCGGCGCCGTCGTGCGCTACCTCGGCATCGCCCGCGACCGGCTCGACAGCCTGCGCCCGAAAATCGAGGATGGGTTGGGCGACGACGTGCTCGTGCTCTCGGGCGGCGTCTCGGCGGGCACGCTCGACCTCGTGCCGGGCGCCTTGCGGGAGCTCGGCGTCGTCGCCCATCTACACAAGGTCGAGATGAAGCCCGGCAAGCCGGTCTTCTTCGGCACGCGCGGCCGAACGCTCGTCTTCGGCCTGCCCGGCAACCCCGTCAGTTCGCTCGTCTGCTTCGAGCTCTTCCTCCGTCCCGCGCTGCGCCGCCTCGCCGGCCACGCGGAGCCGGGCCCGCCCACGGTGTCGGCGCTCCTGGCCGCGGACTATGCGTATCGCACCGACCGGCCGACCTATCACCCCGCCCGGCTCGACGCGACGAGCGAGGGCTGGCGCGTGCGGGCGGTGCCGTGGCTTGGCTCGGCCGACCTCCGCGCCCTGAGTCAGGCCAACGCGCTCCTCGTGCTGCCGGCGGGCGATCATCGTCACCAGGCGGGGCAGGCGTTCTCGGTCGTGCGGCTCGATTTCTGAGCCCATCCGTCAAGGGAGGGACAACCATGCCGAGCCACGACACCACGCCGGCACGCGAAGGCGTCGCACTGCTCCTCCCCGCGCCGCTGCCGGAAACCGGGGCCCCCTCCCCCACGCTGAGGCGACTGCGAAGCGCCCTTCTCTTGCTCCTCGCCCTGTCCACGGGCGGCCTGCTCTATCTCTGCTACTTCCCCGTCGGCGCGGGTTGGCTCGCCTGGTTCGCGCTCGTCCCGTTCCTCGCCCTGGTGCGGTCCGGCGCCAGGCCGATCGCCCTCTACCTCTGCGCCTTCGCCGGCGGGCTCGCCTTCTTCTGGCCGGTGCTCCAGTGGATGCGCGTCGCCGACCCGCGCATGTATGCCACCTGGGCGTTCCTCGCCACCTACTGCGCGCTCTACTTCCCGGCCGCTCTCTATTTCCTCCGCCGGCTCGACTGCGGTACGCCCTTGCCCCTCACCGTCACGCTGCCGGTCACGTGGGCGGCGCTGGAGCTGTTCCGCTCCAGTTTCATCGGCCTGTTCGCCTCGCTCCTCAAGGGCTCGCACCTCCACGACTACCCCGGCGGATTTAGCTGGTATCTGCTCGGCTACACGCAACACGACGTTCTGGAGGTGATCCAGATCGCCGACCTCGGCGGCGTCTATGCCGTCACCTTTCTCGTCTGCGTCGTCAACGCCCTCCTCTTCGAGGCGCTGTTCGTCCGCGCCTGGTTCCGCGCCGGCCTCCTGGGCATGGCGGAGCGCGCCGGTTGGTTCGGCACGCGCCGCGGCCTGCTTGCCCAGGGGCTGGCGGGGCTGGCGCTCTTCGTCGCGACGCTGGCCTACGGTTCGTGGCGCCTGGGGCAGGACACGCAGGAGCCGGGCCCTCACATCGCCCTGCTCCAGAGCAACCTCGCGCAGAGCATCCGCAACGACAGCGGCAGCGACGACAAGGAGAAGAGCACCGCGGCGCACGACGAGATCCAACGCCACTGCTCCGACCTGTGCTGGCTGGCGGCGAAGTATCGGCGCGACCTGATCGTCTGGCCGGAGACGAGCTATCCCGTGTCGTGGGGGGAGGTCGCTCCCGGCATTCCCAACGGATTCAGCCGTGGCCTGGCGAGGGAGGCCTCGAAGGCCTGGCACACCAACTTGCTGCTCGGCATGGAGGCCGCCGTCGTCGGCGAGGACGGGCGCCCCCGGCGCTACAACTCGGCCGTCCACCTCGGCCCGGGGGGACAGTACCTGGGCCGCTACGACAAGGTCCATCGCGTTCCCTTCGGCGAGTACGTCCCTCTGCGCGATTCGCTGCCGTGGATGAACCGCCTCGCCCCCTACGAGTTCGACTACAGCGTTCAGCCGGGCGAATCGTTCACGCAGTTCGCGCTGAAGAGCCAACGGGAGGAGAGGCCTCCGTGGCATTTCGGCGTGGTGATCTGCTACGAGGACACGGTCCCCGAGATGGCCCGCCCCTACGCCGGCCGGGTGGATTTCCTGGTCAACGTGTCGAACGACGGCTGGTTCGACGGCACCGCCGAGCACGACGAACACCTCGCGATGTGTCGGTTTCGCGCCGTCGAGCTGCGCCGCAGCGTGGCGCGGTCGGTCAACATGGGCATCTCGGCAGTCATCGACAGCAACGGCAAGGTGCTGCGCCCCGAGCTCTTGGAGCCTCTACTCCCCTCCATCCCCGTCTGGGAGGTGTCGGGCCAAAAGGGGGCGCCGGGCTTGCCCGTGTCGGAGTGGGCCGACTACAAGAAGGTCCGCGGCGTCCTGCTGGCGACCGTGCCGATCGACTCGCGGTCGAGCCTCTACGCGCGCTGGGGCAACTGGCTGCCCTGGTCGTGCTGGGCCCTCCTCGCGCTCGGGCTCCTTGCCACGGCCTTCCGGCGCTGCGCCGCTTGCCCCACCGGGAGCGCATGATGGCGGGCCGCACTCGCGCCTTGCTGCGATTTGTCGCCCTGCGCGACGGGGGCTTCTGGGAGCGCTCGCGGGCGAGCCGCCTCCTCCGACCGGTCGCGTTCGCTGGCTACTGCTATCTGGGAGTGCTGGTCGTGCTGTTGTGGCTGGAGAACTGGTTGTTGTTTCACCCCACCCCCGCCGCGCGGTACTGGCTGCCTCCCCCGACCGGGCTGGTCGTCGAGGACGTGGCGCTGACGAGCGCCGACGGCACGGCCTTGCACGGCTGGTGGTGGGCCCCGCCCAAGTGGCGCCCCGAGCAAGGCGCGCTGCTCTACTGCCACGGAAACGCCGGCAACCTGAGCGGCCGGGGCGAGGGCGTTGGCGTCTGGGGCAAGCAGTTGGGGCTCGCCGTGCTGATCTTCGACTACCCCGGCTACGGCCGCAGCGCGGGCAAGCCGACCGAGGCGAGCTGCTACGCATCCGGCGAGGCCGCCTACGCCTGGCTCACCGCCACGAAAGGCATCCGGGGCGAGGACGTCGTCCTCTACGGGGGCTCGCTGGGAGGGGCCATCGCCACGGAGCTGGCGGCGCGCCATGCGTGCCGCGCCCTGGTGCTGTTCGCCCCGTTCACCTCGTTCCCCGACATGGCCCAGAAGTCGTTCCCCTTCTTGCCGGCGCGCTGGCTGGTCCGCAACAAGCTCGACAACCTGAGCAAGATCGGCTCGATCGACGCGCCGGTCTTCATCGTTCACGGCACGGCCGACACGCTGGTGCCCTTTTCGCAGGGCGAGCGGCTCTACGCCGCGGCCCGCGAGCCCAAACAGCTCTTCCCGCTGGTCGGCCAGGGGCACGAGGAGGGGCCAAGCCTCGAAGCGTTCGAGCACCTGCACGCGTTCCTGCGCAAACACGCTCCACGCGCCAAGTGATCTTGTTCCGCCGCGCTGCTCCTGCTATCTCCCCTCCCGACGGTATGGATCGTTGCACGAACCGAAGGAGGGGCCGATGATCCGTGGGTTGATGGCGGGGGCGCTCGCCGTGCTGCTGATCGGCTCGACGGCGTCGGCCCAGCTTCCAGCGGCGAAGCATTTGCGCTGGCAGCCCGGCCAGGTGTTGCTCTACAAGGTCGAACACTCCACCTACAACGCCGACGCGATCGGCGACAACAAGACTGAGACGAAGAGCCTGCTCAAGGTGACCAAGCGCTGGCAGGTCGGCGCCGTCGATGCCTCGGGCATCGCCACCATGCAGCTCTCGATGGCGGCGCTGATGCAGGAGCGCACGACCCCCAAGGGCGACGTGCTGCGCTACGACTCGGCCAGCCCCGACAAGTCCACGCCGGAGCTCAAGGCCGCCTTCGGGCGCTTCGTGAACGTCCCGCTGGCGCTGTTGCGCGTCGATGGGCTGGGCAAGGTGGTCGAGGTGAAGGAGTCGAAGTTCGGCCCGGCGAGCAGCTACGAGAACGAGCTGCCGTTCCTCGCCGTGCTGCCGGCCGAGGGCCTCCGCGTCGGCCTGACGTGGGCTCGCTCTTACAAGATCACGCTCGCTCCGCCGCTGGGCACCGGCGAGCAGTACGACGCCGTGCAACGTTACACCTGCAAGAGCGTCGCCGACGGCAAGGCCACGATCGCGCTGACGACGGAACTGCTGGCGGCGCCCAAGGCAGCGGCCGACTCGGTGCCGCTGTGGCAGATGATGCCGCAGGGCGAGGTGGTGTTCGATCTCCGGGCCGGCCGGCTGCACAGCGCGAAGCTGGAGATCGACAAGGAGCTCAAAGGCCATCAGGGCGAGAACAGTAGCACGAAGTTCCGCAGCACCTATACGCTCGAGTACGCCGGGGATCGCTGAGCCAGTTAGCCGCCGCGCGCGGCTCCTCGTGGGGGCAGGTGCCCTCGCGCGGAGCCGAGCTCGTCGGCTAAATGTCGATCACGTTCCCTGCTCCCAGCCGCTCATGTACTGCTTCTGCTTGGCGGTCAGCTCGTCGATGGTGATGCCCATCGACGCCAGCTTGTGCCGCGCCACGCACTCCTCGACGGCGACGGGCACGGGATGCACGGCCGCCGTCAGCTTGCCGTGGTTGACGATCCGGGCTGCCTGGTGCGGTTCCCTCGAGAAACCGATGAACGCCCGCCGGGCGGGACACGCTCGGTCTTCCCGGGCCCGCCATGAATTTCAACAACCCCCCGCCGGGCTCAAGGCGCCCGTTCGCGCGCCGCGCCCCGCGCGTTCTCGATGAACGCCCGCACCTTGCCGGCGTCCTTTTTCCCCGGTGCGCTCTCGACCCCGCTCGCCACGTCCACCGCATAGGGCCGCACCACCCGAACCGCCTCGGCGACGTTGTCGGGCGTCAGTCCGCCCGCCAGCACCAGCGGGACCGCCGGCCGGAATGAGGCGAGCAACTCCCACGGCGCCGTCCTGCCCGTGCCCCCATGCTGGCCGGGGGCATGGCCATCGACGAGCACAGCAACGGGCAGGCTCGCGCGCGCGCGCAGCGCTTCGAGGAAGGCGTCGATGGCCGACAGGTCGTCGGGCCCGCGCACGGCGAAGGCGGGAAGAAAGCGAAAGGGGGCGTAATCGACCTCGGCCGACAGCTTCCCGTGCATCTGGACGGTGTGGACGCGGCCGAGGTCGCGCAGCACTGCGGCCACGACGGCGGGAGGCTGCTCGACGAAGACGGCGACCGCCTCGACGAAAGGGGGAAGCCCGCGCAGGATGGCGGAGGCGACGCTCCCCGCGACGCAGCGAGGCGAGCCGGGGTGAAAATTCAGCCCGATGGCGTCCGCGCCGAGCATCGCCGCCGCGTGAGCGTCGGCGGGGGTGGTGACGCCGCAAATCTTGATCCGCAGGTGCATGCTCGTCTCCCGACGCCATCTCTTCCCTTGATCTCCTCCTCCCGTCAGTTTACGATGTTTTCATCTCTTTCAGGAAGCGATGAAACCAATGAAACCTCTCCCTCCCAACGCCGGGCCGACTTCGCCGAGCGAAGGCGAGCCGCTGGACGAGGTCGAGCAGAAGTTCGTGGGGCTGTGGCGCCGGCTGAGCACGCTGTGGGGCATCAGCCCGACGATGGCGGAGATTCATGGCCTGCTGTTCATCACGGGCGAGGCGCTGTCGATGGACGACGTCATGGCGCGGCTCCAGATATCGCGCGGCAACGCGAGCATGAACCTGAGCAAGCTGACCGAGTGGGGCCTGGTGCGGCGAGCCCACAAGCGCGGCGACCGGCGCGACTACTACGAATCGCTGTCCGACGTCTGGGAGATGTTTACCCTGGTGGCCGCCCAGCGCAAGCGGCGCGAGATCGACCCGATGGTCGCCACGTTGCGCCAGTGTCGCGAGCAACTCGCGCCGGGCGGGCCTGCGGGCGCCGGCCCGCAGGCCGAGGCCCGCCGGCGGCGCGTCAACGACCTGCTGGCGTTCCTGACGCTGGTGGACGGGCTGGCCCAGCGGTTCTTCGAGAGCCATTCGAGCTTGCGGGCCGCCGTGGAGTTGCTGGCGCAGAAGGACAAGTGAGCCTCGGATCGGGCTCCGCCTGGTGCTGCCTCGCTGGCGCGTTGCCGCAACAGCACCTTGGCCCACGCGGAGGGGCGGATTATCTGCTTGCGAGCAAGAATCCGCAGAAATCGGGTAGCCAACAAAGCGGTGGGGGGATGGACAGAAACGATGGTGAACTCACGAGGTCGGCAGAAGGGGATTGACCGACCAAGACATTTCGTATTTCACAGGGAGCTTCAACGATGAGCGTGCCTGGTCCTTCTGGTGGACAATCGCGCTGCCACGCGCTACTCGCGTCCCTGCTGACAGCGTGCGCTATCCTGGTGATCGCCTGCGCCGGCGGAGGCGGTAAGAAAGGCGGCTCCAGCGACGCGCCGCCCGCCAAGATTGGTGAGGAGGTCACCTTCGGCGACTCCAAGTGGACCGTCCTGGGCGCCGAGGACAAGGGAAAGGTTCTTCCATCGAGGAACCAATTCCAGAAAGACGCCAAGACCGACGGGAAGTTCATCCTGGTCCGCTTCAAAGTCACCAACACCACCAACAAGCCGGAACGCCTTAGCATCACCCCCAAACTGATCGATTCTCAGGGTCGAGAATTCCAGCAGTACGACCACCAGAGCTTCTACCTCCCTGAGGGGCTGAGGCGATGGGCCTGAAGGCTTTGCCGGCGAGCATCACGAAAGAGTTCCAGGCGGTTTACGAGGTGCCTGCCGACGCCAAGAGCATCAAGTTCCAGGCGCGCGCCCTCTCGGCATTCGGAGACAAAAAACTCGTGGACCTCGGTTTGTAAGCCAGCCAAATCGCTGGGGGCCGCACCAGCCAGGAAGGTGCCCCCGTCACCCGGGCACCTGCCACAGCCGCACCGTCTGGTCGCTGCTTCCCGAGGCCAGCGTCCTTCCATCGCCCGCCACCGCCACGCACGTCACGGGCCCGGTGTGTCCCTGGCAGCACCACAGCTCCGCCCCGCTGTCGGGGCCCCAGACGCGCACGGTCTGGTCGTGGCTGCCCGAGATCACCTCGCCGGACGGGGAGACTGCCAGGCCGCTCACCATTTGCCGGTGCCCGCTGAAGCGGCGCATTTCTCGCCCGCTTTCGAGGTCCCAGAGGCGAAGCGTCGTGTCGAAATGGCCCGACAGCACGCCGTGGCCGTCGGGCGTCAGGGCCACGCTCAGCACCGGGCCGCGCGGCACGGCGAACGTCTTGACCTCGCGGCCGCTGTGGGCGTCGAAGCCGCGCAGCGACTGGTCGCGCCCGCTGGAGAGGATGAGCTTGCCGTCGGCGGAGATGGCCACGCCCGTCACGCCGGCCTTGTGACGGGCGAGGCGCTGGACCTCGCGCCCGCTCGGCAAGTCCCAGAGCCGAACCGTCCGGTCGTCGCCGCCCGTCACGGCCCGGCGGCCGTCGGGGCTGACGGCGACGGCGCGCACCGCGTCGGCGTGCCCCGTCAGGCGCAGCAGCTCCCGGCCGTTCGCGACGTCCCACAGCCGCACGCTCACCCCCTGCCCCGCCAGGACGTGCCCGCTGCCCGGCACCAGGGCCAGACAGCCGACCTCGTGGCGGGCGTCGCCGAACTGCAACTTCTCGGCGCCGGTGGCGACGTCCCAGACGCGCAGCGTGCGATCGACGCCGCCGGAGACGAGCCAGCGCCAATCGGCCGAGAAGGCGACGGCGACGACGGCGCCGACGTGTCCGCGCAGGCAAGCCGTCTCGCGCACGGGGGCGGGCTGATGGCCGTCGGGCAATGCGCCGGTGCGATGGAGGGCCTCGAGGGCGACGGCCAGGTCGCCGGGGGCGCGGTAGCGGTCGTCGGGGTGCTTGGCCATGAGCCGGCGCACCACGGCGGCGAGGGCGGACGGGACTTCGGGGCGGAGCTGATCGACCGAGGGGGCCGTCTGCCAGCGCTGCCGGTCGAGCTTTTGCACGAGCGTCCCGCCGGGGAAGGGGACCTGGCCGGTGAGGAGGTAGTAGAACGTGCAGCCGAGGCTGTAGAGGTCGGCCCGGATGTCGGCGCGATGAGGGTCTTCGAGTTGCTCGGGCGCCACGTAGTCGGGGGTGCCGATGACGGCCCCGTCGCGCGTCAGGGTGGTGAGCGATTCCTCGGGCTCGAGGCGGAGCTGGTAGAGCCGGGCCACGCCCATGTCGAGGATCTTGAGGAGCGGGCGCGCCGGGAGCGGCAGGCCGTTGGGCGCGACGACCATCAAGTTGGCGGGCTTGACGTCGCGGTGGACCAGGCGTTGATCGGCGGCGTGCTGCAGGCCGAGGGCCGTCTGGCGCACGAAGTCGCAGGCGAGGGCGATGGGCAGCGGGCCAGTGTCCTCGACGAGGCGCTGGAGGGTGATGCCGGGGACGAGCTCCATCGCCAGGTAGTGGGTGTCGCCTTCCTGCTCGGCCTCGTGGACGACGACGACGTTTGGGTGCGAAAGGCGGGCGGCGGCCTGGGCCTCGCGGCGAAAGCGGCTCACCATGTCGGGGTTGCCGAGGCGCTCCTTGCGGATGACCTTCAAGGCGACGATGCGGCCGCGCTTGCGCTCCCGGGCGCGATAGACGATGCCCATGCCGCCCTTGCCGAGCTCGTCGAGGATCTCGTAGCGCGCCAGGGTCGGCGGGCCCTGCGTGCTGAAGTCGGCCGTCTCGCCCAGGGCGGGCGTGACGGGGCGGGCGGGGGGAAAGGTGGGGGGCGTGAGGAGGGTCTTGTCGAGCGACCCGCACACCGGACAGGGGAGGGCCGCGCTGCCGGAGGGCCCCGCCTCGCCGGCGCGCGCCTCCCACTGATGACCGTTGGCGCAGCGCAACACGGTGGACATCGGGGCCGACTCTCCGGGATGACGGGCGGCAGCGCGTGCCGGACCACAACGCCTCTCCGCTCGCCGAGCCCCGGTCATCATAAACGACGAACGCGGAGGGAGGAAGGACGAAACGAGCGCGAACTCAGTTCGGGTGTGGCCTCGGTGTAGCCGCGTGGATCTCCCCTTCGGCGAGCGGCAGGACTGGGTCTGCTGTAGGACGGCCCTCCCGAGCCGTCTATGCCCGGAGGACGGCTCAGGAGGGCCGTCCTACAAGGATGCTTCTTCCTGCCCGTCGCCTTACTTGCTCTTGAACGCGAGGGCGAAGTCGGGGAACTCAAGCGTCTGGGGGCCGTTGCCCGACTCGACGAAGAACTGCTCGATCAGGTCGCGCAGGCTCTCGGTGGCGAGGTGATAGTAATTGTGTTTGCCCTGGCGATCGAAGGCGACCAGCCCGGCCATGCGCATCAGGGTGAGGTGATGGCTGACGGCGGGCTGCGATTGCCCCCCGAGCATCGCACACAGGTCGGAGACGTGCTTTTCGCCGTCCCGGGCCAGGGCGAGCACGATCTTGAGGCGGGACTTGTCCGAGAGCATCTTGAAGACCAGCGTCAGTTTCTTGATGGTCGCGTCGGGGGCCTTCGCGGCCCCGTTCGCCGTCGCGGCCCTGGTCGTCTTCGTCTTCATGGTAGCGCCGTTGCTTTGCACGATTTTGAGCCCTCCCCTGGGCCCGCGCAGCGAGACACGCCGGGAGGACCGCGCGTCGCCCGAGCGGGACGACGGACGAGCCCTCCGCGAGAATGGCCTGCGGGCCGGTTGATCGAACGGAAGAAAACGTGTGTCCTGGGAAGCCCCCAGAAGCCCACACCCGACCGCAAACGCCGGCCCCCATTGCGAGAGAGGGACGTCAGGCGCTGCGTTCCACGGAACGGCCCCCGGCCGGCCAGGCGCACCGGAACGTGAGGTCGCGCGGGGCAATCCCCCCGGTGGCCGTTTCAGCGCTCGGCAAGCGATCGTGGGTTTTACGAGTCAGAACGTAGAATATCAGGGGATTTCGGAGCGTCAAATAAAATCCTGTCTATTTCTTCACTCACTTTTCGCGGAGGCGCCGGCGCGGGCGTTGTTCGAGCACCCCGGAGGCGCTGGCTGGCGCTGAGACAACGACGACAAGGAGGGCCATTTTTGGCCGTCTTGGAGTGGGCCCCGTCAAGAATACGCGCCCGCCCACCCCGCCCCCCCCGGCGCGCCCCGGCCGGGTGGCGCCCCCCCCCCCCCCCCCAAGCCGGGGGGGCGCGGGC
>JBBSEZ010000201.1:0-17121 GCA_038239195.1 Gemmatales bacterium
CACACCCATCTTGGGCCCGCGCGCCGTCATCCCCGCTACAATGAACAGGCCCGCCCCCTGCCGAGGAGCCGCACCCGTGTCCCCGGACCGAAAAACTGAGATCCTCACGCAGTTCGCCCAGATGCGCGCCCAGATGCTGGAGCAGCTGCACCGCGTCGTCATCGGCCAGTCCGACGTCATCGAGCAGGTGCTCGCCGCCATCTTCACGCGCGGCCATTGTCTGCTCGTCGGCGTGCCCGGTCTGGCCAAGACGTTGATGGTCAGCTCGATCAGCCAGATCCTCGACGTGACCTTCAAGCGCATCCAGTTCACCCCCGACCTCATGCCGTCCGACATCACCGGCACCATGATCCTCGACGAGTCCGCCACCGGCAAGCGCGACTTCCGCTTCGTGCGCGGCCCCGTCTTCACCAACATCCTGCTCGCCGACGAGATCAACCGCACCCCGCCCAAGACGCAGGCCGCCCTCCTCCAGGCGATGCAGGAGCGCGAGGTCAGCGCCGGCCAGGACACGCACAAGCTCCCCGAGCCGTTCTTCGTCATCGCCACGCAGAACCCGATCGAGCAGGAGGGGACGTATCCGCTGCCCGAGGCCCAGCTCGACCGCTTCATGTTCATGGTGAGGGTGGAATACCCGTCGTTCGACGAGGAGAAGCGCATCCTGGCCCTGGGCGTGCGCGGCGAGGCGATCGAGTTGACCAAGGTGCTGAGCGGCAAGGGGATCACCAACATGCAGAAGCTGGTGCGCAGCATTCCCGTCGGCGAGGTGGTACTCGACTACGTGGCCCGGCTGGTGCGCGCCACCCGCCCGGCCGACCCGACGGCGCCGGAGTTCGTGCGCAAGATGGTCGATTACGGCGCCGGGCCGCGCGCCGGCCTATTCCTCGTGCAAGCGGGCCAGGCGTTCGCCGCGATGGACGGGCGGCCCGCGGTCTCGGAAGAGGACGTGCAGAAGGCGGCGCTCCCCGTGCTGCGCCACCGCATCAACACCAACTTCCAGGCCCAGGCCGAGGGCAAGACCAGCGAAGACATTGTCCGCCAGCTCCTGGCGACGGTGGGGCCGCGCGAAGAAGGAAAATATGAACGGCGCAAAAAGTGACTCCGCGCCGGGGCCGCTCGCCGGCCCCCCCGAGATTGCGCCAATGGCCATCTGGTATCGCGTCTTCGCTCGCGGCGATGCGCCGCCCTCCCCCGCGGCGATCGAGGCCCACCTCGCCTCGCTGGGGGTGGCGGTGCGCGCGACGTTTGCCGGGGACGAGGACGGCTGGTTCCAGGCCGAGCTGGTCTTCGGGGAGGGGGAGCCGGTTCGTCTGGAGCGCTTTCTGGCGAGCGAGGAAGGCATCCGCGGCGAGCTCAACAGTTGGGCGGCTTTTCTCGAAACGTGCGAGGACAGCCCCCACCGCGTCGCGTTGATGGAGCGGACGATTCAGAGCCGGCAACTCTTCACGCTGCGCCAGCCGGCCGATCGCGCGGACGAAGAGGTGGATCGGGCGTGCGTCGAGCTGAGTCGGTTTCTGGCGCGCGCGGCGGACGGGTTTTATCAGGTCGACGAGCAGGGGCTCTTCGAGGCGGACGGGGCGTTGCTGGTGCGGGAGCAGTGAGCAAGCGAGGGGGCGGGGGGCTCGCTCGCCGCTTTCTTGAGCGGAGTTGTCGCGCGGGATCGCGTCGAGGACCCTGAGAATGAGGCGATACGCGAACGCGCCCGGAAAAAAGCCATGAACACAAACACTCCCCGGCGGGGCCCGCCAGGCATCGAGCTTGCGAATGTCAACCGCGCGGCCTTTCCGCTCGAGCAACTCATCCCCTTCGAGGGGAAGTACGTGGCCTGGACGGCAGACTCGACGCGCATCTTGGCGAGTGGCGCCGACCTGATCGAGGTGGAAAAGAACCTCGTCGGAGCGGGAATCGACCCCAGCCAGGTCCTCTACGAGTTCATCGCTCCACCCGTTTGAAGTTGCGACCATGTCCTTGCTGTTCAAATACGTCCTCCTGCGAATGCGCTCCCCGGCCATCGCCCTCGCCGGGCGAGCGAGCCGACCCAAGCCACTCATCCCCATCGCCGTGCTTGGCCCTGTCAACACCCGCCTCATCCAGGGGCTGCTCGACACCGGAGCGGATGACACGGTCTTTCCCGAAAGCCTGGCTACCCTTCTGGACATCGACCTGACCAACGCGCCGGAAGCAGAAGCGGGCGGGATCGCCGGGCTCCCCGCCGCACGGCTCCGGTTTGCCCAGGTCACCCTTCGCCTGGCGACCACAAGCGAACAGCGCGAATGGCCCGCGCTGGTCGGCTTCACGGCCGCCCCTTTGCGATTCCCGCTGCTCGGCTTCGCCGGGGCCCTGCAATTCTTTAGCGCCGACTTCCGCGGCGACCGCGAGGAAGTCGAATTGACAGTCAATGCTCTCTATCCCGGTAGCTGATTAGTGAACGGAGGCCCGCGCTGGGGGCGGTGGCAGTGCTCTCCTTGCTCTTCGCCCCCTCTGGTTCACGGCCTGGCGGTACGGGGCCGCGACCTTGCTCGCTCCGCCCTCACCTTTCCCTCTGGACCACGCACCCGCCAGGTGGTATGTCCGCAGGCCGTCCGAGCCAGGTCCAGGGGAAAGGAGCGCCCTCATGTCGTGGCCATCGGTTTCCGGACGAGTCGTCCTGTGCTTGCTCGTGCTCGCTCCGCCTTCCGTCCCGTGTAAAGGTGCCGCCGCACCAGCGCGGCAAGGCCAGCCTCCTCCCGCCCCGACGATCCAGGACGTCCTCGGCTGGCTCCCGGCAGATACGGAAACTATTACGGCCGCCGTGGGGCCCTTCGCGGCAGAGATTGCCGACGATCCACCGGACAAGAAGGGCTCGTCATCGCTGCGGCAACTCCTCGAGTCCCTCTTTCTGGGCCCTGTCACCGATGCCGGCAACGCGGCTTTGTTCAAACAGGTGCGCGGCCGGACAGTGCTACTGGCCGTGGAGGGAATGCGACATTTCACAGACCCAGCGAACATCGGCGTCGGGAGCTACGCCGGTTATCACGTCCTGGTCTTCCAGCAAGGCGGCGGGCCGGCCAGGAGCGAGGTCGCGAAAGTCCTCCAGGCTGGCACGAAAACGACGTGCAAGATCGGCGAACACACCGTCTACGTGTTCGCGGGGCAATGCCGGCGAGACGTTTGGACGCATTACGTCACCCAGCCGCAAGATGACCTGCTTCTGTGCGCGACCGACCGGCGGTTCCTGGAGGAGACGTTGAGTAGGAGGGCCCAGCGCGCCAAGGTCGAAGCCGCCCCGACCCGCATGGAAGGATGGCAGGCACTGGTCGGCACGGCGCGCTTCTGGGCCTTGCGGCGGGGCGATCCCGAGGCGCCGCGCTGGGGCTTCCCGTTCCAGGAAGCAGTCTTCACTTTCGCGCCAGGCCGCCAGCGCCCCAAGATCAGGTATTTCACGAAATCCAAAGGGGCCAGCCAGGCCATCCGGCGAAGCTGGACGGGTTGGAGCGAGGACACGATCTTGACGCCAACGACTCGGACGATTCGCCCGGGCGTCATCGAGGCGACGTTCCAACTCGACCGAAAGGCCGGCTGGTACTTCTTGTTCGGCTTGCTCGGGCTGCTCGGGCATCGAATCGCTTGTTGATCGCAGGCCCGGGCCAGAGCTCTGAGAAACCGAATGACCGTCCAGAAGCCGCGGCGCCAAGAACCGATCAGGGGATCACGGCGCCTCCAGAACGCGCCGCCACTGGCGCGGCATCGCCGCGAAGGCAGCCCGATACGTCGCTTCCAGCGGGACCGACAACGCTTCCTCCGGCCGCAAAAAGAGGGGCATGGCGGCCAGCTCGTCGCCCACCGCCACAGGCACGACGTAGGCGCGCACGCTCAAATCGCTCTCGGAGGCGGCCACCGTCAGCGGTTTGGCCGCCGGGGCCACGTATCCCCCACCGGCGAGCTCCTCCCAGATCTCCCCGTGAATCCCCTGCGGGTCGCGCTTCCCTGGCGGAATCAGGTCGAGAATGAGCAGGTGGACCTGCTTTTCGATGAGTTCCGCCGCCTTCTCCACGAAGGCGCGAAGGGGGCCTCGGCCTGCCTTGTGGAAGATCCCCGCCTCGACGCGAGACCAGTCGTGAATCGGCATGGACGTCCCTCCCGCATCAAGGCGACCGGCAGGACTTCGTTTCCTGGAGGACGGCTCAGGAGAGCCGTCCTACGCGTATGCGCCTGCCGCCGATTATACCCGCCCTGAAGGAACGCGCCATCTCGCCTTTGCACCCCGCGCCTCTTTGTGGTTGAATCACCTGCATGGCCGACGCCGAGAAATATCTGCGCCCCGAAGTGATCCGCCAGGTGGCCCGGCTCGACCTGCGCGCCAAGTTCATCGTCGAGGGCTTCCTCTCCGGCCTGCACGCGAGCCCGTTCCACGGCTTCTCCGTCGAGTTCTCCGAGCACCGCCGCTACGCCCACGGCGACGACCTCAAGGACCTCGACTGGAACGTCTTCGCCAAGACCGACAAATACTACATCAAGAAGTTCCAGGCCGAGACCAACGTCACCGGCTACCTCTGCCTCGACCTCAGCGCCTCCATGAACTGGTCGGGCCGGCAGGCGATGGCCAACGCCGGCCTGCTCGGGCTGCTCAAGAAGTCCGGGCATCGGCAAAGAGGTGAAGCCGGAGCGGCGGTCGCCGACGAGGGCCGGCTCACCAAGTTCGAGTACGCCATCTGCCTGGCGGCGGCGCTCGGCTACCTGATGATCCACCAGCAGGACCCCGTCGGGCTGGTCACGTTCGACACGAAATTGCGCACCAGCCTGCCGCCGCGCAGCAAGCGCACGCAACTCGGGAACATCCTGGCGGTGCTGGCCAACCTCACGCCGGCGGGGGAGACCGACGTCGCGGGGTGTCTGCATCAGATCGCGGCGATGGTTCGCGGCAAGGGGCTGGTGATGGTCTTCAGCGACCTGCTCACGGAGCCCGGCCCGGTGCTGGAGGCGCTGCACCATCTGCGCCACCGCGGCAGCGAGATCATCCTCTTCCACGTGCTCGACGAGGCCGAGGTGCATTTCCCCTTCGAGGGCCTTATCGAGTTCGAGGACGTCGAGTCGCCCGACAAACTCACCCTCGACGCCAAGGGCATGCGCGACGACTACCTCGCCGCCCTCGCCGAGCTCCGCGAGGTCTATCGCACCGAGTGCGCCAAGGTCGCCATCGACTACGTGCCGATCGACACCAGCATCAACTTCGATCGGGCGCTGTTGCAGTACCTGACGCAGCGCCAGCGCCGGTTCTGATCGTTCCGTTCGCCGGAGGGGACCATGAAACGCGCCGCCTTGCTCGCCGCTCTGCTGGGGCCGTGGGCCCTGTGCCTGGCCCCCCTCCTTGCCGACAAGGGCGAGCGCCCCCTGCCTCGCCCGCTGCCGCGGCCCGGTACGGTACAGGTCAACGAGGACCGCGGGGAGGTCATTCTGTCGGCCAAGGTGCAACACCCCAAGGGGAAGCCGTGCATCGATAACTGGGGGCAGCGCATCCAGGCGTTCGTCGGCTGCGACAAGGCGGCGGGCGGCGACGCCAAGATGGCCAACTACTTCGTCTTCCTGGTGGACGTCCCGACCGAGAAGGTCCACGAGGCGATCGTGAAGCTCGGCGCCAAGACGCGCATCCACTACAGCATGGAGGAAGGCCACAAGCGCAGCGGGCTGAAGGCTACCACGAAGCCGGCCGACTTCCTCCAGGGCGACCCCGTGCTACTATCGGTCTTCTGGAAGGAAGGCGAGCGCTGGGTGGAGCGGCCTTACCAGGACTTCGCCCGCGAGCGCGTTCTGGTGGAAGGCAAGCACGTCGAGAAGCCGTGGTCGCCGAGCTTCGTGTTCCACGGCAGCGGGGCCATCCATCGCTCGGGCACCGGCTGCATCGCCTGCCCGTGCGACTGCGCCGGCGGGCTCATCGCCGACAACCGCTTCCCGCTCTACAACCCCAAGCCGGAGGTGCGCTTCGACCTCGCCAGGGTGCCCGCCGCGGGCACGCAGGTCTACGTCCGCATCCGCGCCGTCTGCACGCGGTGAACCATGCTGAATCGCCTCGCCGCGTATTGTCTGCTCACCTCGGCCCTGCTGGGGCCGGTGCCGTGCCGCGCCGAAAAGGCCCTGCGCGGGCACACCGATAACGTGTACGCGCTCGCCTTCTCCCCCGACGGCAAGTGCCTTGCCTCCGGGAGCGGCGACGGCACGCTCCGGCTGTGGGACGTCGCGAGTGGGAAGGCCCAGACGATCGAGGCCCATGACGGATCGGTTTACGATCTGGCGTTCTCCCGCGACGGCAAGACGGTCGCGACGGCGGGCGGCGACAAGCTGGTGCGCACCTGGGACGCCGTCACCGGCAAGCCCAGGCAGGTCTTCCGGGGCCACACCAAAGCGGTCTACTGTGTCGCCATCTCGCCGGACGGCAAGGCGCTGGCATCGGGAAGCGACGACAACACGGTCAAGCTGTGGGACGCGGCGAAGGCTGGCGCCACGGCCACGCTGGCGGGGCACGTACGCGTCGTCTACGGGGTCGCCTTCTCGCCGGACGGCAAGTTGCTGGCGTCGTCGAGCAGCGACAAGAGCGTGCGGCTGTGGGACGTGGCGGCGAGGAAGGAGCGGGCCGTGCTGAACGGGCACACCAGCGACGTCTACCGCTGCGCCTTCTCCTCCGACGGCAAGCTGCTGGCCACGGCGAGCCAGGACAAAACGGTGCGCACGTGGGACGTGCTTAAGGGGCGGGCCAAGGCCACCCTGGTTGGGCACGGCGACCCGGTGTACGCGGTGACGTTCGTGGGTCGGGAGACGATGGTGGCGTCGGCGAGCGACGACCACACGGTGCGGTTGTGGGACGGCGGGGCGAAGGTTGAGCGTGGGCGGTATGGCGGCCATGCCGATTCGGCGTATGCGGTGGCGACGTCGGAGGATGGGAAGCGCGCGGCGTCGGCGGGGGCGGGGGACAATGTGGTTCGGGTGTGGGACGTGGGGGAGGTGATCCACAGCAAGGCGCTCCCGCGCCGGGTGAGGAACAGGCCGGCCCTTTGGCGTTATCTGCGGCATGGTAGTGGGAGGTTGTGTCCGCGAATTCTGAGGATCGGCTCCTCGGTGCGAACCTGATGGATCAGATGCGCCTCGAGCAAATACCGCTGCACTCCAACGTCTCTGGCCGCTTCTTGCGTATCGTACAGCCCGACGATCTCTGTCCCTTTGATGAGAACGAACTTGCCCTCGTGGCCCTCCGCCAACAGTCGCCCGACCTCGCGACGGTACGTTTCCCACTCGGTCGCCAACGGGCTGTCCGGGCGCGTGGGGGCAAGTTGGGTGTAGTGAACCGTGTTCCTATGCGTCGTGCTCATTTCCTCCCTCCTTTCCCCCGACACGATACCGAAACCGGCGCCCCGAATCTGCGCCTGCCCGGTCCTCACTTCCCTCCCACCGCCTTCGCCAGTTCCCGCACCTTCCCCACGATCTTCTCTTCCACCGCCGGCGCCCACTTCGACGGTAGCCCGTAGTAGATCATCGACGAGTCGGCCTCGTAGCCGCCCTCCTTCAGCACCCGGGCCGACGCCACGTAGGCCATCACGTCGTTGGCGTATCCCGTCACCCACACCGCCCGCCCCCCGGCCAGCTCTTTCTTCAGCCGGAGCGAGTAATCGACGACCACCTCCCCGCCCAGGGCCACCCACGTCACCTGCTCGCCCAGGCGCCACACTTGCACCGGGTAATGCCGATAGCGATCGTCGATCTTCCCCCCGCCCTCCAGCGCCTTCAGCAACCGCTTCGCCCGGTTGCGCACGGCGAAGTTCTTGCTCAGCAGGTCGGCGCCGAGTTGGCCCTTGTCGGGCACCTTTGCATACGGGAGGGCGATCGTCGCGTAGCGCGCCGCCACGTTCCCCATCACCGGCGTCATCTTGGCACCCAGCACGTCCTCGACCGCCACGGCGAGCTCGCGCCCGTACTTCTGACACAGCTCCACCTTGCCGCGCGGCAGTGGGTTGGCGTCGCCGCCGCAGCCCGTCCAGAACAGGGCGACGGCCCCCTTGTGCTTCTTCTCCAGGCGCTCCTGCGCAAAGCCGGCGTAGTCGCCGCACCAGCGGTAGAACTGGAGCGTCGTGTTGTGGCAGGCGTAGCCGAAGACCACCGCCATCAGCTTGCCGTCCTGCGCCCGAACGCTCAGCACGGGCACCGCATGATCCACCGGGCCGCCGGGGTTGGCGTCGTTGACGACCCCCTTCAACGTCGGCTTGCGACGGTTGACGGCGAAGCGCACCGTCCCCTGGCCCACGGCCAGGCGCGCCGGGCGCAGGTCGGCCTGCGCCTTCACAACGACCTCGACCATCCAGCCGCGCAACTTGTCCGTGTAAGGCCCGACCTTGCGGGCGTACTCGGGCGGCATCTCATACATGTCGGAGAGCGAATCGCGGATGACCGGGCCGCAGTGCGTGTGGGAGACGGTCAACATGAGCCGCTCGCGCGGTAGGCCCGTCCGCTTCTGCACCTCGGCCGCCACGCTCTCCGAGAGCGAGCGCGGAATGCCGATCAGGTCGGCCGTGACGAGCACGAGCTTCCCGCCATCGGGCGCCTGAATCGCGACGGCCTTGACGTAGAGGTCCTGCAACTTGCCCTCGGCCGGCTTGTTGCGCGAGGCGTAGCCCGACATCCACATCGGCTCCGGGGGCGTGATGACCTTCACCGCCACCCCTGCTTTCCAGGTTGGAGCGGCCGCAAACGCGGTTGCAGGTCGGCCGAGGACACAAGCGAGGAACGCCAACGTCAGCAGGAGGGGACGCACGGGTGAGCTCCTTGTCCAGGCGCCGTCACTCTGGCACCAGTTCTTGCAACACGGTCCAGTAGGCGTCGTACACCTCCTCGGTGTAACACACCACGTGGACGCGCTCCACTTCCTCGTTGCGTTCGAGGAACGCTCGCACCTCGCCAATCGCGATGCGCGCCGCCCGGTCGAGCGGGTAGCCGTAGGCGCCGCAACTGATCGCCGGGAACGACACCGAGCGGAGTTGGTATTCCTCGACGAGGGCGAAGCACTCCAGGTAGCAGCGCGCCAGCAGTTCGTCCTCGCCGAGGGTGCCGCCGTTCCACACCGGGCCGACGGTGTGAATGACGTACTTCGCGGGGAGGTTGTGTCCGTGCGTGATCTTCGCCCCTCCCGTCGGGCACCCGCCGAGGGCGCGGCACTCCGCCAGCAGGTTCGGCCCGGCGGCGCGGTGGATCGCCCCATCGACGCCGCCCCCGCCCAACAGCGAGTTGTTGGCGGCGTTGACGATCGCGTCCACCTTCTCCTTGGTAATGTCCCCCAAGAGCGCTTTGAAGCGGGCCATCCAGGCGCAGGCGTCGGCGTTTTTCATGATCGCCTCGGGAAGGTCGCACCCTCTCACGGTGGCCAAGGGCTCGCGATGCCGAGGGTATCGACCAGATGATTGCGGATGGCATTGTCGGTGCAATGTGCCACTCTGCGAAAAAAGTCGGGCAACTGGCTGGAGTAGAAGTTGTGGACCGTCGGGCGGGGATTGACCCCGAGAGCGATCTGGTGGCGGAGGTCCATCGCAAGCCCCAGACGCTGCACGGCTTGCGCCCAGGTGCAGTTGCGCCAACTCCAGCAATGATGAACGTCTGGCAGGCCGATCGCGTCGGAGATCAACGTTCGCACCTGTTCCGTGTTGGGAGTGTTGAACCTCCCCAACTGGCCTCGCACCGAGGCGTTGAGTGCGGGCCACAAACCCAGCGGAGGGGCGGCCGGGCGAACCGCGTTCAGCGACTCGCGGACGACTTCTTCGACATACGCCTCCCAGGCAGACACGGAAATGACCACAGCGGCCCGGTTGAGCGCGGCCAATCCGTACTGGCGCCCGGGGCTGCCCGTCCTGAGCCGGTAGTGGGCGTCTTCCAGTTCGTCGGCATCGCCGAGCAGCTGCGTCAGATGGGCGGCAAAGGCGTTCGAGGGCAAAGCAAGGCCCTTCCCGAGTTCGCGGGGCTGGCCGGGCGTCGAAAATCAGCGAGGAGAGGTGCCCGGGCGCCGGGCCCCTATTTCCGCGACCTGGCAGGCCGAGGAAGCATCTTGTCCACATCGACGTTCTGCTTCTTCAGTTCCTCCAGGCCCTCGGACAAATAGTCGGCCAGGGGGGGCTTCTCCAGCATCTGAGACACCGCCCATTCCGGTTTCCCAAAGGCCCTCTTCAGCGACTCGAACTGTGCCGCGAGATCTCGCGAGCTAAAGTCTCCCCGCCCCAGGTAAGTCAAGAGGAGGAGTTGGTAGATCGCGTCCTCCGGGAGGCTCGCCAGAAGGTCTTGCAGTTTCTTCTCTTCCGGCGGTGGAGGCCCAGACTCCTCGCCGGGGTGGACGATCGGGTAATCGGGGTGACGCTTCGGGAGCTCTTTGTCCCAGTAATGGCGAATCGCGTCCGCGAGGCCGATTACCTCCCTGGCGATCTCGGATAGTTTCATGCCTCTCTCCCGGAGGAGTGACGGGGCCCACCCTGGTGATTCTACTTTGGGAGGGCGGGCGCGCCTACGGCTTACCTGGGCCGTTCCCTACACGCGCTCCCACCCCGTCCCCTCGTGGCCGAAGGAGAACGTTTCCGGATGAAGCAACTCCGCCATGATCTCCAGCGACTCGACCAGTCGCGGCCCCGGCCGGTTGAAGTACTGGTTGCCGTCCGTGACGAACACGCGCCCCGAGCGCACCGCGCGCAACCCGGCCCACTCCTTCTTGCCCGCCAGGAGCGGGACGTCCACGCGGGTGCGAGCCATGTCAAACCCGCACGGCATCAGCACGAGGACGTCCGGGTCGCGCTCGACCACTTGCTCCCATTGCATCCAGGGCGCGTGCTTGCCCGCCTCGCCGAAGAGATTGACGCCGCCGGCCATCTCGACCAGTTCCGGCACCCAGTTGCCCGCCGCCATCAACGGCCCCACCCACTCGATGCAGGCGACCGTTGGCCGGGCCGTCAGCCCGCGCACCGTCTCGGCGATGCATGCCATGCGCCCTCGAAGTCGCGCCACCAGCTCCGTGCCCTCGCGCGGCACGCGCAGCGCCTCGGCGACGCGCTCGACGTCGGCCCAGACGTCGGCGAGGGCGTTCGGCGCCAGCGCCACCAGTTGCGGGCAGGCGCCCAGCCAGGCGCACGTGGCCCGCTCGACGTCGCGCAAGCTGACGGCGCACACCTCGCACTGCGTCTGCGTGACGATGACGTCGGGCTCGAGCGCCTGGAGCAATTCGCCATCGACGCGGTAGACCGACAGCCCTTCCTGCACCAGCGCCTTGACGCGCTGGTCGATCTCGTAACTCGTGCCGTCGATCGCGAACTTGGGCGAAGTGCAAACGGGCAGCCGCTTGACCGACGGCGGATAGTCGCATTCGTGCGATCGGCCAACGAGGTCGGCCTCGAAGCCGAGCGCACAGACGATCTCCGTCGCACTCGCAATCAGCGACACGATGCGCGGCATGGCCTCGATCCTCCGTTCACACCAGACCCCAGCGCCGCCGCAGGGCCCACTCGGCGGAGACCGCCGCGACGAACAGCAGGAAGAACGCCACCAGGAACGGGGAGCGCGACGTGTTCCGCCAGTCCGGGCGCAGGTCGAGCCGGGCACGGTCCCAGTCGCTCTGCTGCTGGCGCAACTGGCTCAGGAACGCCGCGAGCTGTTCGACGCGCTGGTACTTGCCGCCGCCCGCGGCCGCCAGGTTCTCCAGGAACTGGTGGTCCGCCGCCGCGCGCTTCATCTCCTGGTCCTCGTCGTACACGATCACCCGCGCCGTCGCCGTCCCGCTGATCGCCTCCCCACCCGGGCCTTTGCCCTCGCCTTGAACGCGGACGACGTAAGTGCCCGGCGCGTCGGTGCGCCCGAACGCGCCCCGGTTCTCGGTCGAGCCCCGCGCGATCGGCACCACGGTCTTTGTTCCGTCCGGGCGAACGATCTCCGCCCGGTAGGTGCCGCCCTTGACGTCCGGCCCGCCGCCCTTGGCGCGCAGGCCGACCTCGAAGCTGATCTCGCCGCGCACCGGCAGCCGTCGCGACTCCGGCTTGACCCACGTGTTCCCCTCGGCGTCCTCCTGGTGCGCCAGCCACACCACCACCTGCTTCCAGAAGCGCGCGTGCCGGCGCACGCCCGCCTCGTTGCGCCGCCAGCGCCACGTCGTGTCGCCCGCAAAGGCCAGCACCCGCGCCGGTTTCGCTCCCTTCGGCCTGCCCGCGAAGCCCTCGTAGGTCTTCATCACCAGCACCGGCTGGCCCTTCTCGCTGCTCGCCAGGACCGTTTCGTTGGTGCGCCTCCCCACCGGCGGCAGCTTCAACAGCGACATGCCGTTCAACGGCAACGCCTTCCAGACCTCCTTGGCGTCCTTGCCGTCGTCCAGCCGCAACAGGTACGTGGCCAGGCGCAACCCGTCGAACGTCGGCACAACGGTCACCTCGTCCTCGACCTGAGCGCCTTCCCCTTCCTCGCCCCTGGTCAGCTCGACGGGGAGCATGCCCTCGATGCCCGTGCCGCCCCACGCCGCGCTGCCGAAACTGGCGTAGCCTCCCACCATGATGAGCCCCGACCCGCGCGCCACCAGGCCCTCCAGCTTGACCAGCGCGTCCTTGTCGATCTGGCGGATCTGGGCGGCGCTCACGTCGCCGATTACGATGACGTCGTAAGGCTGCTCCTCGACCTGGAAGGCCTTCGCCAGGGCCGGCGTCGCCTTGCCGCCCAGGTAGACCGGCGTCACGCGGATGCGCGGGTCGCTGCTCAGGGCGCCGATGATCTCGGTCGGCTCCCAGGCCCGCAGCCGATCCACCAGCAGCACCGAGATGCCGTCCTTCGATACCGTCACGAACGTCTCGATGACGTTGTCGGCCGGCAGCGTGTCGGGCTCCGGCGTCTCCACCACCACCTTGACCTTCACCTCGCCCGGCGTGGCGGGAGCGTCGCACGCGATATCCACGACGTTGCCGATCGCCAGGCGCAGTTCGACGTCCTTGACCGCCTTCTCCACGTCCTCCATCTCGGTCTTGCCGTCGCGGGTCACGGGCGTTTCCAGGAACATCCGCAACTTCGCCTTGCTGTTCTCGTAGCCACGCGCGTCGATCGTCACCCGTGCCGTCAGCTTGCCCTTGACCGGCACAAAGGGACTTGGGCGGGTCGAAATGGCGGTAATCGCGACGTTCTTCTGCTTCAGGCTCGTCGTCGGCCTGCCGCAGGCGAACGTGGAGATGGGGCACGGCAGGTTGCGCCAGCGCGCCGCCTCGGTGAGCGCGGGCACGCCCCGCCCGTTGTCGGTCCCGTCGCCAATCACGAGCAGGCCGCGAAGTCGATCGCGCCCCGAGCGCCTGTCCAGCAGGGCCCGCAGCATGGCGCCGTAGTCGGTGTGCTTGCCGTCGGCCTCGCCGGGCTTGTCGGCGTCGAAATCGGCCACGTCGCCGGCGAACTTGAAGAAGCGGACCTCGACCTGGTCGTCGCGCAGTCCCTGCAAAGCGGGCTTGCTCTGTTCGAGGCAGCGCTGCACCAGGGCCCAGCGCGAGCGCTCGGCCCCCGTCTCGTCCTCGATGGTCATGCTGCGCGAAAAGTCGATGGCGACGAGCAGCAGGCTGCGCGGCTGTTCGCTGTTGACGAAGCCCAGGGCCGGGCGGACGACGGCGATCAGCGTGAGCAACAGGGCGAGCAGGCGCAGCGACACGATGGCGCCGATGCGTCGGCGGGGCACGCCGGGCGCGCCAAGGTAGGTGGCAATGCTCAGGCCGGCCAGCGCCAGCAGCCCCACCATGAGCAGCAGGAGCCACGCCGGCTGAAGCCCGTGGGCGGAGGTGCGCGCCTTCCAGGCGGCGCGCTCCACGTGTACCAGCAGCCAGCCGCTGGTGCCGAGCAGGACGGCCCAGCGCTTCCAGTCGAGCTTGCCCGGCAAGCGCAGCAGCAGGATCGGCACGGCGAAGGCGAGCAGCCCGACGGAGACCGCCGCGGCCCGCACCGGCGCCTCGGCCGTGCCCAGGAAGGCGTGCAACGGCTGCCAAGGCCAGACGGGGTCGAAGAGCAGTTTCATGGGGCCGCCCCCTGCGCCTCGGCCGGGGGAGGCGCCCCCGAGCGGCGATAGAACTTGTTGGCCAGCAGGCCCTCGAACGCCAGCACCAGCACCAGGGCCATCATCAGGAGCGGCAACAGCTCCACCGGCGGCGGGCGCGTCGCCTGCAACGCCTCGCGCAAACCGATCGCCCGCTCCACGCGCAGGATCGCCCCGGGGCCCAGTACGCTCTCGATCTCCTCGGCGGGCACGCGGTCCAGGTCGCTCTCCCTGGCCGGGACCACCAGGCTGAAGCCGACCACCGACCGGTCCTTGGCGTCGAGCACCAGGTAGTTGCCCGGCGCCCGCGCTTGCAGCACCGCCAGCCGCGCCCCGTCCTTGGGTGCCTCGAGCTGGGCCTCCGCTTCCACCAATTCGGGCCCGCGCAGGGTGAAAGGGCCCCGCGCGGTCGCAGGCAAGGGGACGGTGGGCACGCGGCCGCACTCGAAGCGCAGCCAGTCGGGCAGGGCCGATTCGCCGCCGAGGTAGAGCGAGGCGAGGTCGATCAGCACGACGCCGAAGGAGGAGTCGTCCTGCCAGTAGTTGGTCCAGTACGGCCCGTCTTCTTGCATCAGGCGCGTGTCGAGGGGCGTCGTGAACTGGAGCACGCGCCCCTTGCCCAGTTCGCGCGCCACCAGGGCAGGGCGATTCGCGCCATCGACGTAGTTGGCGAACGTCTGGGCGCCCGGCTTGACGGGCTCGACCTCCCAGTAACGGCGCGCGAAGGGCCGCCATTCGGGGCGCGTGAAGTCGTAGTCGCCGCTGCGCGCCCAGCGGGCGAACGGCTCCGTGACGGGGTTGTCGGAGCGAAACTCCCCCCAGTAGGCCGGCTTGTCGTCCGGCGTGTCGCGCAACTTCCCGAGGCTCGCCGGCAGCAATCCGGCGGTCGCCTGCTTGTTAAAGGCTGCCACGTCGGCCGCGGTCATCTCGCTCCCGCCCGGCACCACCGCCAGCCCCCCGCCCGCGCGGACGTAGTCGGCGAGCTTCTTCCAGTGACCGTCCGGCAGGCGCTTGACGTGAAACAGGCAGATCAACTTGTGCTCGGCCAGCTCCTCGGGCCGCAACTTCTCGGCCTCCTCCGCGTTCTTGACCTCGCAGGAGAAGCGCCGGGCCGCCACGATCGTCCGGCGCCAGGTGAAGTTGGCGGGCGGGTCGTCGATGATCGCCAGCGACTTGCGAGGCCGGCGGACGACGAGCGTGGCGTGGCGGGCGTTGTTGAACGCCAGCGCGTCGGCGGCGCCGAGCTTGACCGCGATGGGGATGGGAACGTCCTCGCGCGCGTCGGCGGGAGGCGTCGGGGCGGTGCGCTCGAAGACGACCATCTCCTGCGGGGCGTCTTTGGTGAGTTGAACGTCGCGGCGCTCGGGGAGCTCGTCGCCGACCTGGCACGACACCGAGTTGACGTGTTCGGCGTTGGTGGCGCGCACGGTGACGCGGACCTCGAAGCGGCGCCCGGGCGCGACGACCTGGGGCACCACCTCGACCTTGTCGATGGCCTGATCGCGCGGGGCCTCGGCGCCCACGTCCACGAAGACCGCCTGCACGCCCTCGGGCAGCGTGGCCCGCGCCACCTTCTGCTCCCAGGAGGCGCGCGTGCGGTCGGAGAAGACGTAGAGCAGCCGTGGGGGCGCGTTCTCCCCGCCGGCCTCTTCTTGTAGCAGCCGGAAGGTGTCTTCGAGGGCGCCGTTGAGGGCAAAGCTCCCGGGGCGAATGCGCAGCCCCTCGATGCGCCCCTCGGCCTCGCTTTTCGGGCGGAGCAGGGGCTTGTCGGGGTCGCCGCTGTCGAGGATGGCGACGCGGCTATCGGTGCCCATCTCCTGCAAGAGCTCGCGGGCGCGCTTCCGGGCCTCGTCGAGGCGCGACTGACCGCCGACGAGGTAGCCCATGCTGGCGCTCGTGTCGAAGATCAGCACGGCGCTGACGGGGCGCTCGCTCATGCTGAAGCGCTGGCTGAAGACGCGCGGCCGGGCCAGCGCCAGACACAGGGCGGCGATGACAATCACGCGAAGCGCCAGCAGGAGCAGGTGCTGGAGGCGCAGCTTGCGCTGGTTGATGCGCTGCTTCTGCTTGAGGAAGCGAAACGCGGGGAACGTCAGCTTGCGCGGCTTCTGGCGCATGATGAGGTGCAGCAGCACCGGGATGCCGGCCAGCAACAGTCCGCCCAGGAGGTAGGGATGGATGAAGGTCATGGGTGCCGTCTCGGTCCGGACGAATCGCCAGCCTTCACTGTACCGGAAGGGGGCTCGGAGTTACTACCTCCTCGGCTCAAAACGGTTGCTCTTCCTCGCTCGCGGGGGCCGGTTCCTCGTCCCCCCAGCAGTCGTATGGCGTGCGGGCGGCGACCCGGCTGGCGATCGACTCGCGCAGCAGGACGATAAACAGAGGCGCGGCGAGCGACAGGGCGAACATGGCGACCGCCACCACCCCACCTCCTCGTCCAAGCACGAACAGCATCACGAGCACGGCGAGGACAACGGACAGGCCGATGGCCGTGATGAGCAACTGGCCGAGCCGGTTGGTGCGGCCCTCGCACCACCACGAGGGCGGCCAGTCGTCGGCGCAGCGGGCGTCGTGAACGGCGCGGTCGAGCCACAGCCGGCGCCCGCCGCGCCACGCCAGCGCCACGGCCAGCGCGGTCGCCAGCGCGGACACGGTCAGGCCGACCAGGGTGGTCAGGAAGGTGAGGGCGAACGCCATCAGGGCGTCGCCCCCGCCCGCCACGTTGCGCGGCGCGACGGCGGCGAAGGCGACGCTCATCACGAAGGCGACCAGGGCGGTCTTCCACATTCCCCAGGCGAAATAGAGCCAGGAGCAGCACCGGCCGCGCCCCCGGTCGGGATCGCGCCTGAGCAGCCAGCGCGCCGTGGAGAAGTCCTCCCAGCCGAACTTGAGGCAGACCGCCACGGAGCCCAGCGCGGGCTGGTGCGTCAGCTCGTAGAGGAGGAAGCAGAGCGCCAGCAGCCCCAGCCAGGTGAACGGCCAGCGCCAGCGGCGCGGCGCCGGCCGTTCCTCGGGCACGTCCATCGCCTCGGGCATGGGGCCCTCCTCCACGCGATTCCCGTAGGACGGGCCTCCAGACCCGTCCC
>JBBSEZ010000202.1:0-16949 GCA_038239195.1 Gemmatales bacterium
GGCCGGACGCTTCTGCGAAGCGTCGCTAACCGGGGCTCAGTCCACGTACACCAACTCGTTCAGGTTCAACGCCACCTTGCACAGCAGCGCGAGCGCTCGCCGCTTGTCCGCCCCCTGCCGCGTCACGCGCTCGAGGTAGGCGCGGGCGATGCGTGTCTCCTGGGCCGTCGGCGCCCGACTCAGCGCCACCCGGAACATCCGCACGACGTTCGCCCCCGGATCATTTCCACTCTCTTTGATGAGTCGGTCGGCAAACGCGGCTGCCTGTTCCTCGACGAAGTCGCTGTTCAGCAGGGTGAGCGCCTGCGGGGCGATGGTGGTGGCCGTGCGCGCCGCGATCGACCTGTCCGGGCTGGCGGCGTCGAACGCTTCCAGCAGCGGGACGCCCAGGGTACGCTTGCTGAACACGTAGACGCTGCGCCGCGCCTGGTCCTCGGTGCTCGAACGGCCCCACCCGGCGCCCGGGCGCGACTGTGTCGAGAGCACCTCCTTCGACAGCGGCGGGAAGACGCCGCGCCCACCCATGCGAGGGTTGAGCCCTCCGCTCACGGCGAGGACGACGTCGCGGACCGCCTCCGCCTCCAGCCGGCGCAGGTTCTGCCGCCAAAGGAGGACGTTGCCCGGGTCGCTGCGCAGGGCGGGCCCTTCGCCGACGCGCGACGACTGACGGTAGGCGTGCGACAGCATCATCGTGCGGTGCATCCGCTTGAGCCGCCAACCGCCTTCGACCAGCTCCGCCGCGAGGAAATCCAGCAACTCGGGGTGCGTCGGCGGCAGGCCCGTCTTGCCGAAGTCGCTGGGCGTGGCCACGATGCCGCGCCCGAAGTGATGGTGCCAGAGTCGATTCACCATCACGCGCGCCGTCAGCGGGTTTTCCTTGCGGGCGATCCACTCCGCGAGGGCCCGCCGCCGCCCGCTGCTGCGCGGGCCCGGCGCCGGCAAGCGCGGCGCGGCGCTCTCGTCATTCTGGCACAGGACGCGGAGGAAGCGCGGCTGCACTTCCTTGCCGGGCGTGGCGGCGCTGCCGCGCGAGAGCACGTGCGTCGGCAGGGGGCGGCCCCCGCGCTCCTGGACGGCCAGCGTCATGCCCCCGCCAGTCAGCGGCGCCAGGATGGTGCGGTCGGCGATCTTGCTCGGCTTCGCGTAAGGCTTGACGTTGCGGAGGAAGGCCAGCATCGCGTAGTAGTCGTCCTGCCCGATGGGGTCGAACTTGTGGTCGTGGCAGCGGGCGCAGCCGACGCTCAGGCCGAGGAAGGTCGTCGCCGTGGTGGAAACCACGTCGTCGAGGTCGTCGTACTCCGCCTGTCGCCGGTCGTCGGGCTCGTCGTCCCACGGGCCCAGTCGGTAGAAGGCGGTCGCCGCCAGCGAATCGTCGGTCACCCGATCCAGCTCGTCGCCGGCCAACTGCTCGCGCACGAACTGGTCGTAAGGCTTGTCGGCGTTGAGCGAGCGAATGACGTAGTCGCGGTAGCGCCAGGAGAACGGCTTCTCGTCGTCGCGCTCGTAGCCGTTGGTGTCGGCGTAGCGGACCACGTCGAGCCAGTGCCGGCCCCAGCGCTCCCCGTAATGGGGCGAGGCGAGCAACCGGTCGAGAAGGCGCTCGTAGGCGTCGGGGCGCTCGTCGCGCTCGAACGCCTCCACCTCGGTCGGCGTGGGCGGCAGGCCGATCAGGTCGAACGTGGCGCGGCGGATGAGCTGGCGCCGGCTGGCGAGGGGCGCAAAGCCGAGGCCCTTCTCCTTGAGCTTGACGGCCAGGAAGGCGTCGATGGCGCCCGTCGCGCTCCCCGGCACGCTCGGGCGCACCACCGGCCGAAACGCCCAGCCGGCGCGGTCGGCGGCGGTGACCTCGAAGCCCCTAGGCCGCGCTGGGGCGAGCGGGGCGGTGGCGCCGGGCCAGGGGGCGCCGATCTGTACCCATTCGGTGAGGACGGCAATCTCGCCGCGCGGGAGCTGCTTCTTGGGCGGCATTTCGAGATCGTGATAGTTGATGGCCTTGATGAGCAGGCTGTCGCGCGGCTTGCCGGGCACGAGGGCGGCGCCTGACTCCCCGCCCGCCAGCAGGGCGGCAAGCGAATCGACGCGCAGCCCGCCGCGCTTCTTGGCGGGGCCGTGGCAGGAGAAGCAGTTCTTGACCAGCAACGGCCGAACCTTGTTCTCGAAAAAGCGTGCCTGCTCCGGCGTCGGCGTCGCGGCTGCGGCGGGCGCGCCCGGCCCCAGCACGGGAAGGGCCAGCACGAGCACGCCCAGGAAGGAAGGTCGCAGCATCGGTGACTCGTGGTCGAGGCGGGGGCGGTCGGTGGGAGGGATACACTGTACCACGAGGCGACGGATGCGCCAAGGATGTGGAATCGCGAACGGGCTCGTTTTCCAGGCAGGAAAGGCAAGGTGCGACCGAAACGCCCGTGGATTCAGACGAAGCGAGGCCGGCTCGACGGGCTGGGCCCGATGCTCGGCGAGAGCGGGTGCGCCAGACCGGCTGGAGAAATCGGACAGGTCGAGGCTTGCGACACGGCCCGAGCGGAAAGTAGAATCTGCCGGGGTGACGGGCCCTTCACAACTCTATCTTTGGTCCGTGGCAGTGCTTGGCCAGCTGCGCCCCCAAACCTCATCGAGGGAGTTGCTTGAGCGACAAAGTAAAAGTTGCCGCGGCCATCTCGAGGGCGGAGGCCGAACTCGAACAAGCACTGAGCGAACTGGCCAAGATGCCAGCCGTTGACCCGGGAGCGGTCGCCTTTGCAGCGCACGCTCTCAACAACTATCTGACGGTAACCGGTGGAACCGTCGATTTGCTCCTGTTGTCCCTGGCCGACCACCCCGACCCCCAAGTTCGGACCTGGCTCGAGGGGTTGGGCCACGCGACGGAGTTGATGTGCCACACGGTCAGCCAGCTCATGAACTCGTCGGCGCCCCAGGATGCCAGGCTCCGGTTGATGAGATGGGACTTGCCCCTGCTGGTCCAGCGGACGTGCAACTACTATCAGCGCGTGGCCGAGCAGAAGAAGATCCTCATTGTTCTTGGGCCCTCTGTTGACGTGCCGCCGGTGTGGACCGATCCCGTGGCTGTTGCCGCGGTCCTGGACAATCTCCTTTCCAACGCGGTCAAGTACTCGCAACCCGAGAAGCGCATCTGGGTGCAAGTTCAGGGGGAAGCGGCCAGCGCGACGTGCAGCGTGCGCGATGAAGGGCCGGGGCTGAGCCCGGAGGACCAGGCGAAACTGTTTCAGCGAGGCGTTCGGCTCAGCCCCTTGCCCACGGGGGGCGAGCTTTCGAGCGGTTATGGGTTGGCGGTGGCCAAGGAACTGGTGGAGAAGCTGGGCGGTCAACTGTGGTGCGACAGCCAACTGGGTGTCGGATCGTGCTTCTCGTTTCGCTTGCCTGCGTATCGGGAACAGGAGCAAGGCTAGACGTTCGTTTCGCAAGTTCGTTGCCAAGTCAGGGGCCCGATACCATGCGGACGTTCGTTTTCACCGACGCGAAGTCGAACAAGTTCTGGAACGTCGAGCTCGCGGGCGCCGGCTTCACCGTGACCTTCGGGAAGGTCGGCACCAAAGGGCAGACGCAGACGAAGGACTTCCCCGACGAGGACAAGGCCCGCAAGGCCCACGACAAGCTCGTCGCCGAGAAACTCGGCAAGGGCTACGTCGAGACCACGGCCACGCCGGCGCCGCTGCCCGCCTCGCCGTTGCAGCGGTCGCTGGAGGAGGCGCTGGTCGAGCCCCCCGACGACCTGGCGGCGCACTCGGCCTACGCCGATTACCTGATGGAGCAGGGCGACCCGCGCGGCGAGCTCATTCAGGCGCAACTGGCGCAAGAAGACCGCCGCCGGCCGGCCAAGGAACGCGCGCAACTCCGGGAGCGCGAGAACGAGTTGCTGAAACAGCACGGCCGGGAGTGGCTGGGCGACCTGGGCCGGTTCCTGGTCGGCGAGTGGAGCGGCGAGGACAAGCCCTACCACTATCAGTTCGCCCGCGGCTGGCTCGACATGGTTCGCGTCCTACCGTCTCCCGACGCCGTGCTCGTCGCCCTGGCGCGGTCGCCGCAAGCCCGCTTGCTGCGCCGGTTGGAGGTGGTTTACGACATGCGCTACCACCCGTTCGACTTCGATCAATTCACGGCTGGCCCGAGCGAGGCGCTGACGGACGACGAGCGGGGGGGAGCAATCTACGAGGGGGCGGCGATCATGCCCCCTCTGCTCGAATCGCCGTACCTGACCAACCTCCGCGGCTTCAAGCTGGGGTTCAGCGATGAAGGCGAGCGGATCGGGCACAGCACGATGGTCGCCCCGTTCGAGGAGTGCGACGCCCAGCAGGTGATCGAATTGCTGAGGAAGTGCCCTCGCCTGGAGGAACTGTACCTGAACACCAGCCTTCCCGGCATCGACCGCCTCTTCGCGGGCCCCGCGCTGGGCAACCTGCGCGTGCTGCAATACTACTATGGGATGGACTACGCGAACCACACCCCGGGCGGCGCGTACCCGCTAACGGCCCTGGCAAACAACCCCTCCCTGCAACGGCTGACGACCTTGCGGCTACACCCCGGCCGAGGCGCGATGGTCGGTCTGGCGGAGATGGAGGCCGTTCTCCGTTCGCCGCACCTGCCGAGCTTGACCCACTTGCAGGTCCACGGGACCACCTTCGGCGACGAGGGGTGTCGGAGCATCGTCGAGTCCGGGGCCCTGCGGCGGCTCGAGGCCCTCGACGTCGGTTACGGGAACATGACGGACGAAGGCGCCCGCCTCCTGGCCACGTGCGCCGACCTGAAGCACCTGGCGCTGCTCGACGTGTCGCGGAACGCCCTGACGGCGCAAGGCATCGCCGCCCTCCAGGAGGCGAGCGTGCGGGTGGTCGCCGACGATCAGCACGCGCCCGATGTGGAGGATTACCTGTACGAAGTGGACTTTGAGTAGGGGAGCGGCGAGGAAGGGCGGCCCGGGCAAAGGCAGGTCGCGCTGCTCTCCAGACACGAACAAGGGGAGAAAGCGGGAAGAGGCTCTTGACAGGTGAGGCTGGCCGGGCTCACTGTGAGGTGGCGCGATCGCCCGGTTGGGTGCCAGGCTATGCGGAGCGTCGCGGATGCCGCAAGCGGTGAGCCAACCTGGGGACCTGTTGGCCGGCGATCTTTTCGAGGATTGTTGTTAGGCGAGCGGCAGGAAGAAGCCTACCCGTAGGACGGCTCAGGAGAGCCGTCCTACAGCAAACCAAGTCCTGCCGCTCGCCTTACCACCCCTGTCTCTGTATCGAAGCTGGGGCCCCAGATGATTTGGACGGCGCCCAGGGGATTTCGTTGGTGGATGGGACACCCTGCGGTTGCAGTATCTGGCACTGCGGACTTCGCAAGTTGACCCTTGCGGAGGCGATTCACTGGAAATATCACGGTCCGCAAGATGTCGCAGTCGAGGATCGCTGGTGGGAACGGTGGCCGCAGAAGGACGTCTAACGAAGCGGGGCACTCCCCTCAGCGGGAGGACGATGGGATGGAGCCTCACGGGTTCTTGGTTTCTCTCCTCGCGGGAAGAACCAGCATCGCCGTCCTCACTGCGGGAGAACGGCCTCGGCAATCCACGCCGAACGATCTCCAGAAGGTGAATCAGCGCGGCAGGCAGTGTTTCGGGCTTCAACGGGGCCCCAGCCACCGCGGCAGGTGAGCTTTCTCGTTCCGTGCGGAGGACGACGATAGGCCTACAGTTTCTTTCAGATCGCGTTCCCGATCGGCTGAGGCCCAAGGAGGACCAACGCATGCCGTTGCGCGACCATTTCCGCCCGCCGCTGGACAACATGCGTCATTGGGAAGGCTTTCACGCGACCTGGCCTGTGATGATCGTTGCGCTCCTCCGCCGCAAGCTGCCTCGTCGCTATTTCGCAGAACCGCGCGTCCATTCCGGGGCGAGCGCCGAGATCGACGTGACGACGTTCGAGAACGAAGGCGAGGCCGTCTCGGCGGCCGACGGCGGGAATGGCAACGGCGGGGGAGTCGCGACCACAGTCTGGGCGCCGCCGCGGCCGACGCTCGCCGTCGCCACCGACCTGCCGGCCCAGGACGTCTATGAGGTGCAGGTCTACGACGAGAAACGCCATTGCCGCCTCGTGGCCGCGGTCGAGATCGTCAGCCCGGCGAACAAGGACCGCCCGGAGCATCGACGTGCGTTCGTCTCCAAGTGCGCTGGACTACTTCGGGAGCGCGTCTCCGTCGTCATCCTCGATCTGGTGACGACTCGCACGCAGAACCTGTACGGGGAATGGCTCGACCAGATCGGGCTGTCCGACCCGAGCCTGGGCCCGGAGCCCTCGCCGCTTTACGTGGCTGCGTGCCGGCTGACGAAGCGCGAGAACGAGTGGCTGCTGGAGGCGTGGGCGCAGTCCCTCGGCCTGGGGCGCCCGCTGCCGACGGTGCCCCTGTGGCTCGCCGATGACCTCGCCGTGCCCCTCGAGCTCGAGGACAGCTACGAACAGAGTTGCAGCATCCTGAACATCCCTTGAGTGCGGGGCCGGCTCCTGTCCGGCTGGGAGGGCCCGGCTGCTGAACTGGAGGCAGCGAGCGCGTGACTGCTGCGGAGTGGGCCTCCTGTGCCGAGCCGAACCGCATGCTTCGGTCGGTTCGCGGCCGGATGAGCGACCGGCAGGCTCGGTTGTTTCTGGTCGCCTGCTGCCGCGGCATCTTCCAGGTCATCGTGGACAGACGCGCCCGGTCGATGGTCGAGGTCGGCGAGCGCCTCGCCGACGGGCTAGCGACGCCAGCGGAAGTTGCCGAAGTGGTGCGCAACTTCTTCGCGGCGTCCGGCGAGCACCACGCCGAGGTTCGCGTGCGAGGGCGTTGTCAAGCACGAGGGCCCACGAAAAGCCGAATGGGAGAGGGGCCGCACTTGGCGCTGGACGAAGGGGGCCGCGCGGTGGCAGGGTGTGGCAGGGTGCCGCAGTGCTTTTCGTTTCCTGGTCAGGCGTCGAACAACCGCTCGAGCAGCACCGGATTGACGGCGCCGCGGAAGTGAGCTCGCCCATCGACCTCGACGACCGGCACGCACAGCCCATACTGCTCCACCAGCCCCGCGTCGCCATCGACGTCCACCTGCGACAGCGCAAAGCCATGGCGCCGGCGGGCGCGTTCGAGCAGTTCCCAGGCCTGCTCGCACAGGTGGCAACCCTGGCGCGTGTACATCACGACCCGTCGCCCTGCCCCTCGTTTGCGGCCGCTTCGCCAGGCCCACGGCATCGCTCGCCTCGCATTCTCTCGTTCGCGCGCTCCTCCCCCCCTATTATGAAAGAAGGAGGGCCGTGGCGACAAGCGTCTCGCTTGTCGGGCCTTTCGGGACACGCGACGCCTCGGCCCAGGCGAGAAGCGAGACGCTTGTCGCCACGAGGGCCCCCCTCCGCGGCATGGTCAGCTTCGCCGCCGTTTGGTATCCTGACAATGCCCGCTACCCCCGGATGGGGACGATCGCTCGGTCCGACTCCCAGGAGCAGTGAAGGATTTCCCATGCCGTCCGACCCCATCCCCAACCAACCACCCCCTTCTTCAGGCAAGCCGCGCCGGCGCCCGAGCCCCGGCATGGGTGGCAGCTGGGTCTGGATGGTGATCCTGTTGCTGCTGCTCGGGCTGTTCTTCGCCAGCTCGCTCAGTTCGTCGCCGCGCATCGAGTGGAGCGAGTTCTACGGTTTGCTCGACAAGGGGCAGCTCAAGAAGGTGAGGCTCGTCGGCACCGACAGCCTCGAAGGCGAAGTCGATCCGGCCGCGCTGGAGAAGCTCGACGAGAAGCTCAAGAAGAAGATGCCCAACGGCAAGTTCACCGTCCAGCGCATCCGCCTCAACGAAGATCAGGGCTTCGCCAAGCTCCTCAGCGAACGATCCCTCAAGGGGCTCGAGGTCAGCCAGAAGGACGACCACTTCGCCTGGATGACCCCCGTGGCGGTGATGCTGTTGCCCGCCGTCGTATTGCTGTTTCTGTTCCTGTTCCTGCTGCCGCGCTTTCGCGACCCGCTCGGCGGCGGGTTCCTGAGCAACTACATCAAGAGCCCCGCCAAGCGCTACGAGAAGAGCAAGACGCGCGTCACCTTCGACGACGTGGCCGGGATGCAGAACGCCAAGGGCGAGTTGCAAGAGGTCGTCGAGTTCTTGCGCAGCCCCGAGAAGTTCCAGCGCCTCGGCGCCGTCGTGCCCAAGGGCGTGCTCCTCGTTGGGCCCCCGGGCACCGGAAAGACGTTGCTCGCCCGCGCCGTCGCCGGCGAGGCGGGAGTGCCGTTCTTCAGCATTTCCGGCTCCGAGTTCATCCAGATGTTCGTCGGCGTCGGCGCCAGCCGGGTGCGCGACATGTTCAAGACAGCCAAGGAGGCGGCCCCGGCCATCCTGTTCATCGACGAGATCGACGCCGTCGGCCGGATGCGCGGCGCCGGCGTGGGCGGCGGGTCCGACGAGCGCGAGCAGACGCTCAACCAGATCCTCAGCGAGATGGACGGGTTCACGCCGACCGAGACCGTCATCGTCATGGCCGCCACCAACCGCCCCGACGTTCTCGACTCGGCCCTGTTGCGGCCGGGGCGGTTCGATCGGCACATCACCATCGACCGACCGACGTGGCAGGGGCGCTGTGCGATCCTCAAGGTCCACACGCGCAACAAGCCGCTGGCGGACGACGTCAACCTCGAGGTGATCGCGCGCGGCATGATCGGCATGACAGGGGCCGACCTGCGCAACCTGGCCAACGAGGCGGCGCTGCTGGCGACGCGCGAGGGCAAAAACAAGATCGACCGCAACGACTTCGAGCGCGCCGCCGACCGGGTGCTGATCGGCGCCAAGCGCGAGGAGGTGCTCTCTCCCGAGGAGAAGCGTCGCACCGCCTACCACGAAGCGGGCCACGCCCTCTGCGCTCACCTCACGCCCAAGGCCGACCCGATCTTCAAGCTGACGATCATCCCGCGCGGTCGGTCGCTGGGCATGACGCGGTTCCGCCCCGACGAGGACCGCATGGACTACACGCAGACGCAACTGACGGCCCGGCTTGTCGTGGCGATGGGCGGGCGCGCCGCCGACCGGCTAGTGTTCAACGAGGCGACCTCGGGGGCACACGCTGACCTCAAGGACGCCACGCGCATCGCCCGGCTCATGGTGACGCAGTTCGGCATGAGCGAGCGGCTTGGCCCGGTGGCCTACCGCATCGGCGAGGAGCACGTCTTCCTGGGCAAGGAGATCCAGGAGGCGCGCGACTTCAGCGACGGCACGGCGAGCGCCATCGACGACGAGGTGCGCCGCATCCTCCGCGACGCCGACGAGCACGCCTACAACCTGCTCGAGACGCACCGGCACAAGGTGGAGGTGCTCGTCGAGGCGCTGTTAGCGCGCGAGGAACTGCTCAAGGAAGAGATCGACGAGATCCTCAAGGACGACAACAGCAACGGCATCGCGACGGAGCCCGTCGGTGGCGCGTTCCGCCCGGCGCCCGATGGCGGGGCGTGACGGCGCTTTCGTAGGACGGCTCTCCCGAGCCGTCCTGAAGGGTGCGGGACGGCTCGGGAGAGCCGTCCTACGGGGCCACGGGTCGAGCGGCGAATCGGATCACGGATCGAGCGGCGACCAGTCCTGGATGTCGAACCGCGCGTGCGGCGAGGCCTGGGGGACGTTGGCGAGGTCCTGGTAGGCGGCGCGGCAGGTGCGCAGGATGCGCTCGAGGTCCTCGACGCCCAGCGCTGCCTGTTCGCGGCAGAACATCACGTCGGCCTGGCCTGGCACGTTGACGAGGTGCAGGCCCGGCACCGCCTTCTGGGCCGCCTCGCCGAAGGCCTTGCCCGAATCGCTCACCGGAATCAGCAGGAACGAGTGCTGTTCCGACGCCTTGCCCTTGCCCTTGCCCTTGCCCTTGCCCGGGCGCGGGGCCACTTCGGGGTTGTTGCCGCGCGGCTCGAAGCCGCCGGCCCCGGCCAGGACGGCCTGGCGTACTCCGGAGCCGACGCCGGCGGGAGGGTGCGGGGCCTTGCTCACCAGGGGGGCCGCAGCCTCGTGGTACGCCTGGTTGCTGGCGGCGAGGTCGGCCGGGGTGCGTTCGCCAGAGAGCTCGGCCTGGGCGACGTCGGTGATCGGCAGGTGATCGCTCAGCGTGGTGATCGCCTGGCTGAGCAGCGGGACCATCAGGTGGCGAATGACGTCGGCCGAGTCGAGGCAGGCCTTCTGGAGCCCGCCGCGCGCCGACAGCACCTGATCGGTAAACGCCTGATCGAGCTGCGTCCACGTGTCGCCGCCGAGCGTGGCCAGGAAGCGCCGGGCCGCCTTCTCGAGGTCGGGCTCGCCGTCGGGTAGGACCACGCGCGTCGTCGCCGAGGCGCGGATCGAGTCCCAGAACGACTCGGTGGACGTCAGCGGGGTCGGCGACAGGCCACCCGCCGACGCCCCGGCCCAGGACGCGGAGGAGCCGAAGCCCGATGGGTTGGCGGTGCGCGTGAAGGTCATCGCCTCAGACGCGCTCTCGGCGTCCCATTCGCTCAGGCCGTCGTGTTGCTGGAGGGCCTCTTCCACGTGGCGCAGGCGCTGGCGGCAGAACGTCAGGTCGCGCAGGCGGTCAGCGAGCCGGCCCCGCAGGGCGGCGAAGAAGTGCAAGACTGCCGTGGCAGTGTCCTCGGCCAGGCACTGCCGGGCGAAGGCCGCGAGGTGATCGACGAACACGCGCAGCAGCCGGCGCGAGCGGCCGCCGAACCAGCTCCAGCCGCCGGCGCCGGCGATGCAATTCTCCAGGGCGTGCTCGAGCTGTTCCTGGCCCTGCCGGGCCCGGGAGGCCTGCTGCTGGAGGCGCGTCTGATGCCCGGCGGCGACCTCCTCGAAGATGCGCAGGAAGCGCGCCACGGCCGCCTCGGCCACCGCGACCCGGCGGCCGGGGTACTCCATCAGCCCCGCCACGGTGTCGTTCAAGCGGCGGTCCCACTCTTCGGCGAGGGCGGCCACGGCGCCCTCGAGGGCGCGGGTCAGGGCGCTGCGGCGCTGCTGCATGGCCGCGGTGCCGGGCAGGGGCAGCCCCCCGCCGAGCCAGTCGCGCACGCGGGACATCGCCTGGCGGGCCCAGGCGCCGGGGTCCTCCTGGGCGACGAGTTGCTGCGATTGCTCCTCGACGGTGAGGAGCAGTCGCGTGAGGGCGTCGCGCGGGGCGGCGTCGAGGTGCTGGCCGGCCAGTTCGGCGAGGCGCGCGGCGAGGGCCTCGGGCAGCAATTCCGGCTCGGCCTCGACGCGGGCCAGAGCGGCGTTGAACAGCGACTGTTCGGGGGCCGTCAGCGGCGAGGCCGAGGGGCCCCCCGATTGCCACTCTTGGAGGATGCGCTGGCAGGCGCCGCGGGCGGCCAGGCGCAGCAGGAGGCCGCGCGGAAACCAGACGCTGAAGGTGCCCAGGCTGCGGAAAGGCGACTGAAAGTCGCACTTGAGCCGCGACTGGTCGAGGCGGAGCCCGAGGGGCGTGGTGAGCTCGTGGAAGAGATAGCTGCCGAGGTGGGCCAGGGCATCGCGGCGGCCCTCGGGCGTGCGGTGGAGCTGGGTGAGCAGGTAGGTCTGGTCGAAGGCGGCGCCCTCATCGACCAGGCGTGGGCCGTCGGAGCCGTATTGCGCGGAGAACGGCACCGACGGGTCGGCGAAGTGGTTGAGTTCGGTCAGGGTGGCGTAGACGTTGGCCTGCTCGGGGCGCGGGGTGGCGGGGTCTTCCGGGGCGCCGCAGAAGACCAGGCTGACGACGGGCGCCTCGGGCTGGTGCATCTGCCGGAGCAGCCGGCGCGTGGCGTAGCCGAGGTCGGGCAAGAAGCCACTCGACCCGCCGGAGGCGGACGCGAGGACGTAGACGCGCGGAACGTTGTCGCGCAGGGCCAGTCCGGTCTGGTTGACGGTGGTGTAGATGGCGTCGGGGTGGTTGGCCTGTTGCACCTCGCGCTTGAGCCGGCTGATGAGGCGCATGTAGTTGTCGGTGAAGGCGAGCCGGCCGAGGGCGCGCGAGCCCTGCGTCTTGAGGGAGCGCGGGACCGAGTAGAGCTTTTCGCGCGGGAGCCATTCGCCCAGCTGGTCGATCTGGCGCCGCCGGTAGTGCGACACGGGCTGCAACGGAAGGTGGTAGACCTCGCCGGGGCGGAACGCCAGCTCGGGGGAGCCGCGCTGAGCGGCCTTGATGGCCTCGGCATCGACGTCCACGTAGAGGAAGCGCACCAGGGGCACCTTCTCGAGGTCGCCGAAGCGATCGAGGAAGCGGCAGCGCAGCTCGAGCAGGGCGCGCCGGCCGAAGGCACCCAGGCCGACGACGATGGTAGGGCGCAGCGCCCCCGTCGAGGGCTGCGCGACGGTCATGCCGAGGTTGGAGACGGCCCCGCTGGTCGCGAGCCTCTCGGCGTCGATCCCCAGGTCCACGGGGACGAGCTCGTCGGCGGCCCCACCCTGCTCGAGCTGGAAGTTTTCGAGGGTGTCGGCCATCGTCTTGGGGCGATGGGCGCCTCCCTGGAGGTTGAGGTTGGCGACCGACGGCGAGCGCGTGGTGTAGAGGGCGCGGACGAAGGCGAGGCAGTTGGGGAAGCGCTTCGCGGGGTCTTTTTCCAGGGCGCGGGCGACGACGGGGCGGTCGCCCTCGGGCAGGGCGCGCAGTTCGGGCGGTTCGTTGAGGTGCTGGTGGGCGAGTTGGCGGACGTTCTTGCCATTGAAGGGGCGCTGGCCGGTGAGGAGCTCCTGGTAGACGATGGCGAGGCTGTACTGATCGCTGCGCTCGCTCAGGTCGTTGGTGAAGGTCTCGGGGGCGGCGTAGAGGGGGGTGACGGCCGGCATGATCCCGGAGGCGCCGGAGCGCTCGAGGTGCTTGACGAGGCCGAAGTCGGCGACCTTGACGCGGTCGCTGACGAGGAAGAGGTTGCGCGGCTTGACGTCGAGGTGCTGCAAGCCGTGCTTCTCGTTCATGTGATCGAGGGCCTCGGCCGCGTCGCGGACGTAGCGCAGGAGCGTGTCGCGCGGGACGCCGACGAGCCCGGCGTGGAGGTGCTCCTCGTAGGCCTCGTGAAGGTTCTTGTCGGCGAGCTCCATGACGATGACGAGCTCGCCCTCGACGACCTCGATGCGGTCCATGGAGAGGACGAAGGGGTGGCGCACTTCCTTGACGCGGTTGAGGGCCTTGAGCTCCTGCTCGGCGCGCGCGCCGTCGCTATCGAGGGAGTTGAGATTGCCGAAGACGAACTTGATGGCCTTGTACAGGCCTCCCGGCGCTTCGCACTTCCAGGCCTCGCCAAACCCGCCGCTGCCGAGCGGCTCGATGAGGCGATAGCCGGGGAGGGGCTCGGCATTAGGCTCCCGCGCAAAACTCATGTTGCAATCCTGCCCCACGGGAGGAATGGGCGCCCTCCCCACCTTCCTGCCCGTGGCCGCCTCTCCGGACGTCGGGGAAGCGGTCGGCGCAGCTCCGAACATGCGCGCCCAAACGGGGCGCGGCGCAGGCGAAATCAGCCGTCTCATCTGGCGAGCCGGACGATGTGCTACGCAACCGTAGGTCGCGGCGGGGCCGTTGTCCAATCGAAGCGTGCGCCCGCGCAAGAATCGCTTCGATCGACTCGGCCGGCAAAGTCCTCGCAATCGACACGCCTCCCGCGAGCCGCACAGGCCGCTGTCGGGGGCCAGGAAGTTCCAAGGCGGAGAGCAAAAGTCGTTGATCGTGGAGCGACGAGGGCCTACCGTGGAGAAGGTATGCGGCCGTGGGCTGCGATCGACCGGAGCAGGGACGGGCCCCGAAGACGGCGGCCTCTATCCGTGGCGTGGGCGGGTCACTCCGGCCGTCGCGCCGATCCCGTGAGGGAGGCTCTCATGAAACGCTTGCTGAACCTGACCGCAGTGCTGGGGGCGCTGGCCCTCGGTGGCTGCGCGTGCCACAAATGCCACACGCGCCCCGCACCCGCGCCTTGCTGCCCGGTACCCGGGGTAGGGGCCGTTCCGGCCGCCCCGATCCCGCCGCCGCCGGGCACCGCGGGCTTCGCGCCGGCGCCGCCGCCGCCGCCCGTGCCCTCCTACTACTACCGACGCTACTAATCCGCAGGGGAACGGGCCTTCTTCGACATGGCCCCCTGCGAACATGAGCCCGAACCGAACGCGGGGCTGGACGAGCAGCAAGCTCGCCCGGCCCCGTTCGTTCATTTGCACTGATCGACGTGCGCCCCGCGGGCGCTCTTTCTCCTCTCATCCGCGCCGCGAGTGCCCTTTGTCGCGCAGCTGCAAGCACAGGGCCGTTTTTGGGGCGAGCGCTGTTGCTCTCGGCCGACGCGAGCGCACACTATTCATGGTGAATGGCCGGCGCAGGGGCGGGCCCAGGACAGTTTGCCGAGGGGCCCCTTGCTCTCGCCGCCCCCCGAGGGCATCGTGCCCCCGGCCCGGCCGCATCCCACGGATGGTGGCGTGCCCTGCCTCGATGGCCGCACGCCCAGCAACAAGGAGCTTTTGCCCATGCGCTTGCGCCGACTCTGTACGCTGTTCGCCCTGACGGCGGTGCTGCTCTCGTCTGGCTGCTGCTGGCACCGGCACTGCTGCCGGCGACCCCTGTTTCCCCGCATGCGCGGTTGCTGCTACTCCGCTGCACCTTGCTGCGAGGCGACGCACTGCGGCTACTCGCCGGGCGTCTACGAAGGCCCCCCACCCCCGCTGGCCGGGCCGGTGGCAGGGCCCATGGGAGGGCCCCTGCGTCCGCTGCCCATGCCCACCCGGCAGGTGCCCTGACGGCGGGCTCGCGAACCGGCAAGCAGAGAGCTTGCCGTTTCGCGCGAGGGCCTCACTTCTTCTCGAACGCGGGCACCTTCTTGGGTTCGACGTCCTCAAACTTCTTGATTTCGCCGCCCTTGATCGGGGGCGGCGAGCCCCACGGGTTGGGCGCCCGATACGCCGAGCGTTGCAGTTCGCCCTCGACCCAGACGTCGATGATGCGCGTGGTGGCGCCGCGCAAACCCGGTTGCCGGGCCTCCAGGACAATGGTATTGCCCTTGCGCTCGAGGCTCAAGACCATCGGCGCGAGGCTGGAGAGGGCCCTGGTCATGTCCTGCACTCCCTTGCCCACGAACTCGGGCGGCTTGGGGGCTGAACGAGGCATGGGCGGGCCTCCCTTGAAGTCCTTGGAGAAGCCCTTCGGGGGGTAGTAGCGCTGCACGGAAGGCGCGATCGAGCTTTTGAACATGGCCAGGAGCGGCTGGGCCAGCGACACCACGCCCACGGCCACGGGCTCGTTCATCCCCTCGAGGGCCGCCGCGACGCGCGGGTCGGTGAGCGTGCCGGTCTTTTTCTGCGCGCCGAGGAGGGCCGCCGCGACGCGCTTGCTGTCGTCGCCCACGACGAGGACGGCGCCGCGCCGCCCGACCGAGAGGCTCGGCCCGCGCTTGTCGGCATAGGTGGTGACGGACTGGCCGAGCACGGTGGCGGTCGTTCCCTTGGGGGGCGCCTCCGGGTTGACCAGTTTCGGCAGGGCCGTCTCGGCGAGGAAGGTGGCCGACGCGGCGTCCTTCGCCCGGACGAGGAACAGCCCGCTCGCCCGGTCGCCGTCCAGGGCGAAGACGAGGCCGGCAGCAACGACCTTGGCGGCGACGTCCTTGGCGATCTCCAGCCCGCTCTTCTCCTCGAAGGCCTTGAGGTTCTTGCTGGGCAGCCGGTCGGGCCGGGAGCCGCCTGCCGCTGCGATGCGGTCGAGCAGGGCGAGCTTTGCCTTCCAACTCGCCGCGCCGTCCTTGATGCCGGCCGCGGCCGCGAGGAAGCTGCCGCGCGGGGCGAAGGCGAGCAGTTGGGTGTCGGCCTTGCCGGTCGGCAGCGCGTCGAGGAAGGCGTCCTTGGCGCCGGGGGCGAGGTGCAGGCGGGCCTGGAAATCGACCTGGCCGTTCTGGAGCGCGAGCATGCCGGTGGCATGGCGCACGCCCTTGCTCGGCAGGGCGGCCCTCAGTTCTCGCAGGTCGCGCGGCACCCCGCCGGGCTGTTTGGCCAGGCGCTCGATCTGGGCATCGAGGGCGGCGGGGTCGGCGTAGAAGAACAGCCCGGGCCTGGTGCGCAGTTTGGCGGCATCCTTGTAGGCCGACAAACTGGCGAGCGTCGCGTCGCTGCTCTTGCCCTTGGAGCGGAGGATCGCGTCGCCGACAAGCTCCTTGCTCGAGCCCATCACGATCATGCCGGGGGTCATGGCCATCGCCGGGCCGTACTCCCGCGGGGGCAATGGAGGAAGCTCTACGCGACCGCCCTCCTTGGAGGACTTCCAGTTCCGAACGGGGCCGGACTTATGCCGGTAGATGGGCACGCCGGCGACTTCATGGACGATGAAAATCTGACCGCCGCCCAGCTCGCCGCGCAGCAGGACCCGGGGCATTCCGCTCTCGCCGGTGAGCAGGACGGCGACGAAGTCGGGGCCTTCCTTCGTGAAGCCGGTGACGGCAAAGGCGCCGCCGCGGAGCTTGCCAAGGTCGCGCAATACCTCGGGGCTGAAGAACATGCCGAGGTCGCGGACGTTGTAGGAGCCGTAAAAGCGGTCGGGCTCCTTGAGCTTGGCGCGGAAGCGCGCCAGCGTCGCGGGCATCTCGTCGAGTGCGGAGCCCTTGACGAGGGCCTGGATCTCCTTGGCCAGCTTGTCGGGCTGGCTCACCTCGACGCAGAACATCGTCTGGGCCGGCAACAGTTCGGCGACTTCCTTGGCGTCTTTGGTCTGGCTGGTGCCCGAGCTCGTCAGAACCGCCAACAGGCCCAGGACGGGCAACCACGCACGCAGTCGCATGAGCGATCTCTCCTCTCCGCAATTGAGAAATGGGCCCCGGCGCCCGAAACGGGTGCGACGGGACGATAGGGACAGCGTAACGGGAGGGGGAGGGGACCGCCAGAAAAAAGGCGACAGAACGTGGCGATGGGTGGGGCAAGGATTGCGGGAGCGGGGGGCGGGGGCCGGCCCCGCCGCGGGGCGGTCGCGACGACCCAGGGCGGGGGGGGCGGGTGTGTCCCACCACGAGTTGTCACCC
>JBBSEZ010000203.1:0-16928 GCA_038239195.1 Gemmatales bacterium
GTGAAAGCCACCGCGAAGCCCTGGACCAACACTTCCAGCGAAGGTATCATCGTCCACACGAGGGTGCCTCCCTTTATCTCGAGACCACCTACTCTTGGTCTAGGAAGGCACTCCTCTTTTTCTAGCTACCTCCGTACTCCTAATAGTGGACGAACGATCAGACAAATCTGCGAAAGTTCAGCTTTGACGGCTACGCTGTTCATCCTCGCCGTGACCACTGCCAGCATGTCTTGGCGCTCTGCTTTCGGGCGCCGGCGGTAGGCCCACGACACCAGAAACCACATCAGATCGTGCCAGCGGGCGCGATCTTGCTGGCTGAGGGGCTCCAGTCGGCGCGTCACCTCCGCGAACACCTCGCGGAACACGTCGGCGCTCTCGCGCTCAGCCCGGACCACCGCGAGCGCTTGCAGCCACTCGCCGCCTTGCAGCAGTTGCTCGACGGTCTGGTCGTTCAACTGCCACAGCACCGGCGCCCAGTTGGGGAGGTAGGGCTGGAAAGGGGCGACCACCGGCATCAGATCGGCCAGGGTACGGGCCGTGTCCCACTCGGCGTGGCCGGTGTAGAACACGATCGGCAGCACCGGGCTGAGCCGCAACGGCTCCCCGCGCCGGTGGCCGTCTTCCCAGAGGCGCCACTCCCGCTCCCAGTATAACGTGGCGTACAGCAACGTCCGCAAGGGCATTCGCTGGTCGGGAGCGCTCGAGTGCTCGAGCAGCAGGCACACGAGCGCTTCCGCCCCGTCGCGGAACGGTATCCGAAACAGGAGATCGGCCTCGCGGCGCCGCCAATCGGGCAGCGGCAACTCGCGCTGGAGCGACACCGCTCTTGTGAAGTCGAAGCCCGGCGCCAGGGCCGGCGCCACGGCGCTCACCAGTTGTTGCAAGTGGGGCCGCCGTTCCAGCAGGAGCCGGATGGCCCGGTCGGGGAAATCGTGCAAGGGTGGATCGTCGAAGAACGACATGGCAATCTCCTCAACGCGCCCGGCGCGGGTGGGCCCGCAGGTGCTTGTCGCGCTGCCCCGTGCTGCGCGCCAGGTAGTCGCGCAGCGTTTCCAGCTTGTGCGCTCGCGCGATCTGCTCGACGGTCAGTCCCGCCTTGCGGCTGGCGAGCAGGAAGAACGCCTCGGGCTGATGCACCTCGATCTCGACGTCGGGGCCGTAGCGCTCGCGGAGCGCGGCGAACTTCTCCTGGTTGAAGTCGAGGTGGAACACCTCGCGGTCGAGATTGACCTCGGCGACCGCCCAGGGCGGCAGGCGGCGGCCGCGCACCTGGTGCGTCTCCGCCCCCTGTTTGACCAGGTAGCGCCCGCTCATGTCGATGACGGCGCTCTCGGCGCCGTAGGCGACGGCGATGGTGAAGCCATAGCGCAGCGCCCAGTGCTGGAGCAGTTGCCCGCCCCAGAACATCGACGGCCAGAACACCAGCCGGGCGCGCTGCCGCTCCAACTCCGCCGCCACCTGCGGAAAGTTGGCGTCGAAGCAGACCGCCGCCCCCACGCGCACCCCGTCGCACTCCGCGACCGGCACCTCCCAGCCCGGCGCGATCCCGGCGTTCATCTCGCCCGTGGTAGGGTAGTTCTTGCGATACGTCATCGCCAGGCGCCCCGCGCGATCGACGATCGGCACCGAGTTGTAGACCAGGCCGGACAACTTCTCCAGAAAGGGGATCACCAGCGCGGCCTTGACCTCGCGGGCCAGCCGGCCGACCGCGGCCGCGAACGGCTCCAGCTCCGGGGCTTGCTTGACGCCCTGCGGCAGTCCGCCGGCGATGCAGGCGCAGGCCTCGGGGAAGCAGATGAAGTCGGGCTTGTCCTTGGCCACCTTCAACGCGACCTCGCGGAGGGCGCTCAGGTCCACGGCCCGGCGGTGATCGACGGCGGGGGGGACGTAGCTGACGCAGGCGATGCGGACGGTGCGCGCCATGGGGTGCTCCTGGAGGGAGGGAAGGACCGATCGGCCATCGTAAGGCCGCGCCCCTCCAGCGTCAACGAAGGGGCGGGCGGAAGAAACGCAACGCCGACCGCTTGACAAACGGCGTCGTTCTTCTCACCCTGAGCAGAAAGGAACTTCTGGGGGAGCACCGCCTTGGCTACACCGGTGGTACTGATCGAGGGCGACGGCATCGGCCCCGAGGTGACGCGGGCGGTGCGGGCCGTCGTCGAGGCGGCGGGCGCGCCGATCACCTGGGTCGAGGCCCAGGCCGGCATCCCCGCCGTCGAGCGCTACGGCGACCCGCTGCCCGCCGCCACGCTCGACCTGGTGCGGCGCTACCGCGTCGCGCTCAAGGGCCCCTGCACCACGCCCGTCGGCAAGGGCTATCGCTCCATCAACGTGCGCCTGCGCAAGGAGCTCGACCTCTACGCCAGCGTCCGGCCCGTGTGTACGCTGCCCGGCATTCAGGTGCCTTTCGAGAACGTGGACATCATCGTGGTGCGCGAGAACACCGAGGGGCTCTACTCCGGGCAGGAGCACGTCGTCGTGCCCGGCGTGGTCGAGAGCCTGCGCATCATCACTCTCACCGCCGCCGAGCGCATCGTCCGTTACGCCTTCGACCTGGCGCGCAACGAGGGCCGGCGCCGCGTCACCTTCTGCCACAAGGCCGACGTGATGCCGCTCAGCGATGGCCTCTTCCTCGCCACCGCCCGCGCCGTCGCCGACGACTACCCCTTCCTCGAGTTCGAGGAGATGCACGTCGATGCGCTGTGCATGCAGCTGGCCCTCCACCCAGAGCGCTACGACGTGCTGGTGATGGAGAACCTGTTCGGCGACGTGCTCAGCGACCTGTGCGCCGGCCTGGTGGGCGGGCTCGGCGTCGTCCCCGGCGCCAACATCGGCACGCGCTACGCCGTCTTCGAGGCCGTCCACGGCAGCGCCCCCGACCTCGCCGGGAAGGGCCTGGCCAACCCCATCGCGCTGTTGCGCTCCGCAGCGATGTTGCTGCACCACATCGGCCAGTTCGGCCCGTCGGGCCGCATCGAGGCGTCGGTGCGCCGCACGCTCCAGGCCCACCGGGGCCTCACCCGCGACCTGGGCGGCGACGGCACCACGGCCACGCTGACGGAGCAACTCATCGCCAACTTGTGAAAAGGAGGCATCCGCCCCCGCCCTGTAGGGAACGGCCTCCGTGCCGTTCCGCGAAACCGGAACGGCCTCCGTGCCGTTCCCTACAGGGTGGGCAAGGGTGAGAGACGCATGCCGCTACGAGTGACGCTGATCCAGGGCGGAGGGGGCGGCTTCGATCAGGTGCCCGCCGTGAAGGCGGTGCTGCACGCCGCGGGCGTGGACCTCGACTGGGACGAGCACCTTGCCGGCTGGGCCTCGATGGAGAAAGGCGGCGAGGCGCTGCCCGAGGCCCTGCTGCGCTCGGTGCGCGAGAACCGTCTTGCCCTCAAAACGAAACTCCTGCCGCCGCCGGGCGAGCCGGGGCTTCGCAAGAAAGAGACCGGCAACTTCAACGTGCAGTTTCGCCGCGAGCTCGGGTTGTTCGCGTCGGTGCGGCCGCTCAAGAACCTGCCCGGCCTGCCCGCCCGGTTCCAGGGCGTGGACATGCTCGTCATCCGCGAGCTGACCGAGGACCTCTACACCGCCATCGAGCACGAGATCGTGCCCGGCGTCGTGCAGAGCATCAAGGTCGTCACCGAGGCCGCCAGCCGGCGCTTCTTCCGCTTCGCCTTCGAGTACGCCCGGGGCGCCGGCCGCAAGTCGATCGTCTGCGTCCACAAGGCCAACATCCTCAAGCTCGCCGACGGCCTGTTCCTGGAGGCCTTTCGCAGCGCGGCCCGCGACTACCCGGAGATGCTCACGCGCGAGTTGATCGTCGATAACTGCTGCATGCAGATGGTGTCCCGGCCGACGCAGTTCGACGTGCTGGTGATGGGCAACCTCTACGGCGACATCGTGAGCGACCTCGCCGCCGGCATCGTGGGCGGGGTCAGCGCCACGGCGGGAATCAACGTCGGGGAGAACGTGCGCGTCTACGAATCGTTTCACGGCGGCAACCGCGACGCCATTCCCGAGGGCCGGGCCAACCCGCTGCCGCTGCTGCTGCCGGCCATCGACCTGCTCGAGGCGGAGGGCCACGCCGACGCCTCGCGGGCCATCTTCGAGGCGGTGGGGCGCGTGCTGACGGAGAAGAAGGCGTTGACCCCCGACCTCGGCGGGCAGGCCGGCACGGCGGAGATGACGCAGGCGATCATCGCGGCGCTGGGGTGAGCGTTCCGCGGGCCCGGGTGCCGCTCTCGATTTTGGCGAGCGGGGGGCGTAAGCCCCCTGTTGCTGCGAGGAACAGGGGGCTTACGCCCCCCGCTCGCCAGCACGTGCCAAAATCCAGAGCGGCACCCCGCGGGCCACCGCGCGCTTGACAAACCTCCTCGCTCTGGTCAATCTGTGGTGAGAAGGCGACTTCGCTCGCGTGTCGGCACCCTTCCGAGGAGCACCCATTCGTGGACCCCTACCGTCTGCCGCGCACCGTCGTACCGAGCCGCTACGACCTCCACCTGGCCCCCGACCTCTCCGCCGCCACCTTCACGGGCCACGTCACCATTCGCGTGACGGTCCACGCTCCCGTCACCGAAATCCTCCTCAACGCGGCGGAATTGTCCATTCAGGAGGCCACCCTCGAAGAGCACAGCGGCCTTCGCCTGTCCCCCGCCGTCTCGCTCGACGAGCCGAACGAGCGCTGCCGGCTGGCCTTCGACCGCCCCCTGGCGCCCGGGCTTGCGCGCCTGGAGGTTCGCTTCGCCGGCACGCTCAACGACAAGCTGCGCGGCTTCTACCGCAGCCGGTACAAGGGCCCCGACGGCGATTGGCACGCGCTGGCAGCCACCCAGTTCGAGGCGACCGACGCCCGCCGCGCCTTCCCCTGCTGGGACGAGCCCGCGTTCAAGGCCGTCTTCTCCTCGACCCTCGTCGTCCCCCCCGGCCTCGTCGCCCTGTCCAACACCGCCATCGCCGAGGAGAAAACCGAGAACGGCCTGCGCGTCGTCCGCTTCGCCGACACCATCCCGATGTCCACCTACCTGGTCGCTTTTGTCGTCGGCGACCTCGAAGCGTCGGAGGCGGTCATGGTCGGCAAGACGCCCCTGCGCGTCTGGGGCGTGCCGGGGAAGGTGGGCCTGGCGGGCTTCGGGCAGCAAATCGCCGCGTTCTCGCTGCGCTACTTCGAGGAGTATTACGGGCGGGAGTATCCGGGGGACAAGCTCGACCTGATCGCCATCCCCGACTTCGCCGCGGGGGCGATGGAGAACCTGGGCGCCATCACCTTCCGCGAGACGGCGCTGCTCGTCGATGAGGCGACGGCCACGCACCAGGAGAAGGAGCGCGTCGCCGACGTGGTGGCGCACGAGAACGCCCACATGTGGTTCGGCGACCTGGTGACGATGAGCTGGTGGAACGGCCTGTGGCTGAACGAGGCGTTTGCGACGTTCATGGAGATGCTGGCCGTCGATGCCTGGCGGCCGCAATGGCAGCGCTGGACCACCTTCGGCGTCTCGCGCTCGGCGGCCCTGACCGTGGACGGGTTGCAGAGCACGCGGCCCATCGAGTACCCGGTGGCGGCGCCGCGCGATGCCGACGCGATGTTCGACGTGCTGACCTACGAGAAGGGCGCCTCGGTGCTGCGCATGCTCGAGCAGTACATCGGCCCCGACGCGTTCCGGGCGGGCGTGCGCGACTACCTCGCCCGCCACGCCTTCGCCAACACGGAGACGGCCGACCTCTGGCACAGCCTGGCCGGCGCCTCCGGGCTGCCCATCCCCGCCATCATGGACGGCTGGATCTTCCGCCCCGGCTATCCGCTGGTCAGCGCCCGCCGCCAGGGCAATCAGCTCGTGCTCCATCAGCAGCGCTTCACCTACCTTCCCCCCGCGGCCGGCGATGCCCACGTGAACAGCCGCTGGCAGGCGCCCGTGCAGTTGCGACTGTGGCGCGGCGAGGCGGCCGAGGTGCGCCGCGTCTTGCTGACCGAGACGGAGGCGAGCCTGCCGCTGCCGCCCGACGTCGATGCGGTGCTCGTCAACGAGGGCGGACACGGCTTTTACCGCGTCTACTACGAGAAGGAGCTGTTGGCCGCGCTGCTGGAGCGCCTGCCGGCGGGCCTGGTCGCCATCGAGCGCTTCAACCTCGTCAACGACGCCTGGGCCGCCGTCCTGGCCGGGCTCATGCCCCTGGCGGAGTACCTCGACCTGACGGCGCGCTTTCGGGCCGAGCGCGACCGCAACGTCTGGGCGGTGCTGCTGTCGTCGTTCGCGGCGCTGGACCGCCTGCTCGATCCGGAAGACCGGCCGGGGCTGGCGGCCCTCGTGCGCGACCGGGCGGGCCCCGCCGCGGCTGAGCTGGGCTGGGCTACGCGACCGGGCGAGGACGAACTGGTGGGCCAGTTGCGGGCGGACCTGCTGCGTGCCCTGGGTTGCCTGGGCGACGACCCGGCCGTGCAGGCCGAGTCCGAGCGCGTCTTCGCGAGCGGAGAGGGCGACGCGGGGACGAAGGCGGCGGTGATCGCCATCCTGGCCCACGTGGGCAATGCAGCGCGCTACGAGGAGTTCGCGGCGCGCTACCGGGCCGCGCGCACGCCGCAGGACGAGCAGCGCTACCTGCTGTCGCTGGCCGGCTTCCGGCCCGCGGCGCTGGTGGAGCGCACGCTGGCGCTGGCGTTGAGCCAGGACGTGCGCACGCAGGACGCGCCCTTTCTGGTGCGAGCGCTGCTCTACGCGCCGCACGGCCAGGAGAAGGCGTGGGCGTTCCTGCAAGAGAACTGGGAGAGGATGTGTCGCGATTTCCCGGCGGCGGGGCTGCGCCGGCTGTGCGAGGGGGTGCAGGGGCTGGCGACGGCGGAGTGGGAGCGCGAGGTGCGCGAGTTCTTTTTGGAGAAGCAGGCCAACCTCGGCGGGAAGGTGCTGGAGCAGTACCTGGAGCAGCTTCACCTGGCGGTTCGGCTGAGGGAGCGCGAAGGCGAGGCGCTGCGGGCGTATTTGCGGCGGGCGTAGAATGGGGCGGGGGCGGTTTCCCGGTCGAGGAGAGACGTCATGGAGAGCTCCACGATGGGCAAGGTGATCGTGACGGCGAAGATGGAGAGCCTGGAAGACCTGTACCGCGTTCACCAGGGCACTTTGCCGGATGAGCAGGTTCGCCGTGTTGAGGTGTCGGACGCGCTGGTGGACACGGGAGCCTCTACACTGTCGATGCCGCGCCGCCTGATCGCGCAGTTGGGGCTTCGGCCGGTTCGCACGCGGCAAGCACGCACAAGCGCCGGGCCCGTCACCTTGCAGAGGTACGAGGCGGTTCGGCTGACGGTCCAGGATCGCGATTGCACGTGCGACGTCGTCGAAGTGCCGGACGATTGCCCGGTGCTGCTCGGGCAGATAGCGCTGGAGATGATGGACTGGGTGGTCGATCCGCAGGGGCAGCGCCTGATCGGCAACCCGGCCCACGGCGGGGAGCACATCATCGAGTTGTATTGAGGAGGGCGCAGGGGCATCGGGACCGGCACGACGGCTCAAGGCTTTCTCGTCTGGAGGAGAGGCGCCAGCCCCATCCGCATGCGCACGGCGTTCGCCTCTTCGAGGGTGATGCGGTAGACCCACAGCGTCAGCCCCGCGCGTGCGACGGGCGTAAACGCCTGGAAGTAGTCGTAGCCGCCGAGGGGCACCACCCGCCAGTCGCCTTTCCCGTCCGGGGCGGTGAAGGCCCCCCTTTGTACGAAATGAACGCTGACTGCGTAGTAGCCCGGATGAGGGCCGAGTTGCTCCTGCGTTCGATCGTCCACAGCGCCCCGCACCGGGCCGAGGGGCGGGAGCGAGAACGAGATGCCCAGGACGCGCGGATCGACGTGGTTGAAGTAGGCCAGGCCGAGGGGCCGGGCTTCGGGGTGTTCGTCGAGCCAACTCTTCAAGGCGAGCAAATCCTGGCCCCAGTCGAGGTTGCTATCGACGAGGTGGGCGTGGCCGTTGGAAGGCCCGCCCGCGAGCTCGTTGAAGTAGGCGAGCGTGTGGGGGAAGGCCCTCAACGTGCTGCCGGCGCTCCCTGCCAGCAAGAGGGCCAGCAACGTGGCCATCCGCCAGCGGCCCGTCCGGAAGAAGAAGGCGAGTTTGCCCGTACTGACGAGAACGAAGGGGAACAGAGGCAAGGCGTACCGGAAGTAGTTCAGCCCGGTCTGGGAGCTCACGAAGGTCAAGATTGCCAGGGGCGGCACCCAGAGAAAGATCTCCTCGCGCCACCCGGCGCTGGCGGGGTGGCCGAGCAGCGCCAGGGCCGCGCCGAAGAGCACCAGGGCCCAGGCCCCCAGGGGCACTTTCACCGCCAGGGCGTAGAGGTAGAAGTACCACGAACCGCCCTCGCGCCACTGCCCGCGCAGGTAGAAGGGCCAGTCGCCCTCGAAGTCGCGCCGCTGGACGTCGATACCGAGCAGGTAGTCGGCCGGGACGGGGGCGGGGAAGCGGCCGGCCCAACCGCCGCGGAAGCGGTTGCCGGGCTCGTCGTTCGCGATCTGGCGCGCTTCGCGCGGCTTGCCGCTCGACAACCGGCTGACGAATTGGAAGTCGCCCAGGGGCGTGCCGGTCCCTTGCAGACCGTAACCGAGGTTGAGGACGACAACGCTGAGGGCCACGATGAGGGCGGCCTGACCGAGCCTGGCCTGGCGCGAGCGCGTTGGCCGGTCGGGAGCGCGCCAGGACAGCAGCGCGAGCAGGGGCCAGATGCCGTAGAGCAGGAGGAGGGTACACTTGGTGAGTTGGGCCAGGCCCAGGAGCAGGCCGGCGAACCAGGCGAGGGGCCAGGACGGGCCACGCAGATAGCGCCAGAAGACGTAGGTGGCCGTCAGGCCGGCGACGGTGGCGGGCAGGTCGGGGGTCACCAGTTGGGCGTGGGCGAGCACGGTGGGGCTAAAGCACCACAGGGCAAGGCTCAGACAGCCCGCCCAACCGCCGTAGAGCTCGGTCGCCCAGCGGTAGACGATCCACCCGCCCAGCAGCGACCACGCCACGCCGGCCAGGCGCGCCAGACAGACGAGGTCGAAGTAGCGTTCGGCGTTGGCGTCGGCGAACGGGGGGCCTGCTTCCCATTCGAGCCGGCGGCCCGGCAAGTCGTCGGGGAGATCGTAAGCGGTGTCGGGGCGGGCGAGCAAGACGGGGAGGGTGGCCAGCATGCGCGGCAGCGGCGGGTTGACGCGATAGAGGGCAAAGCCGCCGGTTTGCCAGTGCGACAGGCCGGCGGGGACGTGGCCGGCCTCGTCGATGGTGACGAAGTTGTGGCGGATGCTGCACAGCAGCAGAGCGGCGTGCGCCAGCAAGAGGGCGGCGGCGAGGGCACGGCAATGGCGCGGTGGGGGGAGCATGGGGCTAGGGGGCGTCCGGGTTGACCTCCCCGCCCGCGGGGGTGAGCAGGGCGATCATCGTCGCGGTGGGCGTCGCAAAAGCGAGCGAGCGCACGGAGCCGTCGGCGAGCACGAACAAGGCGCCGCCGGGGTGGGGCGAGCCCCAGTTGTAGCGATAGCTCAGGCCCATGTCGGGCGAGTCGCGGACGAGGGTGGTGCCTTCGCCCGGCTGCGTGCCGAAGCCGCGCTGGGTGCCGCCGGAGCCGCCGACGAAGAACGGCTCGTCCCAGTACCAGGTGCCGGTGTTGTACTGCTTCGGGCTGAGGGCCTTTTCGCCGGCGAGGACCGTGTTGGAGGTGCCATCGAGAACGTCGGCGATGCGCAAGCAGTCGGGGCGGTTGGGCACGAGGAAGGCGTTGGCGGCGTAGTCGGTCTTTCCCCAGGCCCACCCGCCGGATTGGTAGGTGCCGAACTGGTCGTTGACGGCGGGCAGGGCGCCTTTGCGGCCGCGCGAAGGACAGAGGTAGAGCGGGACGGCCGTGGTCCAGGCGCGGGCCTGGTAAACGTTTTGTTGTTCGAGGAAGGGGAGGAGAGCGTAGGCCCAGGGGCCGGTTTGGTCGTGCGGAGGCCGGTTGGGCTCGCCGACGCCCCAGGTGAAGGTGTAGGAGAAGGTATTTTCCTTGACGGTGACGTAGGTCGAGGAGCCGTCGGCCGCCGCGATCCACTGCTTGCCGTCCCAGCCGCCGTTGCCGGGGAAGACCTGGTAGGCATCGTGGTGCTGATGGAAGGCGAGGCCGATCTGCTTGAGGTGGTTGGTACAGGAGATGCGGGCGGCGGTCTCGCGCACCTTCTGGACGGCCGGGAGGAGCAAGGCGAGCAGGACGGCCAGGATGGCGAGGACCACCAGCAGTTCGATCAGCGTCAGGGCGGGCCTGCGGCATTTCGGCGAGCGGGACATGCGGGGGCCTCGGTGGGGGGAGGGCGCGGGGGAAGGTTGCCGGAGACGTCAGCGGGGCCGCATGCGCAGCCGGCGCCAGCCGAGCCAGGCGCTGGTCCCGGCCAAAATCGCCACGCCCACGCCGGTCAACCAGTAGCGGAGGGCGCTGGGCCGCGCGGGCCCCGGGGGCGCCGGCTCCTCGGCGGGGGGCCCGGCCCCCCCCACGAGGCGGTAATCGTCGCCGATACGGAACCACCGGCCCCGAACGGCCTTGGACCGGGCCAGCAGGTCCATCAACTCCCAGGCCATCATGTGTCGCATGCTGAGGCTGCCCGTGACCGGCTTCTTCAGGTCCACGCTGTCGTCGCGCGGGAGGCGCAGCCCGGTGGCGCGACGGAGGAGGTCGAGCAACTCATCGATCTTCGGCTCTTGCAGGTCGGCCGTCACGCCCGCCTCGAGGCGCAAGTCGGCCTCGAGGTAAAGGAGCTCCATCTCGAGCGGGGAGTGTTCCAGCGCGGGCAGGGTGTCGCGCAGGGCGTGGCCGACCTCCTCGCGCTGCTCGGGCCGTTCGAGGAGGAACACCACCCCTTGCACCTTCTGGGCGAGCAAGGGTCGGAACTCGGCCGCCACCCGGGAGGCATCGCCGGGGCGCAGCACGGCGCTGAGCCGGGTCGGCTTGGTCGTGTCGGAGATCAGTTCCTTGCAGTGGAGCAGGAGGTCCTTGTTGGCGGGCTCGTCCCAGGCGGCCACGAGGAAGACCTCGTGGGCAGACTCGGGGGAGGTCCAGTTGAGCCAATCCATCGGTACGGCCAAATGCCTGGCCGGATCGGAGCGGTAGTAGTTCGCGATGCCCACGGCCGCCACCTTGCCGGAGGGGCGGCGGGTGGTGAAGGCGTCGCTGAGTTGCCGGAGGAAGCCGGTACACTCCTGCACGCGCCAGTCGGACCAGGCGCGAACTTGCTCCTCCCCGGCCGGGCCCTTGTTCAGGGGGACGTTGATCGGGTCGATGCCCGTGGCGATGCAATACCTCTCGCGGGCGACGGCGCTATAGCCCAGCACGGCCCCGGCGGGCAGGCGGTAGTCCAGAACGAGGCCGTCGAGGCTGGGGTAGCGCTCGGCCAACTCCTCGATCAGCGCCAGCAACTCCTCGCGCACCTTCGGGTTGAAGGGAGAGGCGAACCGCCCATCGCCGGGCCTCCCAAACCCGCCCTGCGCGTCGCGGGCGGCAAGGGCCGGGTGGCGCGCGAACACCGTGCCGGTCACCGAACTGCCCGGCCGGCCCCAGCGGAGGCAGTTGAGGGCGAGGTAACAGGACTTGCCGTCCCGTCGCGCCAGCGCCAGCATCGCCGCGAGAACGTCGGGCTTGCCCTTGTAGCGTGGCATTTGCGCGAAGAGGGCGGAGCGCGTCGGGAAGACGGTCTGCGCGTCCAGGAAAGCGGTGATGACGAGCCGCTGAACGGGCTGATTCAGGACGTACTCGCGAGCCTCCCGGTCCGTGAGGTCGATGCCTACCGGATCGACCCACAGGGTGCGCTGCGGCGCCTGTCCCCGCGCGGCGCCGGCGCCGGCCGCGAGGAGCAAGGGGACCGCCAGAAGGCGGGCGAGATGCGAGAACATGGGCTCTCCGCCAAAGTCGCTGAAGAACGGAACGCCACGGAGGGCGTTCCCTACAGAGGCCCTGCGAACCGCTGTAGGGAACGCCCTCCGTGGCGTTCCGTTGCACGTCTCACCTGCAACTTTGGCGGAGAACCAGAACATGGGCAACGGCCCTCGGCTGGGGTGGGTCACTTCTTCTTGGGAGGCGCCTTGTCGAGCTCGCGGAGGAGCAGGGTGAGGGGAGATGGCCGGTCCCCGCGCTTGGGCGGCGCCGCCTTGGGCTCCCTGGCCCGGGCCTCCTTGGCCATCTTCAGCCACCAGTCGCGCAGAATCGGCTGCGTCGTCACCAGCTTCGCTCTGGAGAAATCAGGCGTCTCCAGGATGGGGTAGTCGGGCGCCTTTACCTTCAGCAGCTTCGCCGCGCGGCTCGTTAGCGTGCGCGCAACGTTCTCGCGCCCGTACACGAGATTCATGTGCTCGCTATCGTCGATGTCGGCCTCGGTGGCGGGCACTCGCGCCCGGGCAATAGCGTAGAGCTTCGGCAGGCTCTCCACCCCGAAGACATCCATGCAGTAACCCAGGACGACATGCTCGAACAGGTCGTCTTTCGTCGCGAGGGCAGCAAGCAACACCTCGTGGGCCCGGACGTCGGCAAAAAAGAAGAGGGCCGGTTTCCTCACCTCGACGCGGTGGGATCGGTCTAGCTGTTTAACCTTCACCTTGGCCATGTTGCGGAGTTCTTCCGACCGCAGGCGCTTGAGCAGGCCCTCCAACTCGTCATCGAAGTTGACCTTCTCGGCGGCCGAGCTCTTGCCCGGAGCGACAGCCGCGAGGGCCAGCAGGATGCCATACAGTAAAGCGCAGGACATCTTCCTCAACCCGTTCATCATTCTGCCCTCTACCAGCCGTTGTTGGTGGGATCGGAGACCGAGCCGTCGTCCACCCACCGAAGATTCACCTTCTTCAGCTTAGCGTGATGCCGCCACAAGTAGAAGTTCGAGATGCGATACCAGTTCTTGTAACCTGGCGCGGGACTATCCCCGATCTGGAGGCGGACGAACTCCCGAAACTGCACTCGATGCTCCAGCTTGTCGCCATTTTTCCCTGCCGCGTGGATGAAGCTCGGAGCGTGCGGCCCATCGACCGACGACATGAAGCCAATGGGATTGCGGGGGGGCGGAACCCCCTTCGGTCGCCAGAATACCTGCACATGGCTGTAGGGGTCGTTGTCGGCGCCTCCCGGCGAACGAACATCATCGTTCCCCTCGGCGTCGTTCCCCGGGTACTTCTCTGCAATGAGGTTGGCGTTGGGCAAGTTGTCGAACACCGTCCCCGGAACGGCAACACAATCGTCCGTCGCAACCGTCGGAAACAGGTTGCGAATGCGAAGTTGCCTCGACATGTCCCAGCGAGTCCTCGCACCACCCTCAAGCAATTCCCCGGTTGCCACGTGTCTCTTGTTCGCGCCCGGGACGTCTCGCGTGTTCTTGCCTCGGAGCGCAGGGATGTCCGCGTTCACGTCCACGATGCCCATCGGCTCGAGCATCACCCGGAAAATCCAGTACGAATGGACCGTTAACCCGGGCTGCTTGGGCCCGACCCTGGGCTTGAGCATCGGTAGCTGTTCGATCTTGATGTTCACGACCTTTTTCGTCCCGATCCACACCGCCCACACGACCCAGACGTTCGTCGTGTCCACCACCGCCTTGCTGCCTTTTCGCTTCACCTTCACCACGAACTTCCCCGTGGCGTCGCGCGGGACCTGAATCTGGTCGGCGCGCCCTCCCGGGACCGGGACGCCGCCGTCCCACTCGAACACGTTCGCGAAGACCACCCCGGGCGCCACCTTGGCCGTCAGCACCACCGCCGAGCCATTCTCCTTGGGGGAGACGTAGTGCTTCTCGCCCTCCTTGCCCCGGTAACTGGGGACCACGTCCCCCGTGACGCCCGCCTGCTTGACGTCGGGCACGATCTCGGCGACCTCCAGCCCCACGTTCACCGCGCGCACGAGCGCCGGGTGTGTCCCCTTCGGCTTCAGCTTGACGTCCTTGTCCGACGCCTCGATCTCCACCGTGCCCGACTTCGCGCCCGCCACGAACTGCGCCCGGCAGTTGCCATCGGAGTCCGTCAACTTCTCGGTCTTCTGGATCTTGCCGTAGCCCGCAGGCACCGGCCCCTTGCCGGCGTACACGACCTTTCCTGCCGGATCGAGGATGCGGGAGATCCACCACTGAATGGCGTGGTTGTCGATGGGGAAGTGGCTCAGGGTTACGGGAGTTGGGTTCGGCCGAATGTCGAGGAGGGCCCTTACGCGCAGGCTGGCCACTTTTCCGCTGGCCAGGTTGATCGGGGACGCAAACATCTCATAGGTCGGCGCTCGAACATCGACTTGCGCCCGGCCCGGCAGGTAGCCGATTGACCTTGCCGTCACCGTGACCATGTACTTGATCGGCGGCACAGAGCTCGGATCGCCGCCCCAGGCGCCCGAGGTCAGCGTCGTCCGGAGTCGGCCCTCAAAGTCGGTCTTCCCCACCGCTTTGGCGAGGGTCCCGTCCGTGGTGCTGAGACTGAGCATCACGTTCGCCTGGGCGCCCCCGCCGGCGGCGCTCACGGTCGCCGTGATCAGCGACTGGTGGAATGCGTCCGGTTTGCCCCCGGCGCAGACCGGGAAGTCCTCGGCAATAACGCTCAACCCGGGAGGGGCGACCGCGAACACGAAATTCGCTTCGTTCGTCCCCGACCACGTCTGGCCCCCCGGGATGAAATACTTCGCGGTCGCGGTCACGGCGAACTTCCACGTGCCCGGCAGCAGACACCTCACGCGAGCGACGGCCGTGCCCGAGGTGGTGTCGGCGGCGGCGATGGAGCTCGGGTGTGTGCCCGGAGGCGCGTCTTGCCACGCGCCCTCCCGGGGGCGGTAGCGGGCCGACTTCACCTTCCACGTCCAGACGGGGCCCTGGATGACGGGTGGTGGCGGGGTGGAGGAGTACGGGCCCGTACTGGGGACCGGCGTCGCGCCGGGCGGCGGGGTGACGGTGGCTGCGAGACTGACGGTGACCGTTTCTTTTAGCCGAGCGACCGGGGGCGTCGGCGCGGACGCGGTCACCGTGACCCGCAGCGAATCGACGACTTGCGACCGCGCGCGGGGCGGTTCGATCAAGGCGCACGTGAGCAGAAGGAGGGACAGACACACGGCGTGGCGGCGAAGGGGACAACTCATGGCTTTCCTTGGTCCATCAAAGTGCGGTTCGGTAACTCGTTCCTCGCGCTTGCCCTTTGGAGCGGGCGCTCACGGCTTCTTGGGCTTCTCGCGGAGCTCCCAGAGCTGGATAGTCGTGTTATTGACAGTCGCCAGCACCTTGCCGTCGGGCGACAGCGCCGCGCAGCGGTGCTGGCTGCCCTTCCCTGCCGGGGGGAGGTCAGCGGCCCCGCGCAGCCTCCCGCCGGCGAGCTCCCACCAGCAAATCCCTTCATCCCGCCCGTCCCCCGCGAAGACCAGGGCCTTCCCGTCGGGCGTGTACCGCAAGGCATGGATCTGGCCGAAGCGATGGGTGTAGTTCAGCCTCGCCTCGCGGCCCCCGCCGGCCCTGCCCCACAGGTTCAGGACGCGTTCGCTGCGGCCGCCCGACGTAGCGATCTGCTTGCCGTCGGGGCTGATGGCCAGGGTCGCGACGCCGCCCTTCTGGGCGTCGAACAGGTGGACCAGCTTGCGCTTGGGCAGGTCCCAGATGCCCAGTTTGCCCTTCGCGCAGCCGGTGGCCAGCCACTTGCCGTCCCGCGAGAGGGCCAGGACGTTCGCGTTGTTGTGGCCGGCCAGAACGGCGAGCTCCTTGCCCGTCTCCAGGTCGTACAGCGCCGCCGAGGCGTCCGGGGCGGTCAACACCAGGGTCTTCCCGTCTGGGCAGATGGCCCCACCCCTGCCCCGGCGCGCAGGTTTCAGTTTGATGAGTAGGCGCCGTTTGCCGGTCTTGACGTCCCACACCTCGATGTACTTAAACGGCTCCCAGGCAGGGGGCGGGCTGCTACCCCCGCAGGAGGAGACAAGCGTCTTGCCGTCTGGGGTGAAGACCAGCAAGTAGCCGGAGGAGCGAGTCTGGAGGGGGAACTTGGCATTCTCCTTCCCCGTCTTCACGTCCCACAGCCGGACGTAGGCCCGCGCGCCCGGGTGGTCGGAGTCGCTCCCCACGCTCGCCAACGTCTTGCCGTCCGGCGAGAAGGCCAACTGGTTGACGGTTCCGCGGGGGGCCTTGAACTCGGTATCGCGCAGGACCTGTCCCTCGGCCGAGCTCGGGCCGAGCAGGGACAGCGCTACCCCGAGAAAGATGCCGGCGCCCGCGGCGCCAGCCACCCTCCGCGAGTACGCGGGTTGGGGCGCAATCTCCCTTGAACCCATCACGCAGATGCGCATTCCTCTCCCTCCCAAAGCGGAGTCGGGCGGCACGGGGCGCCTCCTGCGGAGGGCCGAGAAGGCCCTCCGCTCGAACAAGCGGCATCGAAAGGCCGACGGGCTCACCCCACCATCTGGTCCAAAGGCGTGGACGTGCTGCCGAAGAAGGTCGCGTCCCCGCTGTAGACGACGGTGATCTGGTGGTCGCCCAAGGCCAGCGCCGACGTGGTGAAGCTCGCGGTGGCCCCCATCATCCCCTGGGCCAGGCTGACCGTGCCCAGCAGGGTGGTGCCGTCGTAGAAACTGACCGTCCCCGTGGGGCTGCCGACCATCCCGCCGTAGACCGTCGCCGTGAACGTCACCGCCTGCCCCGGCGCCGAGTAGCCCTGGCTGGAGGAGGCCCACGTCATGGTGGCCTGCTGCTGCACCCTCTGGTCCAAAGGCGCGGACGTGCTGGCGGCGAAGGTGAGGTCGCCGCTGTAGACGGCGGTGATCTGGTGGTCGCCCAGGGCCAGCGCCGACGTGGTGAAACTCGCGGTGCTCCCCATCATCCCGGACGTCAGGCTGACCGTACCCAGCAGGGTGGTGCCGTCGTAGAAGCTGACCGTTCCCGTGGGGCTGGCCGCCCACCCCCCCCCCCCCCGCGGCCCGGGCGCGCCCCCCGCTGCCCCCGCCGCCCCCGGTTGGGTGTGTGTAAGCCA
>JBBSEZ010000204.1:0-16798 GCA_038239195.1 Gemmatales bacterium
CCCCGGGGGCCCACACACGGTGTACCACCCCGCCGGGGGGGCCCCCCCCCCCCCGCCGCCGCGTGTGGACCGGCCCCCCCCCCCCCCCCCCCGCCCCGGCGCCCCCCGGGGCGGCCCCCGCCGGCACTCCCCGGGGGGCGCCCGGGGGGAATGGCCGCGAACGAGGATGCCCTGTACTTTGCGAGCTCAAAGGTGTTCGTGTTCGCCCCCGACAAGGGGATGAAGCGGCTGCTCGGTTTCATGGCGGGGAAGAAGCTGAAGGGCCCGCTCGACGAGGCCATCAAGCGCGCCAAGAAGAAGGATTACCACATCCTCGGCGCGATCAACCTGCCGTCGTCCATCAAGATGCAGGCCAAGAACGCCATCCCGCCCGAATTCACGCGCTTCGGCAGCTTGCTCGAGTTCCAGTCGGCCACGATGGTGGTCAAGGGTGGGACTTCCACGAAGATTGAGATCATCGGCCACTACGCCACCGACGCGCAGGCGGCGGAGGCGAAGAAAGCGCTCGACGACGTCCGCTCCCTCGCCCGCGTGGGCATGGGCAAGGGGGAAGAGGGCCTCAAGGGCAATTTCGGCAACGCCTCGGGCAAGCAGATGGCGGACAGCCTCAAGAAGACGCTCGACGACCTGACGATCGAGCAGAAGGGCTCGAACGTCACGATCAACATGAGCATCGACGACAAGGCCTTCGAGGGCATCGCGCCGCGCCCGGGGGGAGGGAGGCCCCAGCCCTTCCCCAAGAAGGGCAAGTTCTGAGACAGGGCCCTTCCAACACCCGCGGCGGGCGAGTGGCCGAGCGCCTTTCGCCCGCCGTTTTTCCTTGCCCGGCCGTCCGCCCGCCAAGTAGGCTACAGTCAGCGGGCCTTCTCCAAGGAGAACCAACGCATGCCGGTGCTGTTTCATTGCCCCTGCGGCAAGAAGCTCTGCGTGTCCGACGATCACGCGGGCAAGTGCATCCGTTGCCCGCACTGCGCCGGGCCGGCCCCTGTGCCTGGGCCGGCCGATCCTTCCACGGTCTCCCTCTCCGCCGAGGCGGTCCACTTTGCCTGCCCTTGCGGCGAGCAGATGTCGGCGAAGGCCGAGCACGGCGGACAGATCGTCGAGTGCCCCGTCTGTGGGACCGACGTGACCATCCCCCTCGCGGAGCGCTCGCGGAGCGCTCGCGCCGGGCAGCGCGAGCCGGCCCGGCCGGGCCCGACCGCAGGCGCGACGTCCCCTCCCCGGAAAGCAAGGCTTGCCCTGGACGAGATCGACGCGACCGACCTCATGCGCAAGCACTCGCTCTGGCCGTGGGCCCTGGCCGGCGCGACGCTGCTCTGCTTCCTGCTGATCGGCGGCGCGACGGCTGGCTGGCTGCTGTGGTCGCGCAGCGTCAAGGCCGACGCCAAGGCCGCCGCCGAGGCAGAGGCGAAGAAGAGCGCGAGCGAACGGCCAACGGTGCCGCCGATCCCGGCGCCGGCGAAGCAGAAGGCCGCGAACCTGGGCGACCTGGCGCTGGTGCCGCCCGACGCGCAGGGCTTCGTCATGATCCGGGTCGCCGAGGTGTGGTCGCTCGAAGCAACGCAGAAGGGCCTTCAGCAGGCCCGGGAACAATTCAAGGCGATGGGCCAGGGCGACATGGATTTCGCCAAGCAGATGGAGGACGCGACCGGGCTGGCCCCCGGCAACGTCGAGCGCGCCACCGTCGTGTTCGCGGACGCCGAGAAGGAGGCGATCTGGTTCATCGCGGCCACCAACCGGCCGTACGACCGGGACAAGGCCCTGATCAAGCTGAAAGGGGCGGAGGAACGGCAGTTCGAGGGCAAGCCGTACCACTTCGCCAAGATCGAAAACGGGCCCGCCATTGCCGTCTATTTCGCGGCCCCGCAAGTGCTGGTAGTTGGGCCCGAGGAGGGCGTGAAGCGCTGCATCCAGCACCAACTGGCCCCGAAGAAGCGAGGGCCGCTCGACGAGGCGATCGAGGCGGCGGGGACGCGCCGGCAGATGGTGATCGGGTTCGCGCCGAAGGTCGAGGACGTCAAGCGCTGGAAAAAGGCTATTCCCCAGGAGATCGCGGGCGCCATCAAACCGTTCCTGTCGTTGCTCGACGTGGAGGCGATGACGCTGTCCATCCTGCCATCCGATAACGGCCTGACGCACACCCACCTGGAGGCGCGCTTCCTCAGCGAGGCCAAGGCCAAGGAGGGCAGAATCGCGCTCGAAGGGGCCAAGGCGGCCGTGTCGCTGGTCGGGGTGCCGGCCATGGAGAAACTGTGGGTTGATGGCGGAACGCCCGTGGGGGCAGCAAAGGTGGCGCGCGAGGCGCTGCAGCGCATGCTGGACAACTTCGTCGTCGAGGTGAAGGGGCGCGAGCTGAGTGCCGCGCTCCAGATCGAGAGCAAGCCGTTCATGGGACTGAAGCTCAAGCCCACGCTTCCGGGGGTGGGCGTGCCTGCTCCCCCCGAAGCCATTCGCCTTCCCAAGGAATGAGCGCGCGAAGGCCGGTGCCCGCTTCCCGGTTTGCGCCTTTTCGGAGAACCAACGGATGTCCATCTTCCGCTCGCGTTTGCCCGCCGTCCGAGGCCTCGCCGCCTCCGCGGCGCTGGTGTTGCTGCTCGCCGGCAGGGCCGAGCCCGCCCCGGCGCCTCCCGCCGTCGGCGGGGACGCGGGCGACCTGAAGCTGGTGCCCCACGACGCTCAGGGCATGCTCAGCCTGCGCATGGCCGACGCCTACAAGGTGGACGTCATCCGGCGGGGCTTGCAGGCCCTCGAAAAGCAGAACGGGGGGAAGGACCTCGTGGCGGAGGTTCGCAAGCAGACCGGCCTGGTCCCCGCCGACGTCGAGCGCCTCACCGTGGTGTTCGCCGATAGTAAGGCCAACGTCGGCTGGCTGATTGTCGCCACGGTCAAGCCGTACGATCGGGCCAGGCTGCTCGACAAGTTCACCGCGCCAAAGGCCATCAAGCACCGTGGCCGCACTTACCACGCCGGCAAGCTGGGCGACAGCAACGACGTCGCCGTCCACTTCGTGAACCAGCGCGTGGCGGTGTACGCCGACGAGGCGGGGATGAAGCGCTGCCTGAGCTTCCTGGACGGCAAGAAGAACAAGGGCCCCCTGGAGGACGCCGTCAAGCTGGCAAGCGGCAAGCGGCACCTGGTGGGGGCGGTCAACCCTGCCGTGGGGCTGCGCGAGTTACGCGAGGAAGCGGCCAAGCTGTGGAAGCCGTTCGGCCCCCTCCTCGACCTCGAGACGGCCACGCTGGCCCTGGACTTCGGTGCGGCCACGCAGGTGGAGTTGAGCGTGCGCTATCCCACCGTCGGCAAGGCCAACGACGGGCGCAAGGCGGCGGAGGGCGTCAAGGCGGCTGTCCAGCTCCTCGGCGCGGCCACGGTCGAGGACGCCTTCAAGCAGGCGCTCCCCCCGGCGCAGGCCAAGGAGGCGTACGACGCGTTCGCGAGCATGCTCGACAGTTACAAGGTCGAGCACCAGGACAAGCACGTCCGCATCAAGATGAAGATCGAGAACAAGTTGTTCGAGGCCCTGATGGCGGGCTTGCCGAAGCAGTAGGGGCCCTTTCGCCAGCTCTCTGGCAGTCTGGAAACCGGGCAGCGCGACGCGCCAGCGAGAGATTTCTCCTCGCTCGCGCGTCGGGCTGCCCGACGCGCGGCTAGAAGATCAGGCGGTATTCGACGCGGACAATGTCCTTGTAGAGGACGGCGCCGGTCAGGGCTCGCCCATAGCTGACGGAGAGGCTCCCCCACGTGTCCCCCAGGGCCGGTTGGGCGAAGTTGAAGCGGACGCCCATCTTGCCGTTGACGATCGTGTCGCCGCCCGCCGAGCGAATCTGGAACACGTTGTCGCCGAGCGAGGCAGTCTCCTTGCCGTTGAGCGTGGTCCAGCCGACGAGCTCGGCCACCGGGGCGACGTTCCAGCCCGGGCCTTCCAGGGCGCGGTAGCTGAGGGCGCCGCCGTAGCGGACCACGTTGCCCTCGAAGTCGGTCCCGCCGACCGGCACCCAGTCGCGGAGCTCTCCCTCGAACGTCAGCCGCTCCGTGAGGCGCTGGTAAAGCAGGAAGGCCGGCTCGAAACTGACGTGGTGGGTGCCCAGGCCGCGGCTGGCCGCGCCCGTCGGAACGTAGGTGCGCAACTGGAAGGTGGCCACCCGATCCGGGCTGGAAAGGAACGCCCACTTGACGCCGCCGTTCATGTCGGCGAGGCCGGCGGTGTTGGCGTTGACCTCCGGGTTGAGGAAGCGCACGGGCACTTCCACGAAGACGGACAGGCCCCGGGCGACCACGCCCTCGGCGTAGGCGCTTATGTCCTGGTAATCGACGTTGGTCTCCGGGAGCGGGAGGCCTTTCGCCTGCGGGTTGCCGATCAGCACGCCGGTCGGGGCTACCCCGAAGGGAGTGTCCCGGGTGCCACCCTTTCCGCTTCCACCTCCACCCCCGCCCCCCCCTCCGCCTCCTCCGCCTCTGGTGGGGATAGGGCCAGCGGTCGCCGTGCCGACGTAGAGGGGAGTGCCCAGGGCGCCGGTGATCGCTTGCTGGCGGTACTGTGAATAGAAGAACTCGGCGCGGTCGGGTCGGTTGTTGCCGTACCCAGCGTCGAAGCGAAGCCTCAGTTGGTTGAGGGGAATGGCCCCGTCCACGTAGCTGCTGCCGCCGACGTTCGTCCTGCCACCCTGAGGGCCATCGCCTCCCGGGACAGGCGCATTGCCATCCGGGGCTTGCGCTCGGGCAGGCGCGACTGCCGCGAGCCCGAACAGGGCTGCCACGAGCAAGCACACGAGAGGGCGATTCCGGGCACGGGCTTTCATGGGGGGTCCTTCCCGCAAGGCTATCTCTTCGGGGCCCGCCGACCGGCGGGCCTCCTCATCCGCGAGTGGTGGCTGCCTCGACGAACGTCCTGTCGCTGAGACAGGAAAGGTATCGGCCGGGGGGATGGGGATTTTTCAGGGAATGAGGGAAGAAGCGGGGGGAGGACAGGCCGAGGGAAGGGGGCAAGACCGTGGAGGCGCTATTTGCGGGGGCGGTTTCCCAACTCCGGCAACAATTGCTGAAAATCTTTGCGAGAGCGGAGCAAGGCCCAGGCGCCCTTCTCTTCGGGGCGCGTCAAGAGCTCGCGGAGCTCGTCGCGGGGGATTTTTGCGAGGATCGCGACGGCTCGACGCGCCAGTTCGTCCCGCCAGGGAGCGCCGGTCGCGGCGGCGCGTTTGGCGAGACCGCGGGCCGCCTCCGGTAGCTTTCCCTGTTTGACCAGGATACTGGCCCGCACGCGATGATGCCAATTGAGCCTCTGTAGAAACTCGCGGCTCTCCAGGTCGGATTGCAGGGCCTTCTCTTGGAGCCGAATCGCCTCTTCGGCGAGTTGGAGCGCCTTGGGGTACTCCTTGCCGTTGCGGGCGACGTACGCCAGGTTGGTCAGGTTACTGGCCGCCAGGCTCCTGTATTCGGGCAACACCCCAGGGCCTTTCAGCAGCTCCTTGTAGTGATCCCGCGCGTTCAAAAACGCTTTTTCTGAGGCGGGGATTGGCCATTCGTCCACCATAGAGGCCAATTGGGTCGCGACAGCGACTGCGAACGGGTCGCTCACCGCCGAGGTAGCCGAAACGACGCTCGCCGCCTTTTCGGCCACCTTGGGGCCTTCGTCCGCGAGCGCCGCGCCGATGTTGTCGTACGTCAGGGCCAGTAGCTTGCGGTACAGGTGGTAGCGCGGGAAGTTGTTCACCAGGCGGATGAACAGGGGCAGGGCCTTCTCGTGGGCCTCCCCAGCGCCGGGCTGGCCAGACGTCTCCCGCAAATACCCGAGGCAGACGTAGGCAGCGCCCAGCTTGTACTGGTAGTCGTGTTTGTTAGGGGCGGCCGTCTTGAGGCCTTCGAGAAGTCGGATCGCTTCTTGATAGTCCTCCTCCGCTTTCGCGAACTCCTTGCGGCACTCGTAGAGGTTGCCCCGGTTGACGTAGGCCCGTGCGAGCTCGCTCTGCCGCTCCGCCTCGCTCTGGGCCCGGTTGGCTTTCATGTTCTTCAGGTGTTTGATCGACGAGGTAAAGAGCTCATCGGGCTCCCTCATCTGCTCGGCCTTTGCCGTGTCGAACGAGAGCAGCGCGAGGTTGGTCTGTGTCCGTGCCAATTCGAGCGGGTAGTTAAGGTCGGTGGGCGACGTTTGCACGGTCAGGGCCAGGTCGAAGTGTCGTCGCGCCTCGGGCGACTTGGTTTCCCGCAGCACCTCGGCGAGATCGTTCTGGCAGACCGCCCAGTGATGCCGGTAGGCGGCGCCGTTCTGCGGGTCTTCCCGCGCGAGCTGGTCGAACGCCTCGATGGCCGACTCGTAAGACTCCTGGGCCAGGTCGTACTTGCCGTGCTTCCACCAGATGTTCCCCATCCTCTGGTCCACCAGCGCCAGTTTGTGGCGGGCCCCCCGGTCGTCAGGCCTGTCGGCGAGGAGCTTGGCAAGCTGGTCCTGCGCCTTCTTGAGCAGCCGGAGTTGCGAATCTTCCATCTGGGGCGTGTTTTCCAGGACCTCCACGGCCACCCGGGTGAGCAGGTCCACCATTTCGAGCGTTTCGCCGAACCGGTTCTCGGCCTGCTGGTGCTTGAGCTCGGCCCTCTGGCGGGCGTGCTCGATCTGGACGGCCGCGACGCTGGCGCCCGCGGCCAGCAGGGCCAGCAGCACGAACACCGTGCTCAGGAGCCCGGCGGCGCCCGGGTGGCGCCTGCACCAGCGCCACAGCCGCTCCGGTCGGCCCTCCGGTCGTGCCTTGACTGGCCCCCCTCGCAGGAAACTTCGCAGGTCCTCGGCCAGGGCCGCGGCAGAGTTGTAGCGCTTGTCCGGGTCCTTGCGCAGGCACATCAGGCAGACCTTTTCCAGGTCGAGCGGCACCTTGTCGTTGATCGACCGCGGTGCCTTGGGGTCCTCGAACTGGACCTGCATCAGCATCATCAGCCGCGAGCCCCGGAACGGGAGCTCGCCGCACAGCAACTCGTAGAGCACCACGCCCAGGCTGAAGACGTCGCTGCGGCAGTCGGCGCGGTGTCCCTTCCCCGCGGCTTGCTCCGGGCTCATGTAGGCCGGGGTGCCAATGATCTGCCCGTCCATCGTCATGGTGACCACCGCCTGCTCCCGCAAGGCCAGCCCGAAGTCGAGGAGGAGCGGTTTGCCGAGGTCGTCGGCCACCGGCCCCCCCCGGCCGGCGGGCCGTACTCCACCATCACGTTGGCCGGCTTGACGTCGCGGTGCACCACCCCCTGGCGGTGGGCGTAGTCGAGCGCCGTCGCCACCTCGGCGATCAGAACGGCCGCTTCGCGGAACGTGAGCTTGCGCACCTGGAGCAGATCGCTGAGCGGCACCCCCTGGATGAAGTCGGAGACGATGACCGGGAGCCCTTGCAGCAGGGCGACCTCGTGGACGGCGACAATGCCCGGGTGGCGGAGCAGGGCCAGCTTGCGGGCCTCGTCGTAAACGCGCGCGGACTCCTCCGGCGTGATGGACAGGCCGGCGTGCGGGACCTTCAACGCCACGAACTTGTGCAGGTCAGTGTCCCAGGCCCTCCAGACCGCCCCGAAGGCGCCCAGCCCCACCCGTTCGAGCAACTCGAACTTGCCGAGCCGGCTGCGAGTGAGCGACTCTGTCGAGCGGGTGTCGGGCACGCGGAAGCCGCTGCCGCAGACGGGGCAAAGCACCTCGTCGGGCTGGTTGTCGCCGAGTTGGATTGGGTTGTGGCAGTGGGGACAACGAACCCGCCGGCCCGGCGGTGTCGGGGGAGGGGGGGCTGTCGGCGGGGGCATCGGCTCCGTGGCCGTCGGGACGGGCGCCGCCGAGTCGGTTGTTTCCGCGCTCTCCCGGACAGGCGGCCCAGGAGGACAAGCCGGCGGGATGGGTTGCACCGCCTTGCCGAACTCGTGCTGCTGGCGGAGCTCGTCGGCCAACGAGGGGAAGCGCTGAAAGAATGCCTCGTGTGCAACCGCCTCCCCCAACTCTTCCCGAAGGCGAAGCTCCGCGGAGACGAGGTCGAGCGCAGCCTCCTGATCCGTTGCCACGGCCGGGTACGCTTGCAGGTACTGCTCGGCGGGAATGCGCTGACCGATCAGCCAGCGCTGGCGCTGATCGACGCGGAGTACGGCGGCAAGATCCAGCGGGGAGAGGGGCCCGGCCGAGGCCAGGACCTCCGCCAAGTCGGGCCGCCGCCCCTGCTGCCAGATCCGACACAGTTGGAGTGCCGCGTGCTCCCTCACGTCATTCATTGCCGTCCTCCAGGCCCAGTTCGGTGCCGACCCGGTCCAGGGCTCGGCTGAGTTGCATGCGCCTGCCGTCCGGCGTGCCGCCCAGTTGCCGGGCGATCTCGGCCCAATCGTGCCCCTGGCCGCGCATCTCCGCCACGCTTCGTTCTTCTTCGTTCAGGAGTTGGCGCACCTGTTCGAGCAGCTCGCGCCCCGCCACGATCCGGCTGGGCGTGGCCGTTGGCCCGACCACGGGCATGTCGTCCACCGCCTCGGCCGTATTCTGCCCGCCCCCGCGCTTCTGGGTGAACTGACGGCGGGCGGCGTGAGCGACCTTGTTGCGGGCCATGCTCAGGAGGAGTTGCCGCAACTGGTTGGGGTCGTTCAGGTCGTACTGCCCCAGGGAAGCGCGGACGAAGAAGCTGGCCAGCACCGACTGGCAGACGTCCTCATCGTCGTGGAGGCGGTAGACCGACGGGTCGGTCAGGCGGAGACGCACCTCGCGCCGGATGAGCGATTCGTAGCGCCGCACCAGATCGGCGGCGGCCCCCGAGTCCCCGGCCCGGACGCGGGCGAGGAAGGCGGCGAAGTCCTCGTCGGCCATGGGTTGGCTCTCCTTGCTGCGATGCTTGAAGAGGCACCAACGGTTTGGCGAGCGGGGGGCGTAAGCCCCCGGTTTGGCGCCTTCAACAAGGCCCCTTCAACAGGGCGCCTTCAACAGGGGGCTGACGCCCCCCGCTCGCCTCATTCTGTTCGTGCCTCATGATTTCGGACTGGCCTTCACGCGAACAACTCCAGGATCGGCTGGCCCGTGCTCAGGGGCTTCGAGACGCCGTCCTTGGTCACCCGCGATTCAAAAGGCACTCCCAGCGCATGGTAAATCGTGGCGCTGAAGTCCTGGGGCCGGACCGGCTTGTCCTTCACGTAGGCCCCGATCTTGTCGGACTCGCCATAGACCCTGCCTCCGCGAACGCCCCCGCCGGCAAGGATGGCCGAATAGCAGAACGGCCAATGCTGGCGCCCGGGGGACGCTCCCTTGTTCTGGTTGATGCGTGGCGTGCGGCCAAACTCCCCGGCGACGACCACCAGGGTGCTCTCCAGCAAACCGCGCTCCTGGAGGTCGGTGAGCAGGGCAGACAGCGCATTGTCGAGGACAGGCAAGCACCAGCCCATGCCGTACGAGCCCGTGCCGAAGGCGTTGCCCATGCCCATTTCGCCGCCGTGCATGTCCCAACTGGAGCTGGGCGGTCCGCCCCCTGTCTGGCCCGGTGCCGGGCCGGTCCACCCGTTGACGGTGACGAACCCGACGCCCGACTCGACGAGCCGGCGGGCCAGGAGCAGGTTTTGCCCGAGGGGGTTTCGGCCGTAGCGGTCGCGGAGGCGGGGGTCTTCGCGCTCGACGTCGAAAGCCTGGCGCGGTCCCGTCGAGGTGGCCAGCTCGAAGCCGCGGCGGTGGACGGCCTGCCATTCCTGCTGTCTCTCGCTCTTGCCCCGATTCAGGCCGTCCAGCAGTTGCCGGCGCCCCTGCATGCGCTCGGGGGCCTCCTTCGAGATGAGGGTGTCGGGCGCTTTGAACCCGGGCTTGGCCGGATTGTTCTCGGCCGAGCCGACGAAGAGGGGAGCGTAGGGGGCGCCGAGGGAGCCGCCCGTGCCGATGTTCGGGGCGCAGAAGACCGGATCGCCGACGCATTTGATCAGCCAGACGTAGGAAGCGACACTGCGTTCGCTGGGCCGAACCTTGGCGAGGATGGACCCGAGGTAGGGCGCATCCGCGGGGGCCCCGGCCTGGCCGCTCAGCGAGTTGTGCATGGCGTCGAAATGGTTGCTGATGTTGCCGGGGTGCGTCATTGACCGGATGAGGGAAAAGTGCCGGGTCAGCTTGGCGAGGCGGGGGTGAAGCTCGCTGAGGCGCATGCCGGGGACCGCCGTGGCGATCGGCTGGTAGGGACCGCGGATCTCCGCCGGCGCGGCCGGCTTCAGGTCCCAGGTGTCGAGGTGGCTGGGCCCGCCACAGAGCAACACGAAGATGCAGGACTTCCCGGTGGCATGGCGCTGGCTCGGCCCGCCCACGCGCGCCGCCAGAACGCCGGGAAGACTCAGGTTCAACATCCCGATCCCGCCGTACTGGAGCAGTTGGCGGCGCGAGAGGGCGCTGGAGGACGGCGGCCGGCTGGCGCAGAAGGAACGACTCATGGGCCCCTCCGGAAGGTGGCAGGGAGGCGAGCAGGGCATTGCGGACGAGGCTCAGGCTCGACTGCCTGAACGACCAGTCAAGATGATACACCAGCGCGGATCGACGTCCGACAACAAAATCAGGAATCCGGCGACTCGACGGTGGCGCGAGGGGGCTACGCTTTCGGAGCTTCGGAGGGCGTATGCGGTCCTGGCGAGCAGTACTTCCCGGAGTATTGGCGCTGCCCTGGGCTGCTGCGCCTGGCCGCCACGCGATCCTGGGGGCCTTGTCGGCCCGCGCTCTCCTGGCCGCCGGCGGAACAGCGGGTGAGGGCGTTCAGTTCATTTGGGGAGTGCGTCGCAGAGCAATACAGTGCGACGCATTGGAACAGCGGCTGGTTCGGCACACCCGCGCTGGCACCGTCAATTGCCCGCAAGCTGGAAAGAGGCGCAGTTGGGGAACGCGAGGTGCGGCAGTGCGACCGGCCGCAACAGCTCGAACGCTTCTCTCGGGACTGCCTCCGCGGAGACCGAGACGTCGGGGACGACTATCTGCTCGTTTGGCTATTCTCAGGGCGACCAGCTTCGCGCTCGCGGCCCTCGGTTGCTTTACCCGGTTGGCACCTTTTTGGCTCCTCCCCCTCTCTTTTCACGATTGGGAAAAAACCTGTTCGGCCCGGCCCCCAAAGCGCAATGAGTAATGCAGAAGAGGGAGCCCCAAACGGTTGGGTGAACCGAAGGCGGGATGGCCCCGTTGCCATGCACCGACTTGGGGCCCCGGCGAGATGGCAGGCCGGGCCCTCTGTGTCTTCTGCCGAAGAGGAGAAAGCGATGACGAAGATGTTGGTCGGTCGCCGCACGTTTTGCGCGGCGGTTCTCTGCGTGGCTGCCCTGGCCGGGCTGCTCGCCGTCGCTGGCGAGGCCGACGCGGTGACCAAGGCCGCCAGGGCGAAGGCCGCCAAGGTCAGGGCCGTTCGCGCCCTGAAGAAGCCGATGGCCAAGAAGAGGCCCCTGGTCGTGTTTCGGAACCTCTCGGCGATCGGGATCGCGGGGACGGACGCGGGGGGCGCCGGCGGGTGTTTCGTTCGCGGCGTCTCCGGCCGGGCGCGGCAGGCTGGGATCGATCCGGGCGACGTCATCACCCAGATCGAGAACACGCCGGTGACGAACACCGCCGACGCCGACGACCTCGTCGGGCAAGCCATCGCGTCCGGAGCGGCGGACGTGGTGTTGTTCGTCACGGACGTAAACACCGGGGCCCCCAACGTGCCGATCCTGGTCCCGCTGCGCTGACCGGCGCTACGTCAACCGTTGATCCCCCCCTGGGCAGAAATGCCTGGGGCGGGGGGGCAACGGCGGCGAGGCTGGCCGCCACAGCCAAGACCGCGACAAAATCGATCCGCCCTCGCCGTCTTTCCGACCCGAACACTCGCAGCCGGCGGTACGCTACCCCTTTCGCCTTCCTCGCTATTTCATCGGTTATCCAATCCCCGGCGACTGCCCTCGAGGAAGGGGGCAGGCCCTTTCCGGTCGCCGAGGTGGATGCCGGGGTCGCCGCTGCTTGCTCAAAACCAGGGCCGGACGCCATGAGCCGCCGCGACGTACTCGAAGTCCAACTCCTCAACGCCGCCGTCCGAACCGACAGCCAAGAATCGACGGCTGGGCGGAATGCACCCGCTGTCGATTGCCACGGATACGATGCGCCTGCCGGGCTCTACTCCGATCGCTGCTACCATCCGGTAGAGGGCGCGAGGCCCGTCCTGTCCCTCGATGAATTCGACCGCCCGAACGACGGCGCGGCGTTTGGCGGAGCTGGCGAAGAATGACACAGGATCGGGGAGCAACCAATCCCCGCCCACCAAGGCGAGCCCGGCGAGCAGCAGCACTTCCCACCAAGCAAGGCCGAGCAAGACTGCCGCCAAACTGATGCCTGCTCCGTAGTAGCACGTGCCGACCACCGGCAGATAGCGCACTGCCCGCCACCGCTCGCAGCAGAACATCGGCAACTTCCAGGCAATCAACACGCCCACGAAGAGAAGCGATCCGATCAGAATGGGCGCCAGCACGATCGCCTGGGTCAGCTGTCGCCACGTCACGCAAGCGCCTCCTTCGCGGGATAGCACGCTCAACTACAGGGCCGCCGAAAAGATTGTACACCGACGATCCGCGGGCGGCCTCGGTCATCTACAGCACCTTGTGGGGCGACGCTCGAATGGTACACTAAAAGGACGAGGAGAACGTGCGATGGCCCCTGAAGAGCTCCGCGATACGTTGCACCAGCAGCCATTCGAGCCATTCCGGCTCGTCTTGATGGACGGCGCCGCCTACGACGTTCCGCACCCAGACCTGCTCCTCGTCGGGCGACGAACAGCCGTGATCGGCTTGACCGGCCAACCGAGTCAGACGTTCTACGAGCGCACGGTCAAGGTTGACCTTCTCCACATCATTCGCATCGAGCCACTTCAAGCAGCTTCCACCTCGCCCCCGAACGGCCCGGCCTGACGTACATTCGTTGGCGCCCGGCGCAAACCAACACGGCTGAGGGCCGGGCTCGTTTGCGCCCAAGCCTTCCCTCTCCCCGCACTGCCCCCCCATCCGTCGGCTCCCGGCATGCCTCGCTCTCCTTCTGGAGATGCGGAGGACAACCTCCGGCTGGCGGCGCGGACGAGGGCACCCACCCCTCCGCCACTTTCTCCCTTCATCTGCTCGTAACGTGTCCACCCTGCCGCGCACGTTCCGGCCCTGTCAAAAACTTCTCTCCCCGAGGTCGGCACCAACAGGCGAGCGTCGGTCCGACGTCGCGTCTCCGCCAACGCTGCCAGCAGGCCAGTTGAGCACGTGATCACGTGACTCGGCGGTCGTGGCGCAAGAGATGGAAGAATAGGGAGTTCCGCCGCAAGAAGTCACCTGCCACCTTCTTTTGAGTTGATCACGTGACTCCGCGAATCGACCGCCCAGGCGGAAAGTCCTCCCGAAGAGCGCGAGAATCGGTTGGCCGGCGCCGTGCCGGGCGCCTACCCTGGAACTCGGGGCGCCCCTTCCGCGCTTCCGCCCCAACCGAGGAGCAAGCATGAGGGCTCGTAGCGTGACGGTTTGTGCCTTGCTGGCCGCCGTGGGGGCGGTCGGGGCCGCGCGGGGGCGCAACGAGGCCCCCGAGGTCGGCGAGAAGGAGGCGCGGCAGGCCATCGCCACCTTCCTGAAAGACCCGCTGGGGCGCGCCGCCAGGGACGCGGGGAAGAAGATCGCCGTGTTCGTGATCCAGAGCAAGGACGTGGAGGTCGTCGTCGGCAAGGAAGAGGCCGCCTGGCTCGGCAAGGAGGTCAAGCACGGCGGGCTGCTGACGATGGCGTACCTCGCCGGCAGCGCCCAGTCGCAGCTCGACACCGGCGTGGTGCGGCACGACCCGCACAGCGGGCTGGTCCAGGTGTTTCGCGTCTACCGCACCCTCCAGCAGAAGGACAAGAAGTACAAGGTCGCGGAGGTGGAGAAACTCCTCGCGCTGCACCGCGAAGGCAAGTTGATGAAGCACCTTGCCGACCTCCACGAGAAGCGCCCGAAGAAGGGGCCGCGTTGAGGGGAGGGCGCCCGGTTCGCGTTTGCAGACCACCGCCTCCGGGAACGCTAAGGCCGCAAGCGGCGGCCGGGGAGGGCGCCGCTTGCGGCCTGGCGGGGGCTCGGGGGGAGATGCGCTCGGGCACCCTCTTCGAGGTTCACCCAGCGGGCGCGGGACCAGGAAGGGCCAAGGGACCAGGCCCCTCCTGGCTTCGACCTGCTCCTGCTCAACTTGGCCAGGCTGACAAGGCCCTCCACAGAGAACGGAAGAACTCCCGCCACCCCCCGCGTGCAGCCAGGCGGCCGGTCTTGGCCGACGCGTTGGGCGAGCGCAAACCTGTGTCGTTGGAGGCCTGGCTTCGCCGTTCGCTCAGGCCCGGTGAGGCAAGCTGATTCGTGGCTGTCATGGTTCGCACCGTCGTCCTTTCTTTGAGGGCTCGCCCAGAGGCGAAGAGTAAGTTCGGTCGTCTCGACCGGGCACGTTCTCCCGGCAAGCTGGCTCCCTGGGCGCAAGGAACGTGGCTGAAATGCCGTCTTAGTGGGTGGCTTCGCTCTCCACGTCGAGGCGCACAGAGGCACCCAGATTGACCCAGCGGGCGCGGACCTCGCCGGAAGGCAGGCGCACCTCGACGCGCCCCCGGCCGTCCCAGCGCTCGAGCAGCAGCGGCCCCAGGGCGCTCGTCGCCACCGGCACCCGGTGCAACGACACGATCACCTGGCCCCGCCGAAAGCCCGCCCGCCTCGCGGCGCTTCGGGCCGCGACCCCGTGTACTTCCCAGCCGGCCGCCGTCGCCACCAACTTCAAACCGTGTTGGCACACCACGATCGTCTCCTTTTCGAAATGTCGTTGCAGTCTGCGGGTAGTCGGGCTTGCCGCGCCGGAAGGCCCCCGTCCTGACAAAGTCCGAAGCGGCACGGCCGGCCGCGGACCGCGTGGGGGTCGGGCGAGCAGGCATGGTGCCTCTTCCGCCGTGACCACGGGCTGTTCGGGCCGTGCTTCTCTTCCCCTGTTCCATTGCGCTTGAGGCAGGGGGCCGAACACGCATTTCCGAAGGGCTCGGCCAGCTGCGAAGTGGCCCCGGCACGAGCTCCCCCCGCGGCAACAGGAGAGTGGCTCGCCGGGGAACGAGGAGGTCGCGCTCGACCTTGCGCCGGAGGCGAGTTACGGCGCGAAGATTTCCGATCGGGAGGGCCGCGCAGGGAAAAACGCTGTCGGGACATGCCCCAAGGGGCGCCCCGACAGCGTTTCAGGCGAGCAGTTCACGCTCCGTGCCGAAGCAGGTGCCTCCGGTCACGACCTTCTCACCACCCCTGGTCGCGCAGGGCCCCTAGACCAAGGGGGCCCGGGTCGTGGATCGATTCACCCGGGTTCAGCACGGGGGTCATGAGCGAGTTTGGGTTCCCTGCCGGATACGTGGCCTCATCCAGGTGATGATAACTCGATCCGGGTTGCCAGGTGCTGGGCGCATAAAGCCGCGCCCGCTGGTTGCCGTTCGCCGCCGTGGCCTTCGGCCCGTTGAAGTAGACGCCGTTGCTCGTCAACTGGGCCCCCAGGGCCGTCGAGGGGCTCGGGAACGAGATCAGCTTCTTGCCTGCCCCGTTCTCGGTGAAGCGGTCGTAGGCCGTGGGCAAACCGGTGCCGAAGCCCCACTTCCCCTGCTTGTCGCTCCCGACGTCCATCGAGCCGAGGAAGCCCAGGCCGTGCCCCAGTTCGTGCAGCACGACGCTCATGAGGTCGTACTTGTCCTTGGGCGTTTTCCCGTCGGTGCCAAAGTACCAGTTCGAGAAGTCACTGCTGAAGTTCGCCACGATGTGAGGCTGGCCAGGGGCCAGATCGACCTTGGCGAGCTTATTCGCGAGCGCGACCGCATACCAGGTCTTGGCCACGGGAGCGTTCGCGAAATCGCGCTTGAACGTTTTCGGCCCCGCGCTGCCCAACACGTTGGTGCCCAGTGGCTTCCAATGAGCCTCGACGCGAATGGGGACGGAGGACGTCAGCAGCGCCCCCCACACGTCGACCGCACCCTGGAACGACTTCTTGGCGTCGGCGGGGAACCCGACGTAGGTCACCTGGAAGGTGGTCGTCGCCCTGGCCTTCCTCTGCATGACCTTCAGGGCCGCCGGCCGGGGCGAGACCCGGGTGTTCTTCGCCAGCCGACCCGCCCGCAGGACCACGAGCTTTTGCGGGAGGGCCCCGGCCGACTTCTTCCCCTTGCCGCCGGGCCGCTGCCCCTCAGCCCGAGGCAAGAGGGCCACGGTCAGGAGGAGGCACGACAGCAGGCCGACGCCAAGGACCGTCCACCACCGACGCATGCTTCTGAGACGCAACATTCGCAACTCCAGCTAGAAGAACGTGGATCGCCCCAATCGGGCCCCACGGTCTGCCAGGCGAGCAATCGTTACCGTCCGCGAGGCTGCCCGCCGGTGCCCCGCGTTCGTCGCTTCCGATATCCCATTGCGCTTGGCGAAGCGGACCGAACAGAAAATTCCGCCTTGGAGGGGGGGGAGTGGCTGCGGTCGGCCCAGCCAGATGCCTCGGGGAGCGCCCCTGTTGTTGGGAGGGTGGGTGCATGAGGCCCCCTCCCGCCCGTCGGGGGAGGGCCTCGGCCACGTGGCCCGACCGGGAGGCTCGCTTTTCTGTCTCGCAGGCGTCTCGACGCTTCTCCCATTGCGCTCGAGGACGGGTGGAAGAGGCCACAGCGAGGCGGGCAAAGCAGTTCTGAGGAACGACAGATTTGTCGCACCTCGACGGCGGCGCAAGTCAAGGGTAGAACGGCCCTTGCCGTGCCCCGTGCCCCGCAGCAGCGGGGAGGACAGCTTTTCTTCGCACCTCTGGTTTTTCGGGCCTGTGCCGGTAGAAGTGGTACTTGCCGGA
>JBBSEZ010000205.1:0-16783 GCA_038239195.1 Gemmatales bacterium
AACGTGAGTCCCAGTCAGAGGTTGTGGCAACTGCTGCTTCACCGAGTCGGGTAAGGCGAAATCAATGCCGCAACCAGACTTCAAGTTGTTATCCTGGGAGAACTTACGGCGATTCGGCTGGAGGGGTGGGAGCCGAGTGTCGGAATTTGTCCTACCACGCCGACCAACCGGCGCCGGCCTGGTCGTTCCGCCTGCGCCTCCCTCCGGGGAAGCACGTGATGCGGGCCCGCTACGAAGCAGTCGCTTCCTCCCACCGCACGGGGGCCCCAACGGTCTACTGGCAACTCGGGTACGTCCTCGCACCCGCGCGCGAATGGGGGGGCTTCGGTGGGCTGGCCGTCACCGTCCACCTCCCCCCCAACTGGGACGCGGCCGCGAGCCTGCCCCTGACGCGCGACGGCGACACGCTCAAAGGCTCTTTCCCCAACCTGCCGGCCGACGCCCTCGGCCTGACCGCCCAGGCCCCGGTCCCGCCCGAGTACGAACACCTCCAGGCGATGGGGCGCAACGTCTGGTCCGCGACGCTGTGGGGCGGCCCGGCCGTCTTGCTCCTGGCCGGCGTCGCCTTCGGCGCTTGGCTGGGCCGGCGGGGGAGGACGAGCGCCTGGGCCCTTCTGCTGGGGCTGGTCCTCGGGCTGCTCTGGACGGCTGCTCTGATGGGGGCTGGCCATCGGATGCTCACCGCCCATTTCGCCGTCCTGCCGCCCGGGCAGCAGGCGGTCGGCTCCGGCGTGGGCATCGCGCTCCTGGTGGGGGGCGTCTTGTGCCTGGGCGCCATCCCCGCGGGAGTGCTCCTGACGCAGGTCGCGGCGTGGCTGACCTGCCGGCTGACCTTCCGCCCCGGGCTGGTGTCTGTCGAGCGGGCCGGGTGATGCGGGTGCCGTCATCCCGTTCTTGGAGCTCTGGTGGGGCGCGATTTTGCCAGGGCGCGGTTGGAGGCGTTACTGGTTCCGGCTGAGAGGTGGGACGTGGCAGAATACGGTGAATGGGCTCGTAAGGGAGCAACTCTCACGGATGGAACGGCTCAGAAAGAATACGGACTGACCCGCGACTTCCTTGTGCAAGGCATCCGAGCCGGAAAGCTCGAATACCGCGAGTGCGTGATTTGGGGCAACCCATCTCTCAGACTTCTGAGGAGCCAACTGGAGCATTACATTGCGGAGCAACTCGGATCGCGGCAGCTGGGTGGCAAGAAGGTTCAGGCGGAGTTGCGCAAGATCAACAAGGAGATTGGTAGCCTCAAGAAAAAGCTCGCGGCCCTCGAGGCGCGAAAGGCTGAAATCGAGGCCGCCAGTGGGGGATAGAAAGTCAAGTGTCCCTCGAACCTGGTCCTTGCCGGGTGGGGCGTTGGGAGGCTCAATGGACTGGCTCAACCTGTTTCTCTCGGGGCCGGCGACGACCGGCGACCTCCGCGCCCTTGGCCAGGCACAGGCCCAGGCCGCCGATCGAATCCGCGCTCAAATCCGGCGCAGCGCGAGCGCCCAGGCCGACTCGTTCGACAGCCTGGCCCAGGAGAATCGCGAGCTGCGCCTTTACCTCACGGCCATCGTGCAACTGCTCGTGGAGAAAGGGCTGCTCCGGACCGAGGAGATCCAGGCGAAGATGATCGCGTTGCTCCCACCCCTGCCCCCGCCGGCCCCCGGCGAGGATAATCCGTTTGCGGAGCTAGGCCGCTGAGCGGAAGACAGACGTCCAGCCGGCGGCGTCCCTGCCCGCTTTCCCTTCATCGTGGAGGTTCACGTGTCGCGAGCTCGCATCCTGGCCCTCCTGGTCGTCGCCGTCGTCCTCTCGGCGAACGGGGGGCCCATCGCCCTTTCCGACGCGGAGCGCCTGCAAGGAACGTGGACGATCGTCTCGGTCCACAGGGACGGCGAGATCGACCCGGCCCAGGTCGGGGCCCCGATGACGTTCGCGGGCAACGCGGTGCTCGTCGAGCCGCTGTCTGTGCCGAGCAAGCCCGAAGAATTCCTATCGGTTGGCTGAAGGCTCATGCTGACCGAGCCTCGTGAGGCTCTTTCGCGTTCCTCCACGTTCGAGTTGAGCGCCTCTGGTCCGGGGTGGATCGACCTCACCACGGTCTCCGAATGGCTCGACATTGCCACGGGCAGCCCGGACATCCTTCGCACGGAGGCGATCTACTCTCTTCAAGGCGATGACTTGACGTATTGCATTGCCCCTCCCGGGCGCCCGAGGCCGGCGGCGTTTGCCACAAAGGCCGGAGATGGGCACACGCTCGTCGTTCTCAAGCGGAGAGCGCCGGCACGCCCGTGAGGAACGCTTGGCCGGTTGGCCATCGTTCGCCTTGCGGCCCCTCTTCGCCCCCGCCATAATCAACGTCGCGAGCGCCACGGTTCCACCATCCCGTTGTCCCGACGGGACTTCCGCCGTTGAAGGACGTACGCCATGAACACCTCCCTGCGCCAGGCCGTCGATCGCCTCCTCCCGCGCGTCCAGATGCCCGCCCAGTACATCGGCGGCGAGCTCAACAGCGTCGTCAAGGACCACAAGCAGGTGCGCGGCCGGCTGTGCCTGGCCTTCCCCGATACCTATCCGCTCGGCACCAGCCATCACGGCCTGCAGGTCCTCTACACGATCATGAACGACGACCCGCAGTGGGCCTGCGAGCGCGTCTTCGCCCCCTGGATCGACTTCGAGGGCCAGCTCCGCGGCGCCGGCCTCCCCCTCTACGGCCTGGAGACGTTCACGCCCCTGCGCGACTTCGACCTCGTCGGCTTCTCGCTCCAGTACGAGATCTGCTACACCAACATCCTCACCATGCTCGACCTGGGCGGCATCCCGCTGCACGCCAAGGACCGTACCCTCGACCACCCGCTCGTCATCGCCGGCGGGCCCGGCGCTCAAAACCCCGAACTGCTCGCCCCCTTCATCGACCTGTTCGTCATCGGCGACGGTGAGGAGAGCCTGCCCTGGGTGATGGACCGCTGGATGACGCTCAAGGAGCGCGGCCGAAAGTCGCGTGCCGACATGCTCGCCGAGCTCGCCGGCAGCACCACCTGGGCCTACGCCCCCGCGTTCTACGAGCCGGAGTATCACGCCGACGGCACCCTCGCCGCCATGAACCGCACGCGCTCCGACGTCCCCCGCGAGATCATGGCCTGCACCATCGACAAGGACTTCGACGACATTCCGCTGCCCAGCCACCCCATCGTCTCCTTCGTGCAGACGCCCCACGACCGCATCGCCATCGAGATCATGCGCGGCTGTCCCTGGCAGTGCCGCTTCTGCCAATCGACCGTCATCAAGCGCCCCCTGCGCGTTCGCTCCGTCGAGACGATCGTGCAGTCGGCCCTCGAGGCGTATCGCAACACCGGTTACGAGGAGATCAGCCTGCTCAGCCTGAGCACGAGCGACTATCCGCACTTCGAGGAGCTGGTCAATCGCATGCGCGAGGCGTTCGCGCCGCTGGGCGTGAACGTCTCGCTGCCGAGCCTGCGCGTCAACAGTCACTTCCCGAAGTTGCCCGGCCTGATGAAGGGCATCCGCAAGAGCGGGATGACGCTGGCGCCCGAGGTGGCGCGCGACGACATGCGCACGCAGATCCGCAAGCCGATCCGCAACGAGGACCTCTACGAGGGCTGTCGCAATGCCTTCAAGGAGGGCTGGCAGAAGATCAAGCTCTACTTCCTCTGTGGCCTGCCCGGCGAGCGCCGCGTCGATCTCGACGGCATCGTGGACATGGCGGAGGAAATTGCTCGCATTAGCCGACAGGTGACGGGCCGCTACCGCGAGGTGACCGCCTCGGTGTCCAACTTCGTGCCCAAGCCGCACACGCCCTACCAGTGGAACGGCATGCAGACGCGCGAGTATTTCCACGAGGCGGGCGCGCACATGAAGGCCCGTCGCAAGATCGGCACGGTGAAGATCAAGCAGCACGACGTCGATACGAGCCTGCTGGAAGGCCTGCTGACTCGCGGCGACCGTCGCGTGTCCGTGGCGCTGGAGGAGGCGTGGCGGCGTGGGGCCCGGCTCGACGGCTGGCGCGAGAACTTCAAGCCCGACCTGTGGTGGGGGGTGCTGCGCGACCTGAACATCGACCTCGCGTGGTACGCGCAGCGCTATCGGCCGACGACCGAGGTGCTGCCGTGGGACCACGTGAACGTCAAGAAGGGGCGGGAATATCTGGAGAAGGAGCAGAAGCGCAGCCTGATCCAGTTGGAGGTGATGGCGGCGGCGGAGTGAGGGCAAGGACATGGAGCGAGTGACGAGCGAGCCCCGACCGTTCCGATGGGGCCCCGACGAGCGCGAACGAATCGCCTCCCTCGGCTGGTTCGACGGGCAAGCGGTCGAGTTGAGCGATGGCGAACTGTTCGTGCGCGTCGGGCAGGGACAACCGCGGAAGCGGCGCTGGACTTACGACGAGTATTTCCACCTGTTCGACCTCGGCCTCTTCGGGGAGCGGCGGGTGGAACTGATAGGTGGCGAGGTGCTCGAGATGCCCGCCCAGCACAACGCCCACGCCGCGGCCATCACGTTGACGGACCGGGCCCTCGGCGTTGCCTTTGGCCCCGCGCACTGGGTGCGCGTGCAGGCAACGCTCGACCTCAGCCCCCACGGAGCGCCAGATCCCGACCTGGCTGTGGTTCCGGGCGGGCCGAGGGACTACGTCACACGGGGCGCTCCGGCGACGGCCCTGCTGGTCGTGGAGGTGAGTGAAACCACGCTCGCCTACGACCGCAATCGCAAGGCCAGCTTGTACGCCGCGGCAGGAATTAGCGATTACTGGATCGTCAACCTCGTCCAGCGGCAGGTGGAACTGTACCGCGATCCGGTCGCCGACGCGGCGCAGCCGTTCGGCTTCCGCTACGCCCAGCGGACCATCCTCGATCCGGGCGACCACGTGACGCCGCTGGCGGCGCCCCAGGCGAGCGTGGCGGTGGACGACCTGTTGCCGTGAGGGCTTGGTCCGATGTCTCAGGAAATCGCACAACCTGTCGCACCTATCCCGACCGCCGCGCCGCCGGCAGGCGACGGGATCGCGAAACAGGTTCGGCAGTTACCACCCCATGCCATCGCCGCCTTGTTGGCGCGATGGGCTCGGCGCTTGCAGCCCCAGTTCGATTTGCCCCTCGCCGACCTGCTCCGGCTGCCGTGCCTGGGGGCGGTTGAGGCCGGCGTGGGCGCCCTGGAGCGAATCGCTGGTGGGAAGGAAGGGCCCCCAGAGGAAGAAGTGCGGGCCTTTCTCCAGATCGCCCAGAAGGCCTGTCGGGAGCGCGGAGCGGCCGGCGCCCTCGGCGTGGCCCTCTGCGAGCTCCTCTCCTGGGGGCTCCGCCTCGGCGCGAGAAACGCGAAGGAGGAAGAGGCCTCCTCGTTCGAGAACTGGTTCGCTGCCCACCGGGCTCTGTGGATGGATTTCGACAGCCGGGCCCGGGGAGCTTTTCTCGCCGACCTGCACCAACTTCAGGCCTTGCCGAGTGGGGAGGGGATCGACAACTCACCCGAGGGGCCCCCGGGCGCCCTCTGGCCCGACCTAGAGGGCGCTCCCGAAGGTGCGCTGAACGACTTGCCCGCGGCGGAAATAATCGACAATTGGCGCTGGATCAAGGAGGGTCGGGAGACGGGCCGCTTCGACGAGTACGCCGGACAGCACGTGGCCGTCTATCGCCAACAGTTGCTCGGGGCGAGTCGCGACCCGAGCCTCCTGCACCAGGTCCTGACCGAGAAACACCGCCTCGACCCGAAGCGGTTGGTCTTCGCCTTCATCGAGGCGTGAGTTCCACTCCTGCCCACATCGCCTCTACCCTTCCCCCACAAACAGCTTCCGCAGCGGCTGGCCCTCCGCCAGCTTGTATGGCCGGCCCGTCACGTCGTGGACCTCCGTCGCCGGGTCGATGCCGAACCGCCAAAAGATCGTCGCCGCCAGGTCGGCCGGCGTCACCGGCATCGACGCCGGCCTGGCGCCGATCCGGTCGCTCGACCCGTAAACCTGGCCCCCCCTCACGCCGCCGCCGGCCAGCAGCACCGTGTAGCAGTCGGGCCAGTGGTCGCGCCCGCCGTCCTTGTTGATGCGCGGCGTTCGGCCGAACTCGCCCAGCGCGATCACCAGCGTCGTGTCGAGCAGCCCGCGCTGGTCGAGGTCCTCGATCAGCGCCGACAGCCCCTGATCGGCGCCCGGCAGCAGGTGCGTTTTGTGCTGGTTGAAGCACTTGAAGTGCGCGTCCCAGTTCTGCCCCTGCTGCCGGAAGTCGTTGACGTTCACGAACGGCACCCCGGCCTCCACCAGCCGCCGCGCCAGCAGCAGGTTCTGGCCGCGCATCTGCCGCGCCACCCCCATCTCCGCCCCGTTCCCCCCGCCCCCGCCCTCGCCGACCTTCACCGGCGCCGGCCCGATCCCATAGCGCTCGCGCACCCGGACGGGCTCCCGGTCAATGTCCAGGGCGCCCCGCAGGGTGGCCGAGCCGAGTAGCCGAAACGCCCGCTGGTAATGGCCCTCGGTCGAACGGGTCGGCGACAGGGAGGTCAACAGTCGGCGCCGCTGTTCGAGTCGCCCCGGAAGGAAGTCCGCCGGCGGGGCCAGCGCGCCGGCGCGATAGGTGCGCGAGCTCGGATCGACGGACAGCACGAGCGGGTCGAAGGCCCCTCCCAAAAAGCCCGCCCCCTGGCACGGCACGTCCACGACGTTGTGGAACACCCAGGGCAAGGCGGCGTGAGGCACCTCCAGGCGCCGGTCGCGCCGCAGATAGCTCAGCACGGCCCCGTGGCAGGGGAAGAACTGCTTGATCGGCGCAAACTCCTCGCGGTCGCCGTTGGGCGAGGGCCGGCCCGTCAGCGTCTCGATCGAGGCCGAATCGTGCAGCCGATTCTCGTGGTGCATGCTGCGCACCAGCGCCACCTTGTGCATGAGCCGCGCCATCCGCGGCAGGTGCTCGCAGACCTGCACGCCCGGCACCGACGTGGCGATCGGCCTGAACTCGCCGCGCACCTCCGCGGGGGCGGTCGGCTTCATGTCGAACGTATCGAGATGACTGGGGCCCCCGTAGTAGAAGACGAGGATGCACGACCGGAGCTTCGTCCGCGGGGCCGCGACCGAGGCCGCCTGCGCGCGCCACAGCCCGCCCAGGTTCAGCCCCAGGTAGCCCAGCCCGCCGAGTTGCAACAGCCCCCGGCGGGTCAGCGTGGCAAGTGTGCGGTCCACGACTCCTCCTCGTTGCCCTTTGACGACCTCGCGTTCTCCCGCCGCGAACAGGGCCCCGACGACCAGCACCAGCGTAACCCTTCTCGGCCGGCGCGGGCCACTCTTTTCTTGGGGGGAAGCGCAGGGCCCGCGCTCCGCGTCGCGTCTACGTGTTACTTGGTCTCGCGGAAGCTCCCGACGATCTCCTCGATCGTCTTGCGATGGCTTTTCATGTCCGAGCTGGCGCCGACGACCTGGTAGAAGGCCCCTTTGCCTTCCACCGTGGTGTGCAAATAGTGGATGGGCCGGCGATTCACCCACCCCTGGACCTCGTACCGCACCGCGGGCAGGCCGCCGACGACCAGGTCGAGGGGCCCCCGCACGATCTTGCCGTCCTCCGCGATCTTGCGGAGCTCCTCGACCGTGTTCTTCGCATACGCGCGGTAGCTCAGGGGCTTGACGAGGTCGCTTCTCTCCCGTGGCAGGACGATGACGGAGCCTTGTCGCTTGTTGGCGACCTCCAGCACGACGCCGTCGCGCGGCTTGCGGGCCTGCATCCAGTCCTCCGGCACGCGGAGCTCGCACCGTCCGTCGGCCGACGCGACCGCGGAGGGCCCGCCCGAGGCGACCCTGGCCGGCTCGGGCGGCGCCCCGCGGCCACAGCCCAACGCCGCCAGGCCCCCGAGCAGCGGCGCGAGGCAACGCCTGTGCTTCATTGTGCCCTCAAGCAATGATCTTGTTCAGCGGATACTCGACGATCCCCTTCGCCCCGGCCTGCTTCAGCTTCGGCACGATGTGGCGCACCACGCTCTCGTCCAGCACCGTATTGACGGCCACCCACTCCGGGCTCGACAGCGACGACACCGTCGGCATCTGGAGCGCCGGCAGGATCGCCAGCACCGCCGGCAACTGCTCCCGGCCCACGTTCAGCATCAGGCCGACCTTGCCCTCGGCCGCCATCGCCCCTTGCAGCATCAGCACCATGTCGTCGATCTTCTCGCGCTTCCACGGCTCCGCGTAGGCCCCCTCGTTGGCGATGAAGCGGGTCGTGCTTTGCAGCAACTCTTCGAGGATGCGCAGGTTGTTCGCCTTGAGCGACGAGCCCGTCTCGGTCACCTCCACGATGGCGTCCGCCAGCCGCGGCGGTTTCACCTCCGTCGCCCCCCAGCTGAACTCGACCTGCGCCGTCACCCCGCGCTCCGCCAGCCAGCGCCGCGTCAGGTTCACCACCTCCGTCGCGATGCGCTTGCCTTGCAGGTCCTTGACGCTGCGGATCGACGAATCGTTGGGCACGGCCAGCACCCAGCGCACGGGGCGCCGGCTCACCTTGCTGAAGACCAGCTCGGCCACCTCCTTGACCTTGGCGTCGTTCTCCAGCACCCAGTCGTGGCCGGTCAGCCCGCAGTCGAGCAGGCCGTCCTGCACGTAGCGCGGCATCTCCTGCGCCCGGATCAGCGTACACTGGATCTCCGGGTCGTCGATGGCCGGGTAGTAGCTGCGGCTCTGGAAGGTGACCTTGTAGCCGGCCTTGCGGAACAACTCGCCGGTCGCCTCCTGGAGGCTGCCCGCCGGGATGCCGAGCTTGAGGACCTGTTCGCTCATTGTTGGTACACCTTCGCCGGGTCGAAAAGCCGCTCGCCGACCACCTCGAGCCCGCCTTCGGTGACGCGGCGGAAGAAGCAACTCGCATACCCTTCGTGGCAGGCGGCCCCGCCGATCTGATGGACCTTGAGCAAGATCGTGTCGGCGTCGCAATCGACGTAGACCTCGACCACCTCCTGCACGTTCCCGCTCTCCTCGCCCTTGCGCCAGAGCTTGTTGCGGCTGCGGCTGAAGTAGACGGCGCGGCGCGTGCGCACGGTCTCCTCGTAGGACTCCTTGTTCATCCACGCCAGCATGAGTACCTGGCCGGTGGCGACGTCCTGCGCGATGGCCGGGACGAGCCCGCCGGACTTGTCGAAGTCGGGTTGCATGGTTGTCTCCGAGGCCTCTCAGCGGAACGCGCGTTTCACGTCGGGGTTGTTGAGCACCACGAGCGACCAGATGCCGAACGGGAGCCCGAAAATGCAGCAGACGGAGCAGGGGACCATCGCCACGATGCTCCCCGCCATCGCCCACCCGTAGTTCCGCAGGTTCTTCATCTGCACGCCCCCCATCAGGACGGTTGCCGCCCAGGCAAAGCCGAGGATCATCCCACACACTCTCCCGCTGAGGTTGCCGGCCAACTCGGCTTCGTTCATCCGCTGACCCATGCCGGCCCCGAGGATGGCGATCCCCAGCGCGTTCGCGAACAGGCCAAACGTGGCCCAGGCGAGCGCCAGGCCGCCCACGATCATCAGCGCCAGCGCGGGCCCCGCCACCTGCACCCGGGCGCGGGCGCGGCGAGCCCGCCGCTCGGCCTCCTCCTCTTCCTCCCAGTCGCTCTCGCGCGGGACAGGGCGGGGCCGGGGCGGAGGCGCCGGTCTCGTCTCCGGCCTATCCTCCGGCCCCCGAATCCCCTCCGATCGCGACTCCGCCTCCTCGTGCGGAGGCGGTTGCGGCCGATCGAGCTCGGCGGTGAACGTCGTCTGGCAACTCGGGCACTTGACGAGCGTGCCGACCAACTCGTCGGGGGCTCGCAGCACCCGGTCGCAGGAGGGACAGCGCACTTCGATCGGCATGGGGCCCTCCCCTTTAGAGGCAGTCAGTACGAAATCAGGCTGAACACCTCGTGCGGCGCCAGTTTCGCCCGCCCTTGCAGGAAGCCCAGTTCGATCAGAAAGGCGCAGCCCACCACGCGCCCTCCGGCCTTGTCGACGAGCTGGCAGCCGGCCTGCATCGTCCCTCCCGTGGCCAGCAGGTCGTCGATCAGCAGCACCCGCGCACCCGGCGTGATGGCGTCCACGTGAACGTGCAGCTCGGCACTTCCGTACTCCAGGTCATAGGAATAGGAGTGCGTCCGATAGGGCAATTTGCCCGGCTTGCGCAGCGGCACCAGCGGCTTGCGCAACTCCAGCGCGACGGGCGCCGCGAACAAAAACCCGCGCGCCTCCGCGGCGGCGATCACGTCGACGTCCCGGCCGGCGGCGTGGGCGGCCAGGAGGTGGGTGGCGTGGCGGAACGCATCGGGAGAAGCCAGCAGGGGCGTAATGTCCTTGAACCGGATGCCCGGCTTGGGAAAATCGGGGACGTCCCGGATGTACGCTCGCAGGTCCATGCCCAGCCCTCATGCGTCGCCACCCTCAGAGGTTTACGACATCCCCCCCCGCGAGGCAACCATGCCGCTATCCGTCCGCCCCGCCACCGCCGCCGACGCGCCCGCCCTCGTCGAGCACAACCTCCGCATGGCCGAAGAGACCGAGGGCAAGGCGCTCGACCGCGCCATCCTCGCCGCCGGCGTCGCCGCCGCGCTCGCCGACCCGCATAAGGGCCGCTACTTCGTCGCCGAGGAGGAAGGCGTCGTCGGCCAGTTGATGCTCACCCTCGAATGGAGCGACTGGCGCAACGCCTGGATCTGGTGGATTCAGAGCGTCTACGTCCGGCGGGATGCGCGGCGGCAAGGCGTCTTCCGGGCGCTCTACGAGCACGTGGTTGAGGCAGCGCGGGCCGAGCCGGACGTGATGGGGCTGCGGCTGTACGTGGAGAACGGCAACGAGGCGGCGCAGCGGGTTTACGAGCGGTTGGGGATGAAGCGGGCGGGGTATCTGGTGATGGAGCGGGTGCCGGTGTGAGGGATTGGGCAGGCCCCTGCGCGGCGGTGGCGAAGCAGGCCATTCATGCCCCTCGTCTCCTGGCCCCGGTGCAGAACACCATTCGAGGTTACCATGCAAGAACAACCCGATCGGGCAGTGCAAAGATGGGGATTGTTGGCCAAGGGCTCGTCGCAGCGGTGGGACGTCGACGTCAACGAGTCCCACGACGGGGAGGAGTGGGAACTTGAAATCGACGGCCCTCACGCCTATCTCCGATTCCAGGTTCGAGACCTGAACGCCGTCGTAAGCGCGCTGCATTTCCTCCAGTGCGAGGGCCACCCGGGCCGGGCCCTCGGTCCTGGTGAAGCGCAAGACGAGGAGGGCGCTTTGGCCCTGGGCTGGTTCGGGGGCGCTCCCGTTTCGCTTCTGTGGGACAATGAAGACTTTCCAAGATGTTTTCTCGTCGTGGCCCCTGAGACGGGCGGATCGCTTCGGCTGAGCCTCGACGCGGAAGACGTCCGAATGCTCGTTCGAGCTCTGCGAGACGTCGTGGATGACTTGCCCCACGCGGACCGTCCGTAACACGGCCCTGCCGAATGATTTCATCGTGCGTAGGCTTCGCCACCGTCGAGCCCCTCCCTCACGAGTTGTTGGGGCCTCTTCACTCCGGCGTCCGAGCGCATCTGGAGGAGGTCGCCCCAGAGGTCGCGGAGCCGACTGCGCAAGTGGCCCGACGCGCTCAACTCGGCAGGGGCAAAGGTGCCGGAGACCTGATCGGGGAAGCCCGAAATTCGCAGCACGTACAAGGTGCGCCCGCGCTCGTCCCTGGTCTGTTCCCACTCCGCGCGCACGCGCCCGGCCGATGGCCCCAGGACTTCTTCCAGACATTTCGTCGCCTGCTGGAGCAGGGCGCTTCCCCCCTTGTCGATTTCGCGGTCCGTGACGCTCATCGCGAGCCCTCCCGAATTCCGACTGGGCAGGGTTTATTCTATCGGGAACTGCCGAGCCGCGATAGAAGCGGGCGGATGGAAACTCGCCCTGCCGCCCCATCATCCCTGCGTCCCCCCGAAGGTCAGCTCTCCCTGCCTCCGCTCCGGCCGTACCAGCCGCACGCGCACCGCGTCCGTCTGCCGCCACGCCCCGCGCAGCCACTCCTCCACCATCTCCGCCGTCGTCCCCTCTGGCAGGAATAGCGCCGCCGTCCCGTGCTCCGCCGCGCCGTGCAGCGCCCCTGCCGCGCGCAGCTGCGCCTTCGCCGGCGCCGTTTCCTCCCACGGCGTCAGGCCCGCCACCGTCTCGCCCAGCCGGAAGTCGAATGGCCCGTCCACGCACGTGTCCATCCGCGTCGCCAGCCCGTCCTGGCGCAACACGTCGCGCATGCGCTGCACCACCTGCTTGCCGAAATCGAGCGCCTCGCCGCCCTGCGCAAGCCCCCGGCCCACGAACGCCTTGACCACCTCGTCGAGCCCCAGCGGCGCCACCACCAGCCGCGCCCGGTCGAGCAAGAAGCCACTCGTCACCAGCGGCGCCCCGGCCGGGCGCTCCCGGTCGAGCCGGCGCAGGAACTGGCGCTTCTGCACGGCCGCGCTCAGCGCCAGCCGCGCCAGGCTCCCCAGGCGCTGGAGGAAGCGCTCCGTGCCCCCGCCCGGCCCCGGCTGGGCGGCGAGCGCCGGCAGGTTGAGCCCCACGGTCAGCAACACCGCCGGCGCCCTCCGGTCCAGTCCCTCCGCCAGGGCCATCGGCCGGCGCGGCCGATCGAACGCAAACCCGATCGCCGTCCCCTCCAGCGCTCGCCTCACCACGCGCAGGAGGCGCTCGCGCCCGCCCGCCTCGAAGTCGCGACCCCCCAGGTGCCAGTCGATGCGCCAGCGCCCCGCCGGCAGGGCCAGGAGCTCGTCGAACAGCGCCTCGGCCCGCTCCCCCCCTTGTGCGCCCTCGCCCCGCGCTCCGAAGAGCGGGCCCTGCGCCAGCGCGCTGGCCCACGACGGCGCTGGCTCGGCGTTGAGGTTGACCACCGCCCGGGCGCCCGTCGCGCGCAGCCCCAGGGCCACCTCGCTGGCGAGCTCGCGCGGCGTGCGGCCCTCTCCCAGCAAGTATTCGGGCCCGTCAAGGGCGAGAAAGTCCCCGGCGACGGCGCGGGCTTCCTCCAGCGCGGCGCTCAGATCGACACCGGCGCGCGGCGGGCCCACCACGCACCCGGCCAACTCGCCGGGCGCTTCCAGGCCCGTCAACACTACGAGCCCGTCGGCATGTGCTGCCACCAGGTCGCGCGCGAATACGGCTTGCAGCGTGTAGGCGCTGGCACACTCCGCCAGCACCTTGCGGAAGGGGCGACCCGCGTCGAAGCGCAGTACCACCTCGCGGTTCGCCCCTACGAGGGCCTCGCCATCCGGGGCGAGCCTGCGCTGTTCGGCGCCGGCGGCAAAGGCCTCGGCCAGCGCGGGCTGGCCGAGCTCGCGCACCACCTTGACGACGACCTCGGCAATCGCTTCCGTCGTCGGGGCCTCGCCCGCGCTCTCGGCGGCGAGAAAGTACGTGACGCCGTCGGCCAGCTCGCGCGCCAGGAAGGCGTCGGGGCGGCCCAGGCCCTCGCCGGTGGCGAACAGGGCGCGGCAGATCTTGTCGGCCTCGAACGGCACCCGCCGGCCGTCCCGCTTGATTGCCCACTCCGGTGCGCGCGGCTCGCTCATGGGAGAGCTCCTTTCTCGCCGCAGCGCATTGTAGCAACAACGCATTTAACCGACGAGCTCTGCTGGCCGCGATGGCGATACCATCGCGGCCAGCAGAGCTCGTCGGCTACTCGGGAGAAGGAGGCGTACTCGCCCCTTCGATCAGCTCAACACAGGGACCACGTCCAGCACCGTCTCGTGAAGGGGCAGCGGGACGGCGTCGTCGCCCACGATGCGCGCATCCCAGGTGCGTCGGCAGCTCGGGCAAAGGAACCGGATCTCCCGCTTCGTGGGGCACAGCGGGCTGTGCGAGTCGTGCTTGCCCTGGGGGAAGATACAGCCCTTCCAGCGGCACCCATCGTGCGGACAGTGGACGAAGTAGTCGGTCAACATCGTTCCGTCCTCCGTGAAGAGGTGAGAGAGAGTCGAAATGTAAGGTCATGTTACGCGCGTCGCGCGCGAAAGGCAACGAAATTCTGTTAGAAATCGGCGCTCTCCGCGTCTTCTACTTCCACCCTCGTTTCTCCGCCCGCTCTTCCTGTGCCTTTTCGCCTCTCCTCTTCAAGCTTCCGCACTTTCAGGCCGATAACATTCTTGCACCCGGAAAGCTCATCGAGTTGCTCTGCTCCCCGCGACCGGCCGCGGGGGAACGCGGTCGGGGCCACGCCCCGTTCCGCTTGCCTTCACCCTGACGCTCCCCCCGCTCCCCACCCGGAGGCTTGTTCCCTCGCGGCCGATGCTCCAAGCTGTTGCCCTCCCGCCCACGGGGGCAACGGCGCTGACCCTCCCCGCGCCCCGGCGACCTGCTCCCCCCCGCTTCGGCCTGGCGTCCTTCCCCACTCGCCAGCCGCCCTCCGAAGCGCTCCCCGATTGGCCCCCTCGCCGGGGCGCCTTTCTTCCCTCGACTGGAAACGGACCGAGCGAGCGCCTAGAAAGAGGACACGTGAGCCCCTACCGACTCCGTCCTCGTTTCCGGGACCATTCATGAGCAGCATCGAGCACGTCCACGCCCGCGAGATCCTCGATAGCCGGGGCAACCCCACCATCGAAGTCGACGTCGTCCTCGAGGACGGCTCGACCGGCCGGGCCGCCGTCCCCAGTGGCGCCAGCACCGGCGCCCACGAGGCCGTCGAGTTGCGAGACAAGGACAAATCGCGCTACCTCGGCAAGGGGGTCCTCCAGGCCGTCCGCAACGTCCACGACGTCATCGCGCCGGCCCTCGAAGGCCAGGACGCCTTCGACCAGGTCGCCGTCGATCGCCTCCTGCTCGACCTCGACGGCACCCCCAACAAGGGCAAGCTCGGCGCCAACGCCATGCTCGGCGTCTCCCTGGCCGTCGCCCGCGCCGCGGCCAGCTTGGCCGGCCTCCACCTCTACCGCTACCTCGGCGGCACCAACGCCCGCTATCTGCCTGTCCCGATGATGAACGTCCTCAACGGCGGCAAGCACGCCGACAACAACATCGATTTCCAGGAGTTCATGGTGATGCCCCTGGGCGCCCCCACCTTCCGCGAGGCGCTGCGCATGGGGGCCGAGGTCTTCCACCACCTCAAGGACGTGCTGCACGACAGGCAGCTCAGCACGACCGTCGGCGACGAGGGCGGCTTCGCCCCCAACCTCAAGAGTAGCGACGAGGCCCTCGATCTGCTCTCGCTGGCGGTGCAGAAGGCGGGCTACAAGTTGGGCGAACAGATCGTCTTCGCGCTCGACCCCGCCACGACGGAGCTGTTCGACGAGGCCAAGAAGAAGGGCAAGACCGGCTATCGCTTCTTCAAGAGCGACCCCGAGCGCGTCGCCAGCTCCGAAGAGATGATCGACCTCTGGAAGAAGTTGTGCGCCAAGTACCCCATCCGCTCCCTCGAGGACGGCCTGGCCGAGGACGACTGGGACGGCTGGAAGCGGCTCACGGCCGAGCTGGGCGGCAAGGTGCAGCTCGTCGGCGACGACCTGTTCGTGACCAACACGAAGCGCTTGCAGGAAGGCATTCACAAGGGAGCCGGCAACAGCATCCTCATCAAGGTGAACCAGATCGGCACCCTGACGGAGACGCTCGACGCGATCGAACTGGCCCGGCGCAACGGCTTCACCACCATCATCAGCCATCGCAGCGGCGAGACCGAGGACACCACGATCGCCGACATTGCGGTGGCGACCAACGCCGGCCAGATCAAGACCGGCTCCGCCTGCCGGACCGACCGCATCGCCAAGTACAACCAGTTGCTGCGCATCGAAGAGGACCTGGGCGACGCGGCTCGCTACGGCGCGGAGCTCTGGCCGGCGGCGCGGCGCTGAGAGGAGGCCGATCGTCCATGTCGCGTTGGCTGTTCCGCCTGGCGTGTACGGCCTCGGCGTTGCTCGTCGCGCTGGTGGTGCTCGCCCCCCGCCTCGAAGGCGCGGCGCCGTCCGGCTGGCGCCGACTGGTCGCCGTGTTCGCGCGCGACGTCGCTCTGCGCCGCACCAGCCTTGCCAGCGCGGCGGGGCTGCTGGTCACCGCCTGCGTCTTCTTCCAGCCAGGGCACAGGCCCACGTCCGCCGTGCCGCCCCGGCCGCGCTCCTCGGGCGGCGTGGGCGCGTGAACCGTCTGCCGGGAGGTCGTCGTGTTCGACTGGCTGTTCGAGGGCCAACCCGCCGTCTACGCCCTCCTGGCGACCTTCGGCGTGCTGTTCGCGGGGCTGTGGTGGCGCGACCGCAAGCGGCACTGGCTAATCGGCGTCGGCATCGTTCTCGTGCTGATCGGCGCGTATTTCCTGCTCGATCGGCTCGTCGAGACGGGGCGCGAGCAGATCGAGCGCAAGCTCCCGGCAATCGCGCGCGCGGTGACGGAACGCAAGCCCGAGGGCGTCCTCGCGCACGTCTCGGACCAGTTTAGCTGGGAGGGCCTCGACAAGAAGGCCTTCGGGGAGCGCCTGCCCGGCTGGCTGAATCAGATCAACGGGCTGAAGGTCTGGGACGTTGGGCTCCCCGACGGCCGGCCCCAGAAGGGCAAGGTGGCCCGGGTCATCTTCTACGCCAAGCCGGAAGAAGGAAGGATGAGCAACGAAGCGTTCGTCCGCTGCGAGGCCGAGTTAGTCTGCGACCCCGACGGGCAGTGGCGCCTCAAGGGCTTCAAGGTCTTCTTCCCCCCCACCGGCGATACGGCCACGCCGGTCTTGCCCTATCTCGGGCAGTGACGTCGCCACGGGTGGGGCCAAAGATCCGGGAGCGGGGGTCGGGGCGCCGCCCCCGGCGGTTGGGCCGCGCCCCGCGCCGGGGGGGGGGGGGGCAGCGCCCCCGCCACGCCTGGCGCCCCCCAAGCCCCGTGGGGTGGTGGC
>JBBSEZ010000206.1:0-16756 GCA_038239195.1 Gemmatales bacterium
ACCGGCGGGCTCACGCCGCGCCGCTCGCCTCGTTCACAGCCTCTCAGTGGTTGAACATGAACTCGCGCGAGTTGAGCAGCGCCCAGAAGACGTCTTCGAGGGCCCGCTTCTTGTCCGCCTCGCCCAGCAGGATCACGGTGAGTCGGCCCGACTCGCGCGGCGTCGGCTTGCGGCTCAGCGTCCGCAAATACATCTCCTCGACGATCGCGTCCGGCGCCTTCTTCTCGGCCAGGCGCTTGCCGATCAGGTTGCCGCCCAGGATCTTCTGCGTCGTCGTGTCGCCGTTCAACAGGTGCAGCGACTGGGACAAAGTCGGCTCCAATCGCACCTCGCACGAGCAGACCGTGTCGCGCGTGGCCCGGCCAAACGTCGTCAGGAAGTAGGTGCTGATCCCGCCGTCGGCAATCTGCACGGCGCGAGCCCCCACCGGCAGGCCGGGGAACTTGTTCTTCGTCTCGGTCACCGCGCTGATGCAGTCGAGGAACGTCTCCGCCTTGATCCGGCGGATCCCCGCCCTTGCGAAGTTGCGCGTGTCGCCCGCGTTGCTGGCGTTGGGCTGCGTGGCGAGCTGATAGGTCCGCGAGGTGCAGATGTCGCGCACCAGCTTCTTGAAGTCGTACTTGTACCCGGTGAACCGCTTGCCCAGCTCCGCGAGCAGTTCGGGGTTCGACGATGGGTTGCTGATGCGCACGTCATCGACCTCGTCGATGATGCCGATGCCGAAGAAGTGCGACCAGACGCGGTTGGCCAGGTTGGTCGCGAAGTACGGGTTGTCCGGCGACGCCAGCCACTTGGCCAGCACCACCCGGCGGTCCTTGTTGGCCACGTCGGGCACCTCGCCGCCCAGGAACTTCGGCCTCATCTGACGGCGCGTCAGCGGGTTGGCCACCTCGCCGCCCTTGCTGTTGAAGACGATCGTCTCGCGCGGGTCGTCGGTGCCCTTGCGGCCGATCTGCGAGAAGAAGGCGGCGAAGCTGTAGTAGTCGTCCATCGTCCAGCGGTCGAACGGGTGGTTGTGACACTGGGCACACTGGATGCGCATGCCCATGAACACCTGCGCCACGTTCTCCGTCACCTTCAGGAGGTCGGTCTCCTGCTGGTAGTAGTTCGTCGGCGGGTTCTTGAACGTCCCGCCCGAGGCGCCCAGCAACTCCTGGACCCACTGATCGACCGGGACGTTGCGGGCGATCTTGTCCTGGAGCCAGTTGTAGTACAGCAGCGTCGCCTTGTAGCTCACCGCGTTCGACGAGCGGATTTGCAGCAGTTCCGCCCATTTGAGCACCCACAACTCGGCGAACTCCTTGCGGCCGAGGAGCTCATCGACGAGCTTCTCGCGCTTGTCGGCCCCCGCGCTGGCCATGAAGCGCCGGTGCTCTTCCACCGTGGGCAGCGTGCCGATGACGTCGAGGTAGGCCCGGCGCAGGAACGTCTCGTCGCTACAGAGCTCCGAGGGCGCGATGCGCAGGTTCTTCAACTTGTTGTTGACCAGCGTGTCGATGTAGTTGTTCTCGCGCACGGTGGGGAACGCGAACTGGAGGCCCTTCGGCAAGACGATCACCTGCGCGCCCACGGTGAAGGTCGCGAAGCGCGCCATCACGAACGCCTCGCCGCGCTCCCCGGCCGTCACCGACCCGTCGGCCGCGATCTTGGCCGAGTTGTCGTTGTTGCTCAGGAACAGGGCCAGCGAGGTCACGTCCCGCTCCGTCCCGTCGGAATAGCGGGCCCGCACGACCATTCTCTGCTTGGCCCCCTTGCCGTCGAGCACGGCCGTCTTGGGGTAGAGCTCGACCGCGACGGGCGTGGCTTCCTTGGCGGGGCTGGCAGGAGCGCCGGCGTCGAGCCAGCGCAGCATCGTCTGGTAATACTCGTCGCCTTCCTTGAACCGCTGGCCGCCACCGTGGGCGACCTTGGCCGTCGCCTTCTCGATCACCAGGCTCTCGGCCGGCAGCGCCAGGTTGACGCGCCGCCCGGGCATCTCGCGCGTCAGCCGGTGGTGATCGCCGTTGGCGTCGAAGCCGAACAGCGAGATCCGGAAGCCCTCCTTGCCGCGCGCCGCCCCGTGGCACGAACCGGTGTTGCAGCCGGTCCGCAGGAAGATCGGCATCACGTCGAGGTTGAAGCTGATCGGCCGCTCTTTTTTGGCGTCCGTCACCTTGAGCGGCACCGTGAGCTCCTTGCCGCCAAACGCAACCTTGAGTTGCGTCGAGCCGTCGGCCAGGGGAGTCAGCACGTTCTTGTCGAGCTTCGCCAGGGAGGCGTTGAGGAGCGTCGCCTTGGCCGATGCCGTCACGTCCTGCGTGAGGCCATCGGTATACGTCGCCTGCACGACGAACGTCTGCCGCGCCCGGCTGGTGTATAGCGCCAGGCTGGGCGGGGAGACCTCCAACGACTTCAACGCCGCCTGTTGCGCCGAGGCGAGGTTCGCCAGGACGAGAGCGCCGAGGGCGGTGAGCAGCAGTCGGGCGGGAGCTCGGAAATGTCGCATCGGTTCGTTGCCCTTCGGGTGATCGCGTGGGTGAGGGGGCGATTCGTTTAGCGGCGGGTCGTAGAACCGCCGCTAAACGGGGGAGTATTTCTTCGGCGCGGGCTTGGGCGCCGGGGCCCCGCCCGCGGCCAGGCGCTCGCGCTCCTCCTGCTCGAGGCGGAGGCGCTCCAGGCGGGTCAGGCGCTTCACGACCGGCTTGACCGCAGGGGGTGGCTTGACCGCGACGGGGACCACCGGGGCCTTGGGCGCGACCTTCACGATGGGCACGTCGATGCGCAGTTCGGTGCCGCCGACGTTGTGCAGGACCGGCTCGCCGTCCTTCATGACCACGACCTGGCAGAAGATGTTCCGGTGCTGCCCGGGCGGGCTGGTGCGATCGACCGTCACCTTGAAGGCCAACTCTTTGGTGTCCTTGGTGATCGTCGCCTCCGCCGTCGTCGCCTTGAAGGGCAGGCCGACCAGTTTCACCTTCGCCGGGCCCGCGAAGGGCGCGTTGTGCTTGATGCGGCAGAAGACCTCGGTCTCCTTGCCCTGCTCGGCCGAGGCCCGCTCCATCGCGAACGTCACGAACGGGGGGGCAATCTCGATGGTCGCGAGCTGCGACGACACCCACACCGGGCCGTTGCCGACCGTGGCGACTGCCAGCACGGCGGTCTTCCACTTGCGGACCTGCGCGCTCGGCGCGGCGTTCATCGGCAACGTCGTCTCGGTCGCGCCGGCGGGGATGGCCGCCGAACTGGCCGAGCTGACGCCGGGAGGGTTGAACAGGGGGAAGATGGTGATCGGGCCCGTGAAGCCGGGCTTCCGCTCGACCACGATCTTGAGGCCCATCGCGCCGTTCTGCACGAGCGGCGCCTTCGGCTCCACGATGCGGATCGAGTAGGGCACCTCATTCGTCACCGCGATGGCGGCGCGATCGAATTCGTTCTTCCAGTAGATCGACTGGCCGGGCGCACCGAAGACGAGATCGGCGCTCTGGCGCCACTTGCTCGCGATCTTGGCGTGTTTCGGGTCGGCGTGCCGGGCGGTGATGTGGGCCAGCTTCCCGGCGACGGGGGCCGTCGCCGCCGCCTCGAAGACGACCGGCACCAGGTCGAGGTTGCTCGCCACGTTCTCGGCGTGGAGCGTCACGCCCACGGGCAGGTTGTCGGCGCCGAGCACCAACTCGCCGCCGAAGTTGGCCCGGCTCGCGCTGACGAGCGTCGCCATGCGGTTGCCGCGCGGCACCGAGACCGTCTGGCGCTCCTGCGAATAGAGGGCGACCTTGGGAATGCCCAATGTGACGACCGGCTTCACCTCGGTGAACTCGACGCGGTAGAAGTAGGTTGGCCCGCCCTGGCCGAGGTGGTCGGTGATGGTCAGGACGTATTCGCCGTCCGCCGGGACCGTCCAGCGAAAGTAGCTGTCCGGCCCGATAGCGTCGTCGTTGCTGATGAGGGCCCCGCCGTTGAAGTTCGAGATGGTCATCACCGAATCGAGCGGGGAGCCGAGCCGGCGCGCGTAGCAGTGGACGTCGTAGGTCTGGCCGCGCTTGGCCTTGAAGCGGAAGTGATCGACGTCGCCCTTCTTGTCGATGACGCCGTTGAGCGCCAGCGGCAGTTCCGCCCTGGTCGCCGTCGCGTGCGTGTCGTTCGGCTCGGCCTCGACCACGTTGCCGACCTCCGACACCCGAAACGGGATGCCCGAGGGCGAGATGCCGCCCGCGTCCCGGGCGAAGGCCCTGAACTTCTCGCCGACCTTGGCCGGCAACTTCACCTTCTGCGCGAGCTCGCCGCTTGGATCGCCGAGGAAGCGCACCGTAACCTCTTCGCCCGCCTTGCCCCCAGCGGGGACGACCGCGAGCGGCCGGGGGAAGGTGCCGACGTGGAGCCGGTAGGCACACGCCCCGTTGCCGCCGTAGGCGCTTTCGCGCACCTGCACGATGTAGGTGCCGTCGGCGGGCACGACAATGGAGGCGGCGGCGTCCTGGCCGAGCAGCGGCGAGTCGTCGGAGGCGGCCAGCTCGAAGCGCTTGCTGTCGAGAATGGCCACGTAGGGGTCGAAGAGCGTCGTGCCGAGGCGCATGCCCTCGATCTCGGCGCTCAGGCGCTGGCCCTTCTTGCACTCGACCGCGAAGTAATCGACGTCCTCGTAATCGACGACGCCGACGACGGTGACGTTGAGTGGGATCTTTTGCGGAGCGTTGAAGTCGCTGTTAGGCTCCTTCTCCTGAACGACCGGCAGCGCGCCGACCCAGAAGGTGCGCAACTCCGACAGGCCGCTCGCGGTGCGCACGCGGACGGCGTGCTCGCCGAGGCGGCAGTCGGCGGCGATCTTGACGGTGGCCTTGACTTGCGTTTCGCCGATGGCCTCGAGCTTGGTGACGGTGAAGCCGGGCGCGAAGAACAGCACCTCTTGCGCGTCTTTGAGGCGGGCGCCGCTAAAGACGACGACGTGCTCGGCCCCGCGCTGCCCCCCGCGCGGCGAGACGCCGCCCAGGACGGGCGAGGCCGCGTCGGCCCGGGCCCCAAACAGCCAGGCCCCCAGAGCGAAGAGGGCGACCAGCGAGCGTCGAACGAGAGGTCGTGGCATGGTTATCGAGGATCTCGGCGGGGGGTGTTCGGGTGGGGGAAATCTCCAGGCCGCAAGCGCTGCCCTCGGGCGCCGCTTGCGGCCTGGAGATTGGCGACAATTACGCGATCAGCTCGGTGCGGACCTTGCCCTCGCGGACGATGTCGATGGGCCGATTGCCCGGCGCCATCAGCTTCTTCTCGGCATTGATGCCGAGCTGCTTGTAGACCGTCATCGCCAGGTCCTCGACGGTCAGCGGGTCGTCCTCGGGCTCGGTGGCCGTGGAGTCCGACGTGCCGTAGACGAAGCCCTTCTTGATGCCGCCGCCGGCGAGGACGACGCTGAAGACCTTGGGCCAGTGGTCGCGGCCGGCGGTCGCGTTGATCTTGGGCGTGCGGCCGAACTCCGACGACACCATGATGAGCGTCGAATCGAGCTCGCCGGTGCGGTCGAGGTCGCGGATCAGCGCGGCGAACGCCTGATCGAAGGCGGGGAGCTGGCCCGTCATGCCGGCCTTGATGCCGCTGTGCATGTCCCAGCCGCCGTAGGTCAGCGACACGAAGCGCACGCCCGCCGACACCAACCGCCGAGCCAGCAGGATGCGCTGCCCGGCGGCGTTGCGCCCGTACTCGTCGCGCAGGGCGGGCTTCTCGGCGTTGATGTTGAACGCCTCGCGAGCCTTCTCCGAGCTGATGAGGCTGTAGGCGCGCTTGTAGAACGTGTCCATCGCGTCGAGGCCGTCGGCCCGCTCGCGGCCGGCGAAGTGCTCGTTGACCGCCTCCAGCATGTTGCGGCGGGTGGCGAAGCGCTTCTCATCGACCCCACCGGGGAGCTTGAGGTCCTGCACGGTGAAGCCGGCGTTGGCCGGGTCGCTGCCGAGGCTGAACGGCGCGTAGGCCGAGCTGAGGTAGCCGGAGCTTGCGTAGTTGGTCGGCAGCGACGGGATGCAGACGTAGGGCGGCAGATTGTTGCGCACGCCCTGCTCGTGCGACACGACCGAGCCCATGCTCGGGAAGGTCAGCGCGGGGCTGGGGCGGTAGCCGGTGAACATGTTGTGCGTGCCGCGCTCGTGGGCGGCCTCGCCGTGCGTCATGGAGCGGCAGACGGTGATCTTGTCGGCGATCTGCGCGGTGCGCGACAGGAACTGGTTGAAGAAGACGCCGGGCATCTTGGTCTGGACGGTGCCCATCTCGCCGCGATACTCGATGGGAGCGAGCGGCTTGGGGTCGAAGGTGTCCTGGTGCGCGATGCCGCCGGGCAGGAACACGTGAATGATCGACTTCGCCGGCGGGCCCTTGGGGACGCGGGCGCCGAGGGCAGTCGGCCCGGCCGCGGCCTGCGCGGACTGCAAGCGGAAGTACTGGTCGAGCGTCAGCCCGAGACCGCCGAGGAGGCCCACCTGAAGGAACCCGCGCCGCGAGGGCCGCCGGAAGTGGGCCGGATCGTCCTGCCACGTCCCGGTAATGTTCTTGGTCATGCCGCGGTCTCTCCTGGGTAAAGTCAATTCTCTCGTCTCCCCTTTGGGGGCCTTGTCGGACCACAAGGGAGAACAAGACTGACGTAAGGTTGCGGATTGTCTTGGGCGTTTGCTCGAGGCCGGGTTACTGCTGTCGGTGGCCGGGTGGCGGGTCGGTCGGGCTGGCAGGTCTACGGCGGGGCATCCGCGGGGAGGCGGGACGTTCATGTCTACGGTATGGTTCCCAGGGGGAGACGTCAACCCATTTCTTGGGAAGGTGGGCATTTCGGGCAGAGAGATTTGAAGATCCCGAGAACGTCGTCTTTTATCCTTGACGGCGCCCACCCGGGCCCTTTACGCTCAAGATTAACTGCTCGCGAAGGGCGGGAAGCCCGTTCGCGACGGACATTTTCTCTCCGGTGGTAACCCTCGCCACCCCTCAATTGACTCCGAAGCAGAGCGGCCTCAACCCGGTGAGGCCACGTCTACGGGCCCTCGCCCAGGTTCGTGGCGGTGTCCCATGCAGGCTTACCCGATGGAGATGGCGTCATGCCATGCCTGACCAACATGCAGGTAGACTTGGCCGATCGCGCCGAGGCGCTCTTGCGCAGTAACCCCTATCTCGCGCTGAAGAACGTCTCGTGCGAAGACTGCCGCGTCGAGAGCGGCGAGGGCGGGCTGGTCGTGCTCCGCGGCTGCTTGCCGTCCTACTACCTCAAGCAGATCGCCCAGACGGTGGTCGCGCAGGTCGAAGGCGTGCGGCGCATCGACAACCGCATCCAGGTGGTTAAGCCGGCCCCGCGTAACGCCGCGTTCGATTGACGGGCCCCCAAAGCCCTCCTCTCCTCATTTCTGACCTCGGGTGGGCCACGACCGGCGCAGCTGCGACCGCTCCGGACGCGCTCAGCTTCGCGTCGCGGCTACACGTCTGGGGCGATTCTCTCCGGCCGGGTGGGACGAGGGCGCGGACAACGCTAGGATAGTCGGCAAAGCCCGTCTGTCCCGCCCTCCCCCTCTCCCAAGGAGACAGCCTTGACTCGTCCGCGCACCCTCTTGCTGCTGCTGGCGCTTGGTGGAAGCGCCGCCGGAGTGCTCTCCACGCGCGCTCAGCCGCCCGCCCAGAAGGCCTACCTGCTCAACGTCGGCAAGGGCCAGACGTTCACCGACGTCGGCTCCGACGACAAGACGACGCCCGAGCCGGTGGGGCATTTCAAGGAGCTCGGCGCCAAGGCGCTCAAGGTCGCCTTTTCGCCGGGCGACAGCGTCGGCGACCGCACCGCCAAGGTACAGGACTGGAAGCCATTCACCGCGCTCCGCTTCGACGTCTGGGCCCCCGGCAAGGAGAGCGTCACCCTGGCGCTGAACGTCTTTCACGCGCGCACGACCAACTACAACACGCGCGTGGTCGTGCCCGTGAAGCTCAAGCCGGGCAAGAACGAGGTGCGCATCGGCATCGACGAGTTGGCCAACGTCAACGGCTCGGCGCCTGCCCTCACGAGCGTCCGCAAGTGGTACTTCGCCGACGAGGCGAAGAAGGCCCCGACCCTCTACTTCGGCGACGTCTGGCTCGAAGGGGCCGAGGCGCCCGCTTCCTCCCTCCCCGGAGGGCGCGGGCCGCTGGTCGGCTACAAGATCAAGGGCAAGGTCGGCAACCTCGACGTGGACCTCACCATCACGCCTTTCGTCGTGGGCCCGGCGCCGGCCCAGCCAGCGGTGAAAGTGCATGGCGACCCGGCCCGGCTCGCTCGCATCCGCAAGGCGCGCATGCCCAAGGTCGTGCGGCCTACCCTGTTCCACACGCCCGAGGCCGACGCCGTCTGCTCCGCACTCGAGGTGTTCCCGCCCAACAACCCCTGGAACCTCGTCGTCGCGGACTGGCCGCTCCACCCCAACTCGAAGAACATCATCGCGTCGATCGGGGCGGCCAAGCCCCTTCGCGCGAACCCCGACATGGGCTTCGTGCTGGTCCCGCCGGACCAGAAGCGGGTGCCGGTCAAGATCTTGGCCTATCCCGGCGAGTCGGACAAGGGCCCGTTCCCGGTGCCGGACAACGTGCCGATCGAGGGCTGGCCGGTCGGCTACAAGGGCATGACGTTGGAAGCCGTGCAGCGCAAGAAAGAGGACGGCGACCGGCACGCCCTCGTCGTCGATCCGGCCAACCGCATGCTCTACGAGTTCTATCAGCTGCGCAAGACCGACAAGGGCTGGGAGGCCGCGCAGTCCTCGATCTTCGACCTCAAGTCCAACAAGCTGCGCCCGGACGGCTGGACGTCCACCGACGCCGCCGGGCTGCCGATCTTTCCCGCCGTGGTCCGCTACGACGAACTGAAGCGCGGCGCCGTCGAGCATGCCCTGCGCGTGACCGTCGTGAAGTCGCGCCGCGCCTACGTCTACCCGGCCACGCACTTCGCGAGCCGGCTCACCGACGAGAACCTGCCGCGCATGGGCGAACGCATCCGGCTGCGGAAAAGTTACGACGTCTCCACCTTCTCGCCGGAAGTACGGGCCATCCTCGAGGCGCTCAAGAAGTACGGGATGTTCGTGGCCGACAACGGCATCGACTGGGCCATCTCCGTCGCCCCCGACCCGCGCATCAAGGAGCTGCACGCGGAACTGCGGAAGGTCCCGGGCTCCGCCTTCGAGGTCGTGACCGCCCCGCCCGGCTACGAGCCGCCGGAAGACTGACGGGGGAAGGGGCGGCGCCGAACGACCGGACACTTCGCGGAGGGCAGTCCCATGCATGCCGAAACCGATCCGGCAACGACGCGAGCCCGCTGCTGCATCGTCGGGGGAGGCCCGGCCGGCATGATGTTGGGCTTCCTCCTCGCAAGGGCCGGGGCATCCGTCGTCGTCCTCGAGAAGCACGCCGATTTCCTGCGCGACTTCCGGGGCGACACGATTCATCCCTCGACGCTGGAGTTGATGCACGAGCTCGGCCTGTTGGAGGAGTTCCTGGCGCGGCCCCATCAGGAGGCCGCGCAACTCAACGGCCGCGTGGGAGACGCCGAGGTCACCATCGCCGACTTCTCGCACCTCCCAACGCGCTGCCGCTTCATTGCCTTCATGCCCCAGTGGGACTTCCTGAACTTCCTCGCGGAGCGAGCTCGGCGCTATCCCACGTTCCACCTGACGATGGAGGCGGAGGTCCGCGAGCTGCTCGAGGAGGGCGGGCGCATCGTCGGCGTGCGGGCGACGACGCCGGACGGCCCACTGGAGGTCCGCGCCGACCTGGTCGTGGGAGCGGACGGCCGCCGTTCGACGGTCCGGGACCGGGCCGGGTTGAAGGTCGAGGACCTCGGCGCCCCGATGGACGTGTTGTGGCTGCGGCTCCCCCGGTCCGCCGACGACCCGAGAAGCGCCCTGGGCCGGTTCGACCGCGGCAAGGTCTTCTTCATGCTCGACCGCGGCGACTACTGGCAGTGCGCCTACGTCATCCGCAAAGGAGGGCTCGAAGACGTCCGGCGGCGGGGCCTGGGCGCCTTCCGCGAAGCCATCGCGGAGCTTGCGCCGTTCCTGCGCGACCGCGTTGGCGAGCTGCGCGACTGGAACGACGTGAAGCTGTTGACTGTGACGGTCGATCGGCTGCGCCGCTGGTATCGGCCCGGGTTGCTGTGCATCGGCGATGCGGCCCACGCGATGTCCCCCATCGGAGGCGTCGGGATCAACCTCGCCATCCAGGACGCCGTCGCGGCAGCCAACCTCCTCGCCGCCCCCCTCCAACGCGGCACGGCCACGCTGAACGATCTGCGCAAGGTGCAGCGCCGACGCGAGCTCCCAACGCGCTTCACGCAACGGCTCCAGGTGTTCGTTCAGGACCGCGTGATCCGCCGCGTCCTCGGAAGCGGCAAGCAGCTCGCGCTCCCCTGGCCGCTGCGGCTCCTGCGGCGCTTCCCCATCCTGGCCCGCATTCCCGCCCGCCTGATCGGCATCGGCTTTCGCCCCGAGCACGTCCGGACGCCTGACGTGTTCGGGAGAGAGGCACAGGCGGTCCGGCCGCAAGGGTGAGCGGCGGGGAAAGAATCGAGGCGAGCGGGGGGCGTGAGCCCCCTGTTCGCGACAACGACAGGCGAGCGGGGGGCGTAAGCCCCCTGTTCGGGGCCCGCAACAGGGGGCTTACGCCTGAAGTCCAGTCAGTTCTTTTGTATACTATGTGGGGCGTAAGGGGTTGACGAGTTTGGCTTTCCTTCCGGGAGTTGCTATGGACGGCGTCCAAGCGCTGGAGACCGATTTCGGCCAGGCCCACTTCGGGAAGGCGCCCCTGGGCGACGTCCGCCGCGTCCGCCGCCTGGTCATGCTCGCCGACCGCATGGTCCTGCGCCCAGGCCAATCCCTGCCTGCCCAGGTCCAGGATGAGGCCGCCTACCAGGGGCTCCTCGGCCTGGTCACACATCCCAAGACCACCCACCCCGCTGTGCTCGAGACCCACCTCGACCGAACCTGTTCGCTGGTCCGCCACCACCCCCGCGACGTGCTGATCATCCACGACACCACCGAACTGGACCTCACCACTCACAAGACGCTCAAGAAGGTGGGCCAGATCGGCGACGGCGGCGGCCGCGGCTACGAATGCCACAACAGCCTAGCCATCGACGCGGACACCGGCGAGGTGCTCGGCCTAGCCAACCAGATCCTTCACTGTCGCGCCGACGTGCCCCTTGGGGAAGGCGTCGCTGCCAAGAGGGAGCGCGACACCCGGGAAAGTTTGCTCTGGGTCAAGGGCTGCGCCGCCGTCGAAGCGCGTTGTGCCGCCCACGGCCCCGCCCCCACGGACCACCTCGAGATCGACGTGTTCGACCGTGGCGGCGACACCTTCGAGAACCTCGACGCCGAGCATGCGGCCGGGCGAACCTACGTGGCCCGCTCCAACCACAATCGGTCCATCTACGTCGGGCACGACGATCCGTCGCATCAAGGGCTGCTGCACGACTACGTCCGTACCCTGCCGGAGGCGGGCCGGCGCGTCGTCGCTGTGCCGGCGCGGGAGGCCAAGCCGGCGCACGACGGCAAGCCGGCCCGGCCCGCGCAGCCGGGGCGCCAGGCGACGGTGGCAGTGGCGTGGGCGGCGGTGCAGGTGCGGTCGCCGCACGTCAAGCGCGGCAAGCACGGCAACGCGCCGCTGAAGGTGTGGGTGGTGCGCGCCTGGGAGATCGGCGCGCCGGCGGAGGCGGAGGCGCTGGAGTGGCTGCTGCTGACCAACCACGAGGTGAAGACGTTTGAGGATGCGTGCGGGGTGATCAGGTGGTACGAGCGGCGCTGGACGATCGAGGACTATCACAAGGGGCAGAAGACGGGCTGCGGGATCGAGAAGCCGCAGTTCACCGAGGAGGAGCGTCTGGAGCCGGTGATCGCCCTGCTGAGCGTGATCGCGGTGTGGCTGCTGCGGCTGCGCTGGCTGAGCCGGCAGGAAGGGCTGAAGGACTGCCCTGCGGTGGAGGTGGTGCCGGCGGCGTACGTGGCGGTGCTGAGCGTGAGCAAGGGGAGAGGTCGCCGGCTGGACATGACGGCCTGGGAGTTCTTCCTGGGGTTGGCACAGTTGGGCGGCTACGGCTACTATCGCAAGGGCAAACCGCCGGGCTGGCTATTGCTGTGGCGCGGCTGGGGCCAGCTACAAAGCCGAGTGCAGTACGCGCTGGCCTCCGGCACCGAGACGTTGAGTGTCAAGGAACACGCCCAGCACACCGGGGGACCGCCAAATTCGGCTGCCTCTAGTGGACAAAAGAACTGACTGGACTTCAGGGCTTACGCCCCCCGCTCGCCCATCCGTTCCCAACCGCTGACGCGAGGTCACTTCTTTCTCAGTTCCGGGTCGAGCTCCGCGGCCCGGTCGAGGTCTGCCCTGGCGCGATCGACGTCCCCCTTCTGCTCGTGGGCCCTCCCCCGCGCTTGGTAGGCGAAGGCGAGCTTCGGATCGAGGCGGATGGCCTCGTTGCAGTCGGCGATCGCCCGGTCGCGGTCGCCCTTCTTGAGGTAGCTCGCCCCGCGGAGGGCGTGAGCAAACGCCGAGCGGGGGCTCAGGCGGATGGCCTCGTTGCTGTCGGCGATGGCCCGACCGGGATCGTTCAGGTCGAAGTGGGCGCTGGCCCGGGTGACGTAGGCCGCGTCCTGGCGCGGGCCCAGCCGGATGGCCTCGGTCGAATCGCGGATGGCCCCACCGAGGTCGCCCCGGCGGAGCTTCGCCAGGCCGCGGTTGCCCCAGGCGAGGGCCAGGCGGGGCTTGAGCCGGATCGTCTCGTCGTAATCGGCCAGGGCGCCGGCAAAGTCGTTCTTCTTCAAGCGGGCGGCGGCGCGGTTGACGTAGCCCCATTCGAGCGTCGGCTCCAGACGGATCGCCTCGTCGCAATCGGCGATGGCGCTGTCCGCGTCCCCCTTTTCCACGTGGGCCCCGCCGCGGTTGGCGTAGGCAAGCGCCATCCCCGGAGCGACGCGGATCGCCTCGCTGTAGTCTCGGATCGCCTGGTCGGGGTCGCCCTTGTTGAGGTAGGCGCCCCCGCGGTTGGCGTAGGCGATCGCCAGCCGAAAATCGAGCCGGATCGCCTCGGTACAGTCGGCGATGCCCCGGTCGAGCTCGCCTTTCCGGACGTAGGCCCCGCCACGGTTGGAGTAAGCCAGCGCCAGCCCGGGCTCGAGGCGGATCGCCTCGGTGCAGTCCGCGATGGCCTGGTCGAAGTCGCCCTTGTTGAGGTAGGCCCCCCCGCGGTTGGAGTAAGCGAGTGCCAGGTTGGGGTCGAGGCGGATCGCCTCGGTGCAGTCCGCGATGGCCTGATCCAGGTCGCCGCTATTCATGTGGGCGACCGCGCGGTTGACGTGGACGACGGCGGTGTCCCGGTCGCCCGCGCCCCGCCGCATTCGGGCAACCACCAGCACCGCACCCACGAGAACGACGATCCCCACGACGGCGGGCCAGCGCTGGCGCCGGAGGCGGATCGACGGGGCGGGCGGAAAGTCTATTGGGCCCGCCTCCACCGGCGGGGCCTCGGGAGGAGGGAGTAGCGGGGCGGCGCCAGGCGCAAGCGGGGCCTCGAAGACGGCGCCGCAGGCCGGGCACTGAAGCTGTTTGCCGGCGAGATCGTCCCGAGATTGGAGGGCCCGGTTGCAGGCCGGGCAGTGTACACGCTCCATGGGATGGTCCTCAGTTGCCGCGTGAAGCCGGATGATCCGGGCTTGTTGCGCTCGGGGCCTCTACGAAGGGGCCCCTCTCGCCAAACGAGAGCGGGCGTGCATTTCCCGCGCTCCGATCGCCGCGCGTCAGCGCTTTGCCCTCTCCCTTGTCAGTCCCGGGGAAATCTGCCCGGTCTTCCCTGCTGACATCGTAGGCATCTCGGGGCTTCCTGGCGTCGAAAGCGAGGACGGAGGGGTTGGTTGCTCTGCCAAGGTTCGCCTGCGACGTGCCGGCCGCGGCGATCGCGAGAGGACTGCCGGCTTGCTTCCAGCAGGACGATGCGTCCGGCGCAGCGTTTGCCCATCAACAATCGACTGGCCTCAGCACGGGCCGGATGAAGACAGCCTGTCGCGCACCTCTCTGCCAGAGGGGAGCAATGAATCCGGCGGGCAGCGACCAGGAGAGACCCGACGTCGGGCCCACACCCTCTGACCGGCAAGGCCCGGGCGCAACCCCTCCCGCCGAGGAGGACGCGTGTGCCGGTTTCTACCGGGGCGAACCGGACCGGCGCGGGCAGGGCGACGCTCCTGCGGATGGCCGACCGGTGCGGAAGTGGAAGTCGGACTGGTACGCCGGCGTTGTGGCCTGCGTGGCGATCGGCGGGATAGGCGGCGGCGTACTGGCCGAGCTCGGCGAGCACTGGCTCGACTGGGGGCAGGGGTGGGGGCCCTTCCTCGCGCCCGGCGAGGCCCTCCTGGGGCTGCTCTTCGGGCTCTGCCCCCTGAAACGGCTCGCGCGGCGGGCGGCGGGAGGGGAGACGTCGCCCCAGCTCGGGAGTTGGGCCGAACTGAGGGCCGCGTTGAGGGTGTCGGTCCCGGCCTATGCCATGGCCCTCGCGGTGGTCGTTGGATACGTCGGATTTCAGAAGGGGGTGGGCCACGGGCTTCTGGGGGCCCTTGCCGGGGCAGCTATCGGGGCGGTCTTGGGGACGGTGGCGTCCGTCGCAGCCACCCTCGGCTTCCGCCGCTGACCGGACTGCCCTCTCGACGTTGCGCCAAACGGTTTTTTCGGCGCCTGGCGGGAACTTCCCCCGCCGACGAAGCCCGCCCTTGGCCACGCGCCCAGGAAGGGCCTCCGGGACGTCGCGGCGAACACCTGGACCGCCTGGTTGATCCGGGATCGCGGCCTCCATCAGGACACGCGTCGAGTGTCCCCTGCCAAGCGAGACGAGCACGAAGGGTGGTCACGGCGCGAAAGGAGGCCCCGAGCGATGGCCAGTCCAGAAGAAGTGTCCGGACGAGCCTCCCGGACTGGAAGTGGGGCCGAGAGGCGGGCCAGGAGCTCGCAGACTTCTTGGGTGCCCCCTGGTGGACCAGATATCCGGGGGCCAGTATGACCTGGGCCGCCGGACAGGCGAGGCTGGCGCCCTGCCCAGCCCGAACTCGGGAGGACGGCAAGGGAGACGTTCCCGGCTCGGAGGGCCACGCCGTTTCGCCAACAACTCCGCCGCGCCGTCACGCCCCGGGCGGCTGGCATGGGCTTCCCTTGGTCGGGCAAATTGTCCAGCCAATTCGGGGCGGGCTGTCACGGGGCGCCGCGAAGCGCCCTCCACCCGAAGAAGAGGCCAGCGGCCGCGAAGGGGGCAGCGAGTCCGCACAGGATCGCGGCGGCGAGGTACTGCTCCTTGAACGAGCGGATGCGCCCCTGGGCGGGCCGGCCCGGCTCGTACACGACCGTCACCGCTTCGCCGACCGCATGGCCCCGCGGGCTCGATTCCGCCCCTGCTTCGATCTCGCAATCTTCCCCGCCCGCCCGGTAGCGCACGACCGGGTAGGCGTTGTCGTCTCGTTCGACGAAGCGGACGACCATCCCCTCCGCGCTCCGCGCCTTGGACAAGAACGACCGCGACCGCCACCCGACCGCCAGGCCAAGAGTGAGGAGGGCGGCCCCGATGGCCCCGGGCACCGCGGCGGCCCGCAGTGCCTCCTGCCAACCGGCCGCGCGGGGGCGGGGGCCTCGACCTGGCGGCTGCTGAGCGCGCTCTTCCTTCGCAGACATTACGGGCCCTCTCAGACGCCGTGGGGCCTCTCGGGGCGCCACGCCCAGCTTTCGTCATCTCTGGAAGGAAGGGCTCGAGGCGCGAGCTCCGCGGCGTATCTCTGCTGGAGGAGCACGAGGGGAGGGATGGCGCTGTAGCCGAAATGGGCGAGCACGAAGAGGACGAGGACGGCGGCGCCCGCCCTATCCACTTCCTGCCGCTGCGCCGTCGCAATCATGCTCCACAGCACCAGGCCCAGCAGGAGCAGGGCCAGGACGGCGTTGGCGGCCGCGAGCCACAAGGTCATGGTGCGGCCCCACGGGCGCCGGCCCACCAGACCACAGCCGGCCGCGATCAGCAGCCCGCCCAGGACGAGGTAGCCGACAGCGAGGAGGCCGAAGAAAGGGGTGAAGATCACCGCAAGCCCCGGAGCGTGAAGAAAGCGATGACGCCACAGCACCCGCCCTCGAGGATGTTGACGCCGCCCCAGATGAAATTCAGGACCGCGACGGCCGTTACCGCACCGCTTGCACCGCGTTGCCGTATCATGGGGGGCCTCCCGGTGAGGGAGGCACTTCGCCGCGACGGGCGGCTACCGCGCAGGGAATTTCGGGTGCAACTCCCGTACCGCGAGCCTGGGGGGAGGCGGCGGGCCATCACTTCGCTTTCGAGAAGGAGAGCACCGTCGTCCCCTGGGTCGCGGTCATCCGGTCGCCGGAGAACGCGATGCCCCAGCGCGAAACGTCCGTGCCGCCGACCACGGTGGGCATCCTGAACTCCACGGTTTTCCCGTTGACGACGGCGTAGCGGCCGACGAGTTCCGTTCCCCCATCGAGAACCTTGAGGTCGCCGTCGTTGCGAAAGCGCCAGACCACCTTTTTGCGGCCTGGTTCAAACGTGGGTAACACTTTCTGGGATGTCGCGCCGGTGCAGCGCGGTCGAACAAGTCAGGGCCCCATAGATCGGGAATAGCTGGCCAGTTTCCCCCGACCCTGTGGAGCCCCGACCATGTGCATTCTACCCGCAACCCCGACCTCGGCCACCTCTTCTCCCGCGCGCCGCCTGCCCCCCTCGGACCGACAGCAACTCGCCATCGACGCCCTCGCCGGACAACCCATCGCCGAACTG
>JBBSEZ010000207.1:0-16754 GCA_038239195.1 Gemmatales bacterium
AGTCCTGCCGCTCGCCTTACGTCCTGCCGTTTGAGCCCGACCAGGAGGCCAGCCTCAAGAGCCTGCTCGCGGGCCCGTCCAGTTCCCACTCTGGCCCGTTTCGTCACGGCAGCGTCACCTCCTCGCCGCCGGCCCGCGTGAACAGCGCGGCGAGGTTCATCTTGTCCACGTCCTTGCCCAGGAAATGCACCGACCCGTCGGCCGTGCCTACCATGAACTTTCCGCCGTGCCGCGTCGAAAGCCCCTTCGCCGGCGCCTTTGGGTCGTGGTTCAGGTCGTCTGGCCTCGTCCACGCGACGGCGTGCTCGTCGGCGCCCTCGACGAGCAGGATCGTCCTCGACGTCCCGTCCGTCACTTCCGCGATGCGCACCCCGCGCCGCCCTGGAAACATCGTGCCCTCTCCCCGGGGGGCGAGATAGGTCGTCTTGTGCTGGTCCGCCAACTTGGGGCTCGCAGGGCGGTAGACGGCGGGCATCTTGGCGAGGAGCTTTTTGTTGTGCGCGCTGTCCCAGGGCTCGTCGAGACGAAACTCCTTGTACAGAGCGCCTTGCCCGAGGTAGGGCAGCAGGTGGACGCGCCAGCTCAGCAGCGGGCGGCCCTTGGCGTCGTGGCTGGCCGCGGCGGGGAAGCGACCGTGCCGCTCCTCGTAGCGGTGCGTCGCGACGAGGATGGCGGAGAGGTCGGCCGACGAGCGCTGCTGGTCGAGCGCCTCCAGGGCGCGCTCCAGTTGCGGGCGCAGGGCCGGCGCCAGCAATTTTTCGTCCAGAACTAGCACCACGCGGTCGCCTTCGACTTTCGGGGCCCACAGCAGGAGCAATTTGTCGAGGCCCGGCAGCGCCGTGGCCGCTTCCTTGCTTTTCGCCAGCGCCTTCGCGCCCCGGCCGAGCGCGTCGTGGATCGCCCTGGCCGAGGCGTTGTCGGCCGCCTGAACGGTCAGGCGCACGCTCAGCCGCGGCTCGACGCGGACGGCGGCCCAGCGCAGCCCGCGCGCCAGCGGGCGCGTCGGCCCGCCGCCGAGCTCCTCGGGCAGGTTGGGCATCACCTCCTCGACGATGCGCGCCGTGTCGAGCGTCGGCGCCAGGGCCAAACGAGCCGGCCCCGCGCCGGCCAGCGCGGCCGCCAGTTCGGGGCGCCGCACCGGCTCGAGCGCTCGCAACCGCTTGCGCGTCTCGGCGCTGCCGCCGACCAGGGCGCCGCGGATCGTCTCGTGTTCCACGCCGGCAAGCCAGGGCAGGGAGCGCAGCACAGCGCCCACGGCCTTGGCGTCGGTGTCCTTGCCGAGTGGGACGACGAGGAACGGCGGATCGTCGTCGGCCAGGCTGGCGACGACGAACAGGTCGGTCGCCCGCGCCGCCGCCAGCCGCCGGAGGCGCGGGGCCAGCTCCTTCTTCAGGCCGGCGAGCCCGAGTCGGGCCAGGGCGGCGTCGCGCGCGGCGTCCGCGCGCGCGAGGGCCGTCAGGTCGAGATGGAGGATCGCCACCGTGCGGCCCTCGACGAACGGCGCCACGGCGCGGGCGCGCGCCTCGCCGGATTTGTCCAGGGGGGCGTCGGCCAGGGCGGCCAGCAGCAGGAGGCCGGCGAACGGGGTCATGGCTTTTTCTCCTCTTTCTTGTCCGCGAGCTCGTAGCGCCTGCCCACGTGGGCCGGCATGCCGGGTGAGGCGGGGACGGCCAGCACGCCCTTGCCGGCCTCGGCCCGGTAGAAGGCGTCGAGGCCTTTCCCGGTGACGGGGTCGCTCGGCAGGGGCACCTCGGTAATGTCGGCCCACTTGCCCGGCGCCTTGCCGCCGTTCGCCGCGGCGTGCGCCCGCAGGGCCTCGGCGCCGCGCATCCCGGCGATCTGGCGCTCGAGCCGCACCTGGGCGGCGTAGACGCGCGTGATGGCGGGCACCAGCATCGCCACGATCGGGTTGCCGTCGGTCTTGGCCTGGGCGCGCACCTGCTTCTCGAGCTTCTCCATCTGCGACAGCCCCTGCCAGGCGGGCACGCTCAGCCACTTCATCGCGTCGTCGCTCACGCGGTCGTAGCGGTCGAGGAAGTAGAGGACGACCACCTGCACCGAGGGCATCGCCTCGAGCTCCTTGGCGGTCCTGCCCTGCTTCAGAAAGTAGCGCTTGGCGTCGGGGTAGGTCTTGACGACGAGCGCGGTGATGCCGAGCTTGCCCAGCCACGGGCTGGGGGGAACGTCTCCCTCGCGCACCAGGCCGGCGGAGCCGTGGAAGGCCTTCAACATGCTCTCGGCGAGCGCCTGGGCCTCGCGGGCGCCAAGCGTTTTCTTCTTCATCTCGCGCAACTGGGGGAAGGAGCGATAGAGGGTGTTGAGCTCGGACTGGATGGCGTGGCGGACGCTGACGAGGGGGCGCGGCAGGTCGGTCAGGGCCCAGTAGAGGTTGGGCGAGCCGGGGACCTGGGCCCACTCCTCGACGCGGGCGAGCATGATCGAGCTGACGGCGAGGGCGACCAGGTCCTGAATGAGCAGGTCGCTGCCGCCGAGGTGGCGGGCCAGCGCGAAGCCGGTTTGCAGGGTGTGGGCGGCGTCCTCGTAACGGCGCTCGGCCAGCTCGAGCCGGCTGCGGATGGTAAGCAGCGAGGCGATCAGCCGCATGGCCTGCACCTCGTCGAGGGGCAGGCCCTCCTGGATGTGCTGGTAGAGGAACGGCTCGCGTTCCCAGTCGCAGCGCGTCCGCCGCGCCGCCTTGTCGGCGATGCGCAGCGCGGCCCGATAGTGGTCGAGGAAGGCTCGCACCTGCTTGCGCGGCAGGTCGTCGAGCTTGACCTCGGCGGCGTTGCCCCACGCATGTTCCTTGTCGGACGTCTTGTGTGGGCTGTTGCGCGCCGCCTGGCCGGCGCGCACCCAGAGCGGGGCCGCGTTGCCGGGCACCAGGTCGAGAGGGCCCGGAAGGAGTTGGTAGCGGAGGGCGCGCGGCGCCTTGCCGGCCGCCTGGGGCGCCAGCTTGAGGAGCGGGACGGGGAGCGGCTTGACCTCAACAGGAGGCTGGCCCGGGCCCGGCCCGGCGGCCAGGGCCAGGACGGCGGCGACGAGGCCGCCGGAGAGAAGCGCGAAGCGCATGACGAAAACTCTCCAGAAGAGGACGAGGAAGGAGTCAGAACGGTTGGGCGAGCGATTCGACCGTCAGGGGCCGGCCCGGCAAGGGCCGCTCCGGGGGCGGCATGCCGACGCCGTCGAGCCCCCAGCGCAGCAACTGGTCCTCCATCTGCCGGTAGCGCCCCGGCCCCAAGGTCGGAGACGATTCCAGGGGCGCGGGCGCGGTCTCGGGCTGGGGAGGCGCAGGCTCCGGGGGGGCGGGGGCTCGCGCCTCGCGCACCACGGTGACGTGGACGACGCGCTCGACGGTGTGCGTGGCGGGGGGGCGAAACAACAGCGCCCCGCCCAGGCCCAGGGCCGTCACCGAGGCGAGGGCCGTGGCCAGGGCCCAGGGCCAGCGGCGCGGGCGGGGGGCTGACGAGCGCCCGGCGCGGAAGAGCAACTCGTCGCGGTCGAGGGCGGCGGGGGCGGGGGCCAGGGCGCGGAGAGCGTCGGCCAGGGCGCTCAGTTCGGGGCCTTCGGACATGGCACGTGCAACCTTTCGCGCAGGGCGGACAGCCCCGCCAGGCAGCGGCGGTGGGCCGTGCTGGCCGACGCGCCGGTCAGTTCGCCGATCTGCTCGAACGTCAGCCCGCCCCAGAGGTGAGCGACGATGACCTCGCGCTGCTCGTCGGGCAGCCCCTGGAGCGAGCGCGCGACGGCCTCGTGGTCGAGGGCGGCGCCCTCGGCCGGGGCGAACCACGCCGGCGCTCGCACGGCGGCGACCGTCTCGTGGCGGCGCCGGCGCCTGTCAGCACGGGCGGCGCTGAGGGCGCTGTTGCGCACGACGCGGTAGAGCCAGGCGACGGGACTGGCGGGCGCCGGGCGCTGGGCGGCGAGCTTGACGAACGCCTCTTGCACGACGTCTTCGGGCGCGGCGCACCACGAGCGGGCGTAGAGCACCAGCGCCGCCGCATGGTCGTCCACCAGTCGGGCCAGGGGGCTCGCGTCCATCGCCTTCATGACGCCGCTCGCGCTCGCTCATCCCAGGAAAAAATACGATTGGCGAAACCGTTCGAGGAAGGGGCATCGTTTTCCGGGCCCGCTCGGGCTGTCAAGGATAAAGCGGCGCCGCACAATGGAAGGGACGAGGCAAGTCGCTCAGCAGGGAATCGCCAAGCCGCAAGCGGCGAACCTCCCGGGCCCGTCGCTTGCGGCTTGGCGTTCCTCGCAGGAGGGCCCGACGTGCGCACCTTGCAACCGCTGGGCGACCAGGCCGTCCTGGCGACCTTCGCCGACGAGGCCACCGCCCTCGCCTGGGCCGAGGCGGTGCGCCGGCTGGGCGCCCCCTGGCTGCTCGACGTGGTGCAAGCTTACACCACCGTCGCCGTCTACTTTGACCCCGACCGCACCACCTTCGCCCTCGCTCGCGCCGCGCTGGAGGCCGTGGGCGCTCAGGCGCACGCCGTCGCGCTCGGCCAGCGCCATGAGGTGCCGTGCTGCTACGAGCTCCAGCTCGACCTGGCGCGCGTGGCGGAGCACGTGGGATTGAGCGCCGACGAGGTCATCAGGCAGCACGGGGCCACCGAATACACGGTCTACGCGATCGGCTTCTGCCCCGGCTTCCCCTACCTGGGCTATCTGCCGGATTCGCTCTGTGGCGTCCCGCGCCTCCCCTCGCCACGCACGCGCGTCGAGGCGGGGAGCGTGGGGCTGACGGGCCGGCAGACGGGCATCTACACGGAGGTGAGGCCGGGCGGCTGGAACCTCATCGGGCGGACGCCATTGCAGCTAGTGGACGTTGCCGACGGCTACTTCCCGCTGCGCACGGGCGACCGGGTGCGCTTCGTGCGCATCGATGACGCGGAGTTCCGCCAGCTACTGGGGCAGCGGCTCGATTCGCCTCCCCCGCCCGGGAGCGAAATGGTATCGTGAGCCGGTGGTCACAAGGAGGGCGCTGGCATGGTCCCCATCGACGTCGAAGAAGAGGTCCGCATCCCCGGCAACGTCGCGAACGTGGAAGCGTTCCGCCGCTGGGCCGTCTCCGACGACTTCCCCGAGCGCGGTCGGTTCGCATTTCTCCGAGACGCCGTGTGGGTGGACCTGAGCATGGAGCAACTCTTTACCCACAACCGCGTCAAAACGCGCATCACCTCCATCCTCGACGATTTGGCCACGGCCCACGACGTCGGCTACTTCTTTTCCGATCGCGCGCTGCTCACCCACCCCGAGGTGGGCCTGTCCACCGAGCCCGACGGATTGTTCGTTGCTTACGATACCATCCAGAAGGGGCGCGTCCAGATCGTCGAGGGCCGCGCCGGCGGACACGTCGAACTGCTCGGCTCGCCCGACATGGTGCTCGAAGTCGTCAGCGCTCGCTCGGAGCGCAAGGACACCGAAACGCTGCGCCAACTCTACTGGGAGGCGGCCGTCCCGGAATACTGGCTCGTCGATGCCCGCGGGGCCGAGCCGCGCTTCGACTTGCTCGTCCGCAAGCCGCGCGGCTACGCCGCCGCGCGCAAACAGGGCGGCTGGGCGCGTTCGCCCGTGTTCGCGCGCTCCTTCCAGCTCAAGCGGCAGACCGACCCGCTGGGGCACCCGCAGTTCAGCCTGAGCGTGCGCTGAGGAACCTTCCCGCCGTTGCGCCCTTGTTACAATCCTTCCCGTTGCGTTCGCCTCCCTCGCTCTTCTATCCTCTGAAGAGGCCCGCTTCCCGGCCGACCGCGTCGGGGGCCATCTCCCCTCTCCCAGAGGACGCGCCATGTCCCGCTTCACGCGCTTCGACACCCTGGCCCTGGTGGCCCTGGCGGCCGCGACCAGCCTGGCCTTCGGCTCCGCTCCGCCCGCGCCGGGGGGCGCGAAGGCAGGGGCCCCTGCCTACAAGCTCTCGGGGCCGTTCACCCACGAGAACCTGACGATCTTCCTCATCCACGGCGAGGACCAGCGCAAGGGCAAGGCGCTGCTCACCCTCGACGAGGCGCTCCAACAGAAGAAGGTCATCGTCCACGAGACGAAGAACGTCAACAACCTGGCCATCGAAAACGTCTCGAACGACGACGTCTTCATCCAGGCCGGCGACATCGTCAAGGGCGGTCAGCAGGATCGCACCATCCCCAACGACCAGATCATCCCGGCGAAGTCGGGCCGCCTGCCGCTGGCGGCCTTCTGCGTCGAGGCGGGCCGCTGGGCGCCGCGCGGGGCCGAAAAGCCGGGGCAGTTCAGCCGGGCGCAGTACCAGATCGTCGGCAACGGCCTGAAGCTGGCGGCGCGCAAGGCGAGCAACCAGGGCGAGGTCTGGAAGGGCGTCGCCAAGGCGCAGATGGACCTCGGCAAGAACCTCAAGACGGAGGTTCGCGCCGCCTCCTCGCGCACCAGCCTGCAACTGACGCTGGAGAACAAGAAGCTGGTCGAGGCGGCGGCCGCCTACACCAAGGCGCTCCAGCCCAGCCTCGACAAGCAAACCGACGTCATCGGCTTCGCGGTGGTCATCAACGGCAAGCCGCAGAGCGCCGACGTCTACGCCAGCAACGACCTGTTCCGGCGCCTCTGGCCGAAGCTGGTCCGCGCCAGCGCCGTCGAGGCGGTCACCGAGCGCAAGGACGGCAAGTTCGCGCCCGCGGGGCCCGCCGACGTGCTGGCGTTCCTGGCCGAGGTGGAGAAGGGCAAGGAGAGCGACAAGGCCCTCGCCGGCCGGCTGCGCGAGCGGCAGAAGGAGACGGCGAAGAACATCCTCTTCGAGACGCGCGACGCCGCAGGCAAGGGCGCCATCTTGCGCCGCAGTTACCTGAGCAAGTGATTGGGATCGCTCGGGTCGCCGTGCTCCCGCGAACCCCGCGACCCCATTATCGCGTCATACACGCGACGAGCCGGCGCTCGGCCCAGCGGATGCCACCGGCGCCGTCCCAGCCGACGAAGCCGATGTGTCCGCCGTACGGCAAGATGCGCAGCGTGACGTTGTCGGGGGCGCGCAGCTGCTCGAACGGCTCGACGGCGATGAACGGGTCGTCGCGCGCCGTCAGCACCAGCGTCGGCAGCGCGATGCGCTCGATCAGCGGGGCGGCCGAGGCGCGGCGGTAGTAATCGAGCGCGTCGGCGAACCCGGAGCGCGGCGCGGTGTAGAGCTCGTCGAACTGCCGAAGCGTCAGGTGCTTCGGGAAGCGCAGCTCCGGCAGGTCGGGGAAGTGGCGCTGCCGCTGGCGCGCCTCCAGCACCAGGTCGCGCAAGAAGTTGTCGTGATAGATTCGATTGCCGGGAAGAGCGATGAGGCCCGCGCAGCGCGCCAGGTCGATGGGAGGGGCGAGGGCGGCCACGCGCGCCAGGCCGGGCACGGGCCCGTCGGCCGCCTCGCCGGCCAGCTTCAACACGAGGTTGCCGCCCAGCGAGACGCCGAGGAGCCAGAGTGGGGAGGCGGGCGACCAACGATGCAGTTCTCCCAGCGCGGCGCGGAGGTCGTCGGACCGGCCGGCGTGGTAGAAGCTCCGGGCCAGAGGGAGGCCCTTGCCGGCGCCGCGCAGGTCGAGGCGCACGGTGCGTACCCCCTGCGCCAGCAGCAGGCCCGCCAGGCGGGCGATGTGCGGCGAGGCGTGGGAACCGCTCAGGCCGTGGACCAGCAGGGCGATCGGCCCCCCCGGGCGCCAGCCGGCCGGGACGTTGTCGTGCAGGACCAGACCATCGCCATCCGGCATCCAGAGGATGCGCTGGCGGTCCGCCACCGGGCAGCTCGGGCCGGGCAGCAAGTGGCCCAGGAGCGTCTGCACGTGCGGATTGCGCATCAGGGGAAACGGTCGGAACTCGAAGTCGGGCTCGCGTTCCAGGACCGCCGACAAGGAGCCGTGGCTCATGGGCCCTCCCACCCTCGACTTCCCTCCTCCGGGGCGCCGGGAAGGGCCTACTTTCTATTTTAACCGATGAGCGGGCGGCGGGAACGATTTCGCGCCGGCACAGCCTAGGAAGTTCGCACCACTTCCGTCAACCCCGGAAACCAGCCCTCGAGGCGCCATGCCTTCACTCCCAACCCCCGGCCAACTCGGTTTCCGCATGCCCGCCGAATGGGGACCGCACGCCGCCACCTGGATCGCCTGGCCCCACAAGAGCGACGACTGGCCCGGCAAGTTCGGCCCCATCCCCTGGGTGTACGTCGAGATCGTCCGTCACCTCCACCTATCGGAGCGCGTCCGCATCCTTGTGCAGGACAAAGCGGCCGAACGGGCCGCGCGCCTCCAGTTGGCGCGCGCCAACGTCGATCTATCCTGCCTGGGCTTCTTCTCTTTCCCCACCGATCGCGTCTGGCTGCGCGACTCTGCCGCACTTTTCGTCAAGGACGGCGCCGGCAACCGGGTCGCCCTCGACTGGCGCTTCAACGCCTGGGCCAAATACGACAACTGGCAGCGCGACGACGCTTTGCCTGCCCAGATCGCCGAGGCGCTCGGCCTGCCGTGCTGGCAGCCGGAGCGGAACGGGGCTCGCGTCGTGCTGGAGGGGGGCAGCATCGACGTCAACGGGCAAGGGCTGTTGTTGACGACCGAGGAGTGCTTGCTCAGTCCGGTGCAGGCGCGCAACCCCGGATTGGGGAGGCAGGAGATCGAAGAAGTGTTTCGGGACTACCTCGGCGTGTCGAAGGTGCTGTGGCTGGGGCGCGGCATCGTCGGCGACGACACCCACGGCCACGTCGATGACCTCGCCCGCTTCGTCGGGCCGCGCACCGTCGTCGTGGCGAGCGAGGACGACCCGGGCGATGAGAACTGCGAGCCGTTGCGCGAGAACCGCGAGCGGTTGCGCGGCATGACCGATGAGGAGGGCAGAGCGCTCGAGGTACACGAGCTGCCGATGCCGGCGCCGGTGATGTTTCGGGGGCAGAGGCTGCCGGCGAGCTACGCGAACTTCTACGTCGCGAACGATCGCGTGCTGGTGCCGACGTTCAACGACCCCAACGACCGGCGAGCGCTGAACGTGTTGGCGGAACTGTTCCCGGGGCGCGCGGTGGTGGGGATTCACGCCGTCGATCTGGTGTGGGGTTTCGGCACGCTGCACTGTTTGACGCAGCAGGAGCCCCTGTAAGGTGACAAGGTGAGGGGGGTGACAAGGTGAAAAAAAGCCACGACAGGCGCCAAGCCCTGTCACCCCCTCACCCTGTCACCCCCTCACCTTGTCACCTTTACCCCCCCACCTCCTGATAGATCCGCTCGATCTCGCCCGCACACCCGCGGAACACCTGCATCAGCGCCGGGTCGAACTGTCCGGCCGACGCCTCGGTCATCAGTTGCAAGGCGGCCACGTGGGACAGGGCGGGCTTGTAACTGCGCCGCGAGCGCAGGGCGTCGTAGACGTCGGCGATGGTCACGATGCGCGCCGCCAGCGGGATGGCCTCGCCGGCCAGCCGGTCGGGGTAGCCGGCGCCGTCGAAGCGCTCGTGGTGGTGGCGGGCGATGTCGATCGCCATTTGCAGGAACGCCAGCGCCGCGCCCTGCTGCCGGGCCACATCCTTGAGCGTGTCGGCGCCGAGGGTGGTGTGAGCCTGCATCAGGATGCGCTCCTCGGGGGCCAGCTTGCCCGGCTTGAGCAGGATGTGGTCGGGCAGCTCCACCTTGCCGATGTCGTGCAGCGGGGCGCAGCAGACCAGCATGTCGATGAACCGCGCGTCGATCTGGTCGGCGAAGGTCGCCGTGCGCGCGGCGGCCTCGGCGAGGGCTTGACAGTAGCGCTGCAACCGAACCAGGTGCCCGGGGCCCTCGTTCTCGCGCTGCTCGACCAGCTTGGCGAGGGCCAGCACGAGAGCGTTGCGCACCTCGGCGAGGTCGCCGTCGCGCGAGCTGAGGTTGCGCTCCAGCTCGGCGTTGACCGCCAGGAGGCGATTGTTGAGCAGGTCGGTGCGATCCTGCGCTTCCTGGAGGCGCAGGGCCGATTGCACGCGCCCGTGGAGCTGGACGATGCTGCACGGCTTGGTGAGGTAGTCGTCGGCCCCGGCCATGAGCATCCCCGCCATCTCGTCGGGCGAGGCCTGGCCGGAGAACATGATGATCTTCACGTGCGGGCTGGGTGGGGCCTCGCGTAGGCGGACCAGCACCTCCAGGCCCGACAGCCCCGGCATGTTCACGTCGAGCAGCACCAGATCGTAGGGCACCGCCGCCGCCGCCGCGAGCGCCTGCGAGCCGGTGGGCGCCTCGTCGCACAGCATCCCCTCGCCCTGCAACACCGCCCGACACAGGTCGCGAATGCCCGGCTCGTCGTCCACGACGAGGATGCGCTTGGTGGTCTCCCTCGTCCCGGTGCCCCCCCAGGTCGAGCGCGGCCCGTTGCTCGGCGAGAGGGCGGGGACGGTCAGGAACGAGCGAGACAGCCCGTTGAGCGAGCCGGGCTTGAGGAACGGCAGCAGGGCGCGCATGACCGACTGGGGGCTCGAGTAACGGTCGTCGGGGCTCAGGGCCATCATGCGCCCCACGACCGCGTCGAGCTCGGCCGGGAGGCTCGGCAGGACCGCGCGCACCGAGGGCGCCGGCTGCGTCAGGCGACGCATCAGCACCTCGGTCATGTTGCCCTCGCCGGGGAACGGCAACTGCCCGGTCAGGCACCAGAACAGCGTCCCGCCCAGCCCGTAGACGTCGGCGCGCACGTCCGCCATGCTGGCGTCGCGCGCCTGCTCGGGGGCCATGAAGTCCAGCGTCCCCAGGACCGTGCCGGGCTGCGTCATGCGGTTGTCGGTACGACGCGACAAACCGAAGTCGAGGAGCTTCGCCTGCTCCTCGGCCGTGATGATCACGTTGGACGGCTTGATGTCGCGATGCACGAGGTTGAACTTGGCCGTCTCGCCCAGGGCACAGGCGATCTGGTGCGCGATGTTGCACGCCTTGCCGATCGGCAGGGGCCCGTGGCTCAGCACGTACTCTTCGAGGTCCTGGCCGGGCACGAACTCCATCACCAGATACCACAACACCGGCCCCTCGGGGTCGGGGCTGAAGGCCCGGCCGGCGTCCACGGCGGCGACGATGTTGGGGTGTCGTAGCCGGGCCACGGCGCGCATCTCGGCCGAGAAGCGCGTCTCGAGGCGCGGGTCCTGGCCGCGCGTCACGTGCAGCACCTTGATCGCCACCACGTGGCGCATTTCCAGGTGCTCCGCCTTGAACACGACCGCCATTCCGCCGGCGCCGATGCGGTCGATCACTCGATAGTTGCCCAGGACCAGGCCGAACGTCGAGCCGGCGCCGATGCGGGCCGACTGGTAATGCGTCAGGAGCCCCATCTGGACGAGCAGCGCGAGCGTCTTCTCTTTCTCCGAGCAGCGCAGCAGCCGCTCGCGGTCGCCCAGCGCGATGCGCTCCCAGTCCTCGGGGTGGATCAGCGAGGTGGCCAGGAGGTCGTAGATCAGTCCCTCGATCGGGGAGCGCTGATCGGGCGAGTAGGAGGTCAGGCGGAACAGGTCGGGGCCGGTCAGGCTGCTCAACGTACTGGACATCGAGGGCTCCGAAACATCGGGGGAGGGAGCGGGACTTGCCCCGCCTCAGCCGCCTTGTTTGCGCTGGCGCGCCGCGAGAAGCTGAGGTTCGACGATCTTCTGGAAACAGGGCGGGCAGATCCCGTGGCTGAACTCTAGCTCCGAATGCGCGCCGATGTAGTGTTCGACTTGCTGCCAGTAGTTTTTATCGTCGCGAACGCACTTGCAGTAGGAGCAGATGGGCAAGAGCCCCTGGAGCTGGTTGACGTTCGCCAGCGCCTTCTCCAGTTCCTGCACCTGCTTCGCCAGATCGCGCTGCAGCTTCAAAAAGCGCGCTCCCACCTGAAGTCGAGCGTAGAGCTCGTCGCGGTCGAACGGTTTGGTGACGTAATCGTCGGCCCCGGCCTCGAAGCCGCGCAGCACGTCCTCCTTGGCGCTGCGCCCCGTGAGCAAGATCAGGTAGACGAAGCGCGGGGCGGGCAGCGCCCGGGCGCGCCGGCAAACCTCCATCCCGTCGAGCCCGGGCATCAGCCCGTCGAGGATGGCGGCCTCGAGGGACGGATCGCCCGCCAGGAGCTCCCAGGCGGCGATGCCGTCGGCGGCGAGGTGGACCACGTGTCCCCACGATTCGAGGCTGGCCTGGAGCAGGCGTCGGGCGACCAGTTCGTCGTCGGCAACGAGGATGTTCATGGCTCCCTCTTTTCTTGCGCGCCGCGCTGCGCGGGTTCGCGAAACGGCAAGCAGTCAAAGAGCGCTTTTCGCGGCGCTGGCGGTCTCCCAGTCCCGCGGGGCCTCCGGCGCCTCGGCGGGCCGGGCGACCGGCCCCGGCAACTGCGCCGCCAGGGCCATCGCCACCATCACCAGCGCCAGCGCCAGGAAGTTAAGGAGCAGGCTGTAGGTGTGCCAGCGCCCGAAGGTCGCCCGCGCGACCTCGGCCTCGGCGACGCGCTCGGCCTTCTCCGAGGTCGCCGCCAAGGCTCGCTCGGTGCTGGCGTTGCGCGGCTCGCGCAGGTCGTGGACCACGCGCTCCAGCCACCAGCCGAGGCCGACCGTCAGCAGGGCGGCCAGCAGCAGGGCGGCGCGCAGGCGATGGGTTTTTTCGCCGCGCCCTGCCCAGGTCAGAGCGGTGGCGAGCGCCAGCAGGCCGCAGGCGGCCTGAACGCCATAATACCAGGGGAACAAGGGCCCGACAGCCGCCCCGCCGGCGCGCGATCCCTGTTCGAGGCGAAGCGGGTCGCGAAACCGCGCGCTGGGGGGCGGTTGGTCGTAGAGCTTCGGCAGCGGGAACCACGACGGGCGCTCCTCGGCGGGCTTCCGGCTGATTTCCTCGAAGTGCCGGAAGACGAGGGCCCCCGTGAGGGTGAAGAACGCGGCGGTGCCGAACCACAGGCCCAGGGCGAGGACGTGAATCGTCTTGGCGAGGAGGAACAGGCCGGGAGCGTCCTTGACGCGGTGCTCGGTGCCGAGAAGGAGACGGCGGACGTTGCTCGCGTGCCGCACCACGATGAGCGAGGCGCCGAGCAAGCAGAACAGGGTGACGACGCACTGCCCCCAGGACCACGGCTCGGCGGCGAACAGCAGGCGCAAACCGCACAGGGCAAGCGCCGCCAGGAGCGAGGCGAGGGAGACGTAGCGCGTGCAGGCCAGCACAGTGGCCCAGACGAGCAGGGCCGCGACGGCAGGGCCAGGCAGCAGCACCAGCACGACGCCGGCCCCGGTGGCCACGCCCTTGCCGCCCCGGAAGCCCAGGTAGAGGGGAAAAAGGTGCCCGAGGAACGCCGCGATCCCCGCGGTGACGCGGAGCGTGTCGGGCGGCAACTCGGGGGGCTGGGCGAGTTGACCGGCCAGGAGCACGGGAAGGGCGCCCTTGGCGGCGTCGAGCAGGAAGACGAGCACGCCCCAGCGCGGGCCCACGACGCGGGCGACGTTGGTGGCGCCAATGTTGCCGCTGCCCTGGCGCAAGACGTCCACGCCGCGCGCCCGGGCCACCAGGTAGCCGAAGGGGATGGCGCCGATGAGGTAGGCGATCCCGGCCAGCAGCAACACCTCCACGGTCGCGCCCTCCTCCAGGCCGCTGGGAGCAAGCCCACCCGAGATGCTACGCGGTCCCGGGAGGGGAAGCAAGCCGCGCGAGGGGGGCTTGCGGAGAGACGGCGCATTTCAGTAAACTCTCTCGGTGGCCCTTCCTCCCGTCGCGATAAGCGCCCGACGAATGGGCGTCACCCCAAGGGAAGCCGGACAGGCGAGCCGCGTGTCAAAAGGACAACGACCATGTCGTTTACCGACGTTCACCTCTACTTCGACGACGTGGAGGTCGGGCAGCAGTGGCAGTCGCTCGGCCGCACGATCACCGAGGCCGACGTCGTCAACTTTGCCGGGCTGAGCGGCGACTTCAACCCAATCCACCTCGACCACCAGTTCGCGCGCACCACCCCGTTCCGCCGGCCGATCGCTCATGGCCTGCTGGTCTTCTCCATCGGCTCGGGGCTGGGCCTCTACTCCCCCCCCATGCGCACCCTGGCGATCCTCAGCATTCGCGACTGGAACTTCAAGAACCCGGTCTACTTCGGCGATACCGTCCACGTCCTCAGCAAGGTGCTCCACAAGGAAGTGCGCGCGCGCGGGCGGCGCGGCGAGATCACCTGGCAGCGGCAGATCTTCAACCAGGACAACAAGGTCCTCATGGAAGGCACCACCCTCACCCTGGTCGAGGGGCGCGCGTCGCGCTCGGCCGTCGCCACCAAGGAGGAGGCGGAGGAACCTCAGCCCCAGGCGGAAGGCACGTCCGGTTAGTCGAGCGGCAGGAAAAGGCATGTGCTGTAGGACGGCTCTTCCCGGACGGCTCAGGAGAGCCGTCCTACAGCAAACCAAGTCCTGCCGCTCGCATGAGCAGCGGAAGCGCCCCGATCACACTCAGGGACGGAGCACCCAGGTGAAACCTTTTCAGTTGTACGGTCTCGGAAACGCCCTCGTGGACGTCTTCATCGACCTGTCCGGCGGGGAGCTCGCCGCGCTCGGCTTCGAGCGCGGCTCGATGCGCCTGGTGGAGGCGGCCGAACAGCAGGCCCTGCTGGAACGGTTTCGCGCCCGCGAACCGCGCCTCGTCAGCGGCGGGTCGGTCGCCAACTCCGTCATCGCCTTCGCGCAGCTCGGGGGCGACGCTGCCTTCCTCGGCTGCGTGGGCGACGACCGCTATGGCCTGTTCTACAAGACCGAGTTCGACGAACTGGGCGTGGACTTCGGCAACCCGGTCCTCCTCGGCGAAACGACGGGGACCTGCGCCTGTCTCATCACCCCCGACGCCGAGCGCACCATGCGCACCTGCCTGGCCGTCAACGCCCACCTGGCCGCACGCCACGTGGACGAGGAGCGCCTGAAAAACGCCGACTGGCTGTTCGTCGAGGGCTACGTCTTCGCCAACCCGCACACCGGCCAGGGGGCGATCCGCGAGGCCCTGCGCGTGGCCCGCGAGAACGGCGTGAAGGTCGCCCTCACCTGCTCCGAGGCGTTCGTGGTCAACGTCTTCGGCGAGGCCTTCTTCGAGGCCCTCGGCCAGGCCGACCTGCTGTTCTGCAACGCCTCGGAGGCCTGCGCCGTGACCGGGGCGGCCAGCGCCAAAGAAGCGTTTGCCCGGCTGGCGCAGAAAGTCCCCTCGGCAGCGGTCACGGACGGGCCCCACGGGGCATACGTCCGGCACGCCGGCGTCGAGGCCCACGTGCCGGCCTTCCCTTGCCAGCCCGTGGACCTGACCGGGGCCGGCGACATGTTCGCCGGCGCGTTCCTCTACGGGATCGCGCACGACGTCGCCCCCGACAAGGCGGCGCGGGCCGCCTGCTACCTGGCGATGAAGGTCATCGCACAGGTCGGCGCCCGCTTGCACCACCGCGCCCGCGACTTCTGGGACGAAGGCCTGCTCTCCCGGTGACACGTCATCTCGTCGAGAGGGCTTGCGCCATGACCCGCCGCCTTCGCACCTTCATCGCCGTCGATCCGGGCGAGCCGGTCCGCGACCGCTTGGTGGCGCTCCAGGACGTGCTGGCGCGCTCGGCGCAGGGCGTGAAGTGGGTGGGCCCGGAGAACCTCCACGTCACGCTGCTGTTCCTCGGCGAGGTCGGCGATCGCGACGTGCCGGCGCTGTGCCAGGCCGTCGCCGACGTCTGCGCCGCCCAGGAGGCGTTCGCGCTGGAGGTGAAGGGGGTCGGCACGTTCGGCCCGCCCAACCGCCCGCGCACCGTCTGGGCGGGGCTCGGGGCGGGGCAGGCGGAGCTGGTGGCGCTGCACGACGCGCTGGAGCTCCCGCTGATGGAGCTGGGGTGTTACCGGCGAGAAGCGCGCCGCTATGAGCCGCACGTGACGCTGGGCCGTGCCAAGGGCGACGGCGACAACGAGATGCTGGCGACGGCGCTGACCCGGCACGCGAACTGGAAGGGTGGGGAGGAGGAAGTGAGCGAGGTCGAGGTGCTCAGCAGCGAGCTACAGCCGCAGGGCCCCCTCTACGTGGTGCTGAGCCGGGCGAAGTTGTCGCGGGCGGGACGGCGGAAGAGGGCCGAGGAGGACGAGTGAGGGGCGCGAGGCCCCCACGTGGCCCCACGCGTGCCGCAGTTCGATGGCCGGAGCAACACCGCAGAGGGGCCACCATGAACCGAGCCGATGCCTACGCCTTGCTGACCGAATACGTCACCGATCAAAGCCTCGTCCGGCACATGCTCGGCGTGGAGGCCGCGATGCGCGCCTACGCACGCAAACTCGGCGAGGACGAGGAGAAGTGGGGCATCGTCGGCCTGCTCCACGACTTCGACTACCAGCGCTGGCCCGATCCGCCCGATCATCCCCTGAAAGGCTCCGAAATCCTCCGCCAGCGCGGCTACCCCGACGACGTGATCTATGCCATCCTGTCGCACGCCGACTACCTGAAGGACTCCCCGCGCGTGCATCCCGTGGACAAGGCCCTCTATGCCTGCGACGAACTGGCGGGGCTCATCACGGCCACGGCGCTCTTGCGGCCCAACGGGATCACCGACCTGACGGCGTCGAGCGTCAAGAAGAAGATGAAGAGCAAGGGCTTCGCCAAGGGCGTCAACCGCGACGACGTCGAGCGCGGGGCGGCGGAGTTTGGCGTCGATCTGATGGAGCACATCCAGTTCGAGATCGACGCGATTCGGCCTTTGGCGGTCGAACTTGGGCTGCTCGGGACGGGTAATGGCGGGGGCGAGGGGAGCGAGGGCTGAGCGGTTGGGAACGAATCGAGGCGAGCGGCGCGGCGTGAGCCCGCCGGTGCGTCGCGCTCCACCGGCGGGCTCAC
>JBBSEZ010000208.1:0-16727 GCA_038239195.1 Gemmatales bacterium
CCACCCTACCCGCTGCTTTCTTTCCCAACGTGGGCCTCGAAGACTCGGCCCACCCTACTTCTGACTTCAAAATGCGCCTGTGGCCGAGCGGCTGAGGCACCACCTTGCCAAGGTGGACAAGGCGGGATCGACACCCGCCAGGCGCTCTCTGAAAGGCTCTGTGACGCTGCAGGGGTGGCGGCCCGCCTGTCGAGCGGGTGAGACGGGATCGTTCCCCGTACAGAGCGCTGCTTTTCCGGGCCGAGGCCGAGCGGGGAGGCAACCGTCTGATACGCGGTGTGAGGCAGGTTCGACTCCTGCCGGCCCGATTGTTTCGCCCCAAACGCGGAGGGCCATCATGGCCAGGCAGATGAAGGAGGTTCGCGCCGTTCGCGCGAAGAAGGACGTCCTGGTGATCCGGGTCGATCCTCTGCGGACGGTGCGCGGCCGGCCGGTGCCGTGCGGGAGCGTTCACGAGACGCCCAAGCACGCCAGGCGGGCGCGAGCGAAACGAGAGTTGGCGCGGCAGCTCCGCGAGGGCTGCCGCGAGCGGGCCGCGTGAGCGGCGAACCGACGCGGGCCTATGGTCCAATGGGACGACACCAGCTCGGCATGCTGGAGATCCGGGTTCAACTCCCGGTGGGTCCACTCACGAAGGGAAGGCAGCCGGATACGGTTGGCCGGGCCGTGCTCGAACCACGGTTGCCCCACGGGGCATGAGGGCTCGAATCCCTCGCCTTCCGCTACGGCCCCGGTGGTGAAATGGAAATCATGCCTGTCTTCTAAACAGGTCGTTCCAGGTTCGACCCCTGGTCGGGGCACTGAGGAGATTGCCGCTCTGGTGTAGGTGGTTGTCACGTCTGTCTGAAGAACAGAAAGACACGGTTCAACTCCGTGGGGCGGCACTGCGACGTCCTGGTGGTGTAATGGACAACATTGGGCCCTCCGAAGGCTCAGATCCGGGTTCGACCCCCGGCCGGGATACTGTCTTTTGTCCTCGGAGTGTGATGGACCGGCACTCGACTTTGCGAAGGTCGTAGACCAGGTTCGATTCCTGGCGAGGACATTTTTTCGGGACGATGGAGAGCGAATGCGGGCAGACATGGCGAAGGTGATCGTCGAACGGCCGCGGATCGGCTCGCGCATCCGCGGCACGCCCAAGGGGCAGCGGCGCGGCGAGCAGCGGTTGGGCCTCGACAACCTCCCCCGGTGCGAAGGCATCAAGCGCCGCTGGAAGGGGGGCACGAAATCGCTCAACGAACACCTTGGGCCGCTCCGCCGCTACCTGTCCTCGCAGGTCGGCCGGCCGTGGGACGACGTCTACGCCGAGATCTGCGCGCACGTCAGCGTTGACTCCGCGGTGCAGGGCCACGTCCGCGATCACGTGTTCGATTACGTCACCGTTCACGTGACGGTCGAGAGCGGAGCGCCCTGTTACGGCGCGGGCTGGAGGATTGGCCAGCCCATCGGCTGCCGGTCGAGGGGCGACAACTGCGACTTCTACGTTTGCCCGCACACGCGCCGGCTGAAGCGCTCGCCCCAGCGGCCGGAGAACACGCGCCGCGGGCGAAGAGAGCGGCGGAAGAACCAGCCCCTGCCCGCGCCGGAGGTCCGGCTCGATGCGAACCGCCACGCGGAGCGCGTGAAGGGCCAGTGGCTGATGGTGACGCGAACGCCGATCGTGCATCGCGGCATCCAGGGGTGGGAGACGACCCGGCGCTTCATGGGCCGCCGGGAGATCAAAAGGCTACTCGCGCCTCACCTGGAGCGGACGAGCAAGAGTTGAATGGTCCTCGGAGTGTGCCGGATCGCACCCGACCTTGCGAAGGTCGTAGACCAGGTTCGATTCCTGGCGAGGACGCTGCCTTTTTCATCGTCACTTCTGACACAACCCCCTACTCGTCGCCCGACCCCATCCGGCCGACCTCATCCTGGCCGGGCAGGCCGAATGAGTAGAGCGTGCCGGTGAGCCGCTTCGGGAAGTACGCCTCCGCGGGGTTGGTGGGATCGAACAACACGTTGCCGGTGCCGACGTACACCCTGCCGCGCGAGACGGACGGCCCGCACCAGACCGGCCCCAGGCCAATCTCCTTCAACGCCTTCCCGCTGGAGGCGTCCAGGGCCACCAGCTTGTTGCTCACCGTCGTCGTGAAGTAGGCCACGCCGTTGGCCAGGGCGATGCCCGAGCCGACCGGGTCGCCGACGTCCGTGAAGGCCGGCTTGCCCCGGGCGCCGCCCACCGCCTTGACCTTCTGCCTCTCGTGCCTCCAGTTTTCCCTGCTCGCGTCCAGGCCGATCGACACCACCCGGCCCCCCGTCGGCGGGCTCAAGCGCTTCTTCGGGTCGGCCGACGTCAGCACCAACGGGGAGTCGAGGCCGTTGGTGAAGACCGCCTTGCCGTCGGTGGCGCAGCCGGTTTGCAAGCCCCCGATGGGCCCCGGCAGAGCCAGCGTGCGGGGGTGAGGGCGCGGCCTCGGGGGGACCGCCGGGGGCCCGTTGTAGACGGGCGTTTGCCCGAGCAGCTCGCCCGTCAGAAGGTCGAGGACGTAGAAGCCGCCGTTCTTGCAGCCGACGCCAACGGCCCGGACCAACCTTCTGCCGATCAGGATGGTGTAGGGCTTGGGAGTGTCCCCGATCGACTGGTCCTTGTAGAGGCCCGTCTCCGGGTCGTAGGCGCGCATGGCGTAATTCCATACGTCGCCCTTGTTGATCTGGGTGACCCACTTCTCCTTGCCGGTGCGCGCATCGACGGCGATCACCGCGCAAGAGTGCTTCGTGTACAGCTTCGGATCGTCCTTCGTAGGCTGGCGCGGGGCGTTGTGCGTGTCGGTGCCGAAGAAGATGGTGTGGCTGGTGGCGTCATACGACGGCGTGGACCAGACTGAGCTGGTGGAAGGGCCAAAATGAAAGACGTGCTCGCCCCAGGCGTCCTTGATCTTGACGGGCGGCCGCAGGGGCCCGGGCACGGGGCCGACGTCGTACTTCCAGACGACCTTGCCCGTGCGCGGCTCGAGGGCGGCCACGAACCCGCGCCCGGTGCAGCAGCGGTGCTTCGGGCTCAACGCCGCGACGTGTTCGAAAGCGCCCCCGGCCACGATGATCTTTCCGCCCGCGAGGACCGGCGCCGCGAAGAGGCAGTTGGCCGGGTGGGCGCCGGGGAAGGGGGCGGCGCGGGTGTTGATCTTCCAGCGCTCCTTCCCGTCGGAGCGGGCCAGCGCGCAGAAGAAGCCCCCGACGTCGCCGACGTAGACGGTGTCCGCGGTGACCAGGGCGGAATTGAGGAACCCGGAATCGGGCACGCCGTAGCGCGGCGCCGCCTTGTCCTCTTTCTTCGCCGGCGAGGGGATGCGATAGGACCACTTCACCGTGCCGTCGGGCGCCAGCTTGTAGACGGTCGGGAAGGTCGCGGTGCCGAAATAGACGTAGCCGTTGACCACGACGGGCGTGGCGTGGATGGCGCCGACGAGTTGAAAGGCCCCTCGGGGCGGAAACCGCCACTTCTCCACCAGCCCGGCGACGTTGTCCTTGCCGAGCTTCTTCTCGCCCTTGTTGTGCCGCGTGCCAAGCACGTCGCAGTTGTACGTCGGCCAATCGTGGGGGCTCGGTTGCGCTGCTGGCTTGGCCTTTGCCACCCTGCCGCGCGGGGCGCCGGGAAGGGGGGCGAGCAGGACCAGCGGAAGAAAAAGGCTGAGGTTTCGCAGCAAGCGGGAGGCCTTTCGCAGCATCGTTGCTCCTTCGCTCTCGACCGGTGTTCGGGCGGCACGTCCCCATGATCCCCTGTTTCCCCCCCGCAGTCGAGCCTCCTTTCTTTTGCGAGGCCCGACGACCGCCCCCTCGAAACGTGCTCGTACCGCCGATGGCCCTGCGCGCCGTCTTGCGCAACCCCAGCCGGACGGGGAAGGCACGCATCCTGGCCGTGATGGCCCACCCGCGCAACGCCAGGCAACTCGTCATTCCCGAGCAATAGTGACCGCATCCTGCGCCGGCCCGCCACTCCCTCCACGACCGTTCTCCTTCCCACGGCAAGCGCCGTCGGATAGGATCGTGAGCGGCCCACCACCGCGCTCAGGAGGACCGCGGCAGGGCCCCTCCGGGCGTCGCGATCCCTCGCCCGGCTTCGTGGTTCTGACAGGGCCTTCTCGAGGCGGTGCGAGGTGATCCGTGACTGACCCGGCCCCGTCGAAGACAGTCTCGGAAGCGAAGGGCACGTCGCCAGGCGAGCGGGCCTGCGCGCCGGTGGCACCGCTGGCGGAGCAGCGAACGCGCTGGCAGAGAGGTGACCGGGCGCCGGTCGAGGCGTACCTCGCCGAACGGCCGGCGCTGGCCTGCGACGCCGCCGCACTCCTCGATCTCATCGGCAACGAGATTAGCCTGCGCCAGGAAGCGGGCGAGCACCCGGCCCTGGGAGAATACCTGGCGCGCTTTCCTCACCTGGCGCCCGCCTTCCACGTTCACTTCCTCGGGGAGAACGCCCTGCAAGGAGGCCCCGAGTCAGCTCTCACGGTGCCCCACGCCACCTTCCCCCTCACCCCCCCCTTCCCGCCGTCCCGGGACGTTGCCGCGGTGCCCCGGCGCATCCCCGGGTACGAAATCCTGAGCGTGCTGAGCCGGGGGGGCATGGGCGTGGTGTATCGCGCCCGCCAGCAAGGCCTGAACCGCATCGTCGCCCTCAAGATGATTCTGGCAGGGGAGCACGCCACGCCGGAGGACCTGACGCGGTTCCGCGGCGAGGCCGAGGCGGCCGCCCGGTTGCAGCACCCCCACATCGTGAACGTCCACGAAGTCGGCGACCATGCCGGCCGGGCCTTCTTTTCGATGGAGCTCGTCCCGGGCGGCACGCTGGCCCAGAAGATCGCAGCCACACCGCAGCCCGCGCGGCCAGCGGCTTACCTGGTGGAACTGCTTGCCCGGGCGATCCATTTCGCCCACGGGCAGGGCATCATTCACCGCGACCTCAAGCCCGCCAACGTCCTCCTGACCGCCGACGGCGCCCCGAAGGTCGCCGACTTCGGGCTCGCCAAGCGGCTCGAAGGGGCTGGGGTGGGCCAGACCAAAACCGGAGACCTCCTGGGCACGCCCGGCTACGTGGCGCCGGAGCAGGCGGTCGGCAAGACGAGCGCCGTCGGGCCGGCGGCGGACACGTATTCGCTGGGCGCTATCCTCTACGAACTGCTCACCAGCCGCCCGCCGTTTCGGGGCGAGGCCCCCTGGGACACCCTGAAGCAGGTGCTTTCCGAGGAGCCGCTCCCCCCCCCTCGCGGTTGCAGCCGAAGGTGCCGCGCGACCTCGAAACCATCACCCTCAAATGCTTGCAGAAGCACCCCCAGAGGCGGTATTTCAGCGCCGAGGCGCTGGCGGAGGACCTGCGGCGCTTCCAGGCCGGGGAGCCGATCGAGGCCCGGCCCGGCCCGCCGGCCGGGCCGAGCGCGTCTGGCGCTGGTGCCAGCGGAGCCCCGCCCTGGCCCCGACCGGCGCCCTGGCCATCGCGACCCTCCTCGCGGCGGTGGGGCTGTCCATCGGCTACGCGGTCGGTCAGCGGCGCGCCTCCGCCCGCCTGCGCGAGGAGCAGGCGCAAACCCGGGCTGGCCGCTCGACGAGGCGCTGGCAGGAGGGACAGGGGACCGTCTCGCTCATGGCTGCCGCTCCGTTCTGGAGGCGCTGACCGGGAGGTCTTCGAGCGAAAACGAGGCGGCCGTCTCTGGCGCGCCCCCTTCGGGTTGCCGGGCGGCGAATGCCTCTCTCACCCGTTCGAGCCGCTCCGCGCCGCCTTGTTCCGCGCCCGCGTCGCCGCCGCCTTCTTCGCCGACGCCGAGCGGTCGGCCGCCGACCGCGAGGCCGAGGCCGCCCCGCCCTTCTTGCCGCCCTTCTTGGCCGACGCCTTGCTCTCCTTCTTGCCGCGCCCCGACCCGCTCTTCTTGCCCCCGCCGGACGACGCGTTGACGGTCGCCCAGGCGCGCCGGGCCGCCTCCTCCTCGGACGTCCCGCGCTCCTCGTAGCTCTCCTCGATGTGCTCGGCCTGGCGCTTCTGCTTGTCGGTGTACTTCGACTTGTCTCCCTGTGGCATGATCGAGCCCTCCCTTTGCGAGTGATCGGGACTGGTCCCACTGGGCATCGCGCCGAAGTCGGGACCACTTTCTGATCCTGCAACCCGCATGCCACGCGCGCCCTCATCTCCTCGCGGCCGGCGCCTTCGCCAGAGGGACCTTCTCCCAATCGATCGCCTCCCCGCCTGCGGGGGTAATCATCGCCCGCAGCACGCGCTCGGTCACCTTTCGAGAGAGGAACTTGACCGACCCGTCGGCCATCGCGACGTGAAAGCCCTCGGGGAACAGCCCGCCCAACTTGGGGAGGGGCTTACGGGCATCGTAGGCCAGTTCGTCGGGCCTGGTCCACGCCACCGCCTCGCCCGCCTCTGCCACCAGCACCGTGTTGGAGGTGCCGTCGGTGAAGTGCGCCAGCCGCCGTCCCACCGGCACGGCGCCCGGGCGCGCGAGGGCCGGGTCAAAGGCGGCGTCGGGGCCCGTGAAGACGCGGTAGAAGGTGGCATGGGTCGGCATTCCCTTGGCGCGAGTCAAGCCGTAGATCCTCGGCATCTTCTCCAGCAACTTCTTGTTGTTCGGGCCGTCCCAGGCCTCGTCGAGGCGGAACTGCCTGTAGAGCAGGTCCTCCTCGATGAACGGGAGGATGGCCACGCGCCAACTCAGCAGAGGCCGTCCGGCCTTGTCGGTAATGGCCGGGCCGGGAAAGCCGGCGAAGACGTCGTGGTAGTTGTGAAGGGCCAGCGCGATCTGCTTGAGGTTGCCGGCGCTCACGGAGCGGTGGGCCGGCGTCGTCTTCGGCCAGGTTGCAGGCGGTGCGGGCGGTGCCGGGGCGGCCTGGCCAGCCGGGCGGATGGACGACGGCAGGGCGGCGAGCAGCGCCACCCCGCTCAGGGCCAGCAGTCGGGGGCCGAACGACCGGCGCGACCAGGGGCTCGTCATGGTTGTCTCTCCGCTGCAACAAGAGGGGCCAGGCGGGCCACTCTCCCAGCATACCCGAGGGGCGGGGACGAGGCGAACCTTCTCGGAGGCGCGCCCCTCTTTGTTGTTGTACGCCGGCCGATCGACTGCCTGGTTGGAGTACATGTTATCTTCATGTCGCGGGTTCGAGCCCCGCCGCCGTCCATCGCTCAGCGGGCGGTGTAGCTCAGTTGGTAGAGCAGAAGACGCGCGCAAGCGCGTTCTCTGACCGCCACCTCGTCGGTCGGTCGTCCGTACTACCGGCGGCCCCGGCCTTTTCTCCTCGGAGGAAAGGCCGGGGCCGTTTGGCGTTCCTCCCCTGCGAGCTCGTTCCTTGCCGCCGCCCCCTGCGAGCGTTATCGTGACGAAGTTGCAAGCCCGAGGGGGCCCGAGGATAGAGCCATGACCGAGGCGAAATGGCGCGATTGTGTCGAGGCTTCGGAGATGCTCGCCTACTTGCGAGGTCGGGCAAGCGAGCGGAAGTTTCGTCTGTTTGCCGTGGGCTGCTGCCGGCGCATCTGGGAGTTGCTGAAAGACCCGCGCAGCCGGGCCGCGGTCGAGCTCGCCGAGCGCTTCGCCGACGGGGGGGCGCCGGCGGAGGAGTTGGCAAAGGCCCATCTCGCGGCCCACGAGGTGACGGGCGACCCGTTCGGAGAAGTCCGCAAGGCCTCCGCCGAGCACGCCGCCGCGCTCGCGGCCGATAACGACGAAACGGGCCCGTGGTATCGCTGGTGCGCCGGCAACGCGGCCGTCGCCCTGGCGCGGGCGCGGCGTACCCCCCACGCGCTCCGGGGGGCCAGCGGCCAGCACACCGGCGAGATGGCCGCACAGTGCCGCTTGCTGCGCGACCTGTTCGACGACCTGTTTCGTCCGGTGAAGGTCGAGGCGAACTGGCTGGCGCGGAACGACGGCGCCGCGCGCCACCTGGCGCAGATGGCCTACGACGACAGGGATTTTTCGCAGCTGCCGATCCTCGCCGATGCCCTCGAAGACGCCGGGTGCGACAACGCCGAACTGCTCGCGCACCTCCGGGGCCCGGGCGAGCACGCGCGCGGCTGCTGGGCCCTCGACGCGCTGCTCGGGAAGAAATAGGCGAATGCGTCGCCCGGGCCGTCCCCTACAGGCGCGCCCATTCCGGTGGATCTTCGAGGCGATAGAGCATCTCTCCCGCCCTGGGCACGTACAGAACGCCTTCCTCTTCGCGCCCCTGATAGTCCGCGACGTCGATCGACCGCGGATCGCGATAGCCGAGGTTGACGGCCCGGCACGTGGCCTCGGGTATCTGCGTGGCGAGCGTCACCTGGATGCGCGGCCGTTCGACGCCGTTCTCGTAGGTGCCGATGCCGCGCACGTGCGTCGAGTGCGCCAGAATGCCCCACGGCTCGTCCTTGAAGCGGTCCCACTGCTCGAGGAAGTAATCGCGGACGTGGTAGCCGATGCGCTCGATGAGCTTGCCGTGCGTCACCGAGATTTCGCGCACGTGGGGAGCATACACGATGAGCTCGCCGCCGTCGGCCACGACGGGCTCGAGCTTGTACATGCACTTTCCGCCCACCCAGACCTCATCGTACATCGGCGGGGCGCACGAGAGGACGGTGTGAAAGGGGCGGGGCTTGTAGACGACGTGCAGGCGGTCGCTGAGGTCGGCGGCCTGCGACCAGGCGGCCTCGGGGGCGCCGGCATACAGGCCGGCGAGCTTGCCCTCGTGGACGACCATGCAGAAGGCGAACTTCGGGACGGACACCAGGGCGGCGGCGCGATCGACGACGCGGCGAACCGGCGTCCACTTGTTGCCGATGATCTTCGGGTTGGTGATGACCGCGCCGAGCCAGTGGAAGAAGTTGAGGATGGCCGCCCCACCAATGCCGGGGAAGAGATACTTGTTGCCGCCCGAGAAGCCGACCACCTCGTGAGGGAAGACGGGGCCGACGATGACGAGTTGGTCGTAATCGAAGACGGCCCGGTTGATCGAGACCTCGACCTCCATCTCGAACAGCCCGCCGGAGAGCGCCCCGATCTCGCCGGCCCCGATCGTGCCGACGTGGGCCAGCGCCGCGGGGTCGTTCCAGGCGTGGTTCAGCAGCCGGACGCGCCGAAACTTGCCGGCGCGCTCCTCGGCGGTGATCTCCAGGCGCCGGTTCATCGCCTCGTCGCTCATCGGCGGGTGCGTGCCCAGGGCGATCATCACGTCGAGGGCTTTCGTCTGCGCCCCGAGGAGATCGTGAAGGACGCGAAAGAGCAGGCCGACCGGGGCCGTGCGCGTGGCGTCGGGGACGATGAGCAGCACTTTCTTGCCGGCCAGGCCGAGCGGGGAGAGGGCTTGCGCGACGATCTCGCGCACTTGCGGCTCGGTGAGAGGGTTGACGGTCGAGACAAGGGACGTGAGGACTGGCATTGGTTTGTTCCTCACGGGATTGTGACGAGAGAGAGCACCCGAGAAAGGCGGATGTCCCAGGGGTCATTTTTTGACGTAGAAGGCAATCGCGAACGTGAGCGCGTTGCTGACGAGGACCGCCAGGACTGGGGGCAGGATCATCCAGAGCTTCCGCCCCCACTCCTCTTCGCTCTTCTTCACCTCGTCCCGCCACTTGCTCAGTTCTTCCACCTCTCGCTTCAGCAGGGCGACCGTGAGGTCGAAGTTCGGCTTTAGGAGCGCAAGCGCTTTCGCCACTTCAGCGTGCCTCTTGTTGCTCGCATCAAGCTCCTTGTCCAAGGCACCCAACCGGACGCCGTGCGCTTCGACGACCCGTTCCAGCCCGGTCACCCGCTCAGTGAGGGTTTGCGCCATTCCCGTCCTCCTCGCGACCCTCTCTGATCTGCCGCATGAGTACCCGGCTGCGGATGCCCATCAACTCGCTCAGAACCTGGAAGAGGCGAAAACGCAGATCGTTGGGGCGCGCCAGGTCCTCCGGAGCAAAGCGCGCAGTCGCCTCCCCGGCGAAGTCCCGGAGGGTCAACGTGTACTCGCTGTGGCCCCGTTCGTCCTCGACCTGGTACCACTCCGCTTCAACCGGGTCCGAGGCGTCGCGAAGGAGTTCCTGCATCTCCCCCATTGGGTCTTCCAGGAAGGAGCGCCACTCCCCCCCCCTCGCCTTTTCGTGGTAAACGACGTTCACGTGCCTTTCCTCCTTCGTGCTGGAGAGAGACTTGCCCCAGTCATTGTACCACTTTCGGGGCCCGGCATCCCGCCTAGATCGTCACCTCCGAGAACCCCCCGTCCACGACGATGTTCTGCCCGGTGACGAACGACGACGCGCGCGGCGCCGCCAGCCAGACCACCGCCCCGGCGAGCTCCTGCGCCTCGCCGAAGCGCCCCATCGGCGTGTGGCCGATGATCTGCCCGCCGCGCTCCGTGTACCCGCCGTCGGGCTTCAGCAGCATCGCCCGGTTCTGTTCGGCGGGAAAGAACCCCGGGCTGATGGCGTTGACCCGCACGCCCTTCGTCGCCCACTCGCGTGCCAAAAACCGCGTCAGGTTGAGGACCGCCGCCTTGGCCGCCGAGTACGCCACCACGCGCGACAGCGGCGTGATCGCGGCCATCGACGCGACGTTGATGACGCTGCCGCGCCCCGCCGCCACCATCGTCTCCCCAAACACCTGGCACGGCAGCAAGGCCCCGCCCACGAGGTTCAGGTCGAAGACGCCCTGCCACGCGGCGAGCGGCAACTTGCAGAAATCGCCCCCCGGCGCGATCGTCGCGTCCGGCCGGTTGCCGCCCGCCCCGTTGACCAGCACGCTGACGGCCCCCCACTCCTTGAGGATCTCATCGCGGGCTCGCGCCAGCGAATCGGCGTCGAGCGCGTCGGCGGGCTGGAAGATCGCCTTGCCGCCCGCCGACTCGATGCTGCGGACGCGCTCCGCGCCGCGCTCCGCGCTGCGCCCGACGATCGCCACGCGCGCCCCGGCGCCGGCGAGGGCCTCGGCCATCGCGCCGCCGAGGACGCCCGTACCGCCGAGGACGACGGCGACTTCGTTTTGTAGATCAAAGAGGTCGTTCTTCATCGTTCATCCCTGGACGAACAGCGGTTTCAGGTGCCGATCGTAGAGGTTCTCCGTCACGTTCCGGGCAATGCTCGTCTCGCAGGACTCGAGCATCTGCAAGTAGCGCTCGCCCATCTGGGCGGCGATCTTGTAGCCGACGTGGATCAACTGTCGCAAATGGGGGTTGAACGCCGGGCAGGTCGGGTCGTGGCGCAGCGCCGAGACGAACTGCTGCGACGACCAGGCCGCAACCTCTTCCTTCGACGGCAACTTGCCCGGATCGACGTCGATCACGGCGGCGTAGGGCGCGCACAGCGCCTCGCGCTTGTCGAGGGCCTTGGCGTAAATCTCCTTGGCCAGGTCGAGCCCCGCCCCGCCCGCCTCGGCCAGGCCGATCATCTCTTCGAGCCAGGTGGTTCCGGCCGTCTTCACGTGCAGGCCGGCCCCCGTGCGCGCCAGGGCCCGGCGGATCGGCGCGTAGATGGAGAACTTGTCGCTGCCGGAATGGACGCTGAGCTTCAAGTTGGCGGGCAGCCCGTACCTGGCGACGGCGAAGGCGATGACGGCGAGGTCGTCGGAGAGCTCCTTCTCGAACTGGGCCACGTCGCCGACGTAGTCCACGCCCTTGTTGAAGCGCCCGGTGAACTTGGGCGCGATCGTCTGCACGGGCACCTTCTCGTCGGCGATGGCGGCCAGGATGACGAGCAACTCGGGCGGCGTTTGCGGGGCGTCGGTCTCGTCCATCGAGACCTCGGTGATGAACTGGCCCTCGCCCTTGGCGCTGGCCACGTGCCGGTAGATCGTCCCGGCCTCCTCGACGGCAAGCAGATACTTCTCGGCGATCCGCTCCACGTCGGCCCGCGCCGTCTCGAACGGCCTTTCGATGCCGGGGACTTGCAGGCGCCCCACCAACTCGGGGTGGCGCTCGACAAAGGCCTTGACCGCGCCGGCGGCGGGGGCCTTGCCGATGGAGTCGGCGACGTCGATGGTGTAGAAGTCGGAGGAGCTGAGGAAGCCATCCACCGTTTCGAGGCGCACGTGGTCGGCGTCCACGTGATAGGGCCTGTCCCAGCCCATCTCGCGCACGGCGGCGTCGGCAGCCGCGCGCACGCTCGCGGGCTGCGAGCCGATGGTGGTGTGCTCGCGGTGCGACTTGTTCCAGACGGGGACGACGGCAATGCCCTGTTCGGCGGCGAGCAGGCAGGCGCGCAATTGCGCCTTCGCCTGGTGCGCGAAGCGGTCGCCGACGCCGAAGGAGTATTTCGCGAGGGTTAGCATGGCGGTTGGAAGGTTCGCTCGTGGGGTGGCCGGGGGCGACGGAGCCACCTTACCGCGCGCGGGCGAAATGTCCACGGCGAAAGCGCTGGCGAGCCTACCAAGGCGCGGAGGGCCCGGTGGGATCGGGGAGCACGGGCTGTTCCTCGTGGCACAAGAGAGGCGATGAACGCCCGTCAAACGGGTTTCTCGTTGCGCAGTTCGAGCGCCCACTCGGGGAAGCCGTCCGTTCCCATCCCCTGAACCAGCCGGAACCACCGGCCGAACACATTCGAACGTGCCCAGCCATCCCGTTTTCGAGTCGAGGTATATGCCCCCCGATTCAGGTGAAAGAGGTTGAATTGCAAAGGCTCCTTCCGAGCATCCACCAGCCAGTATTCCCGAATCGCGGCCCTGGCGTATGCCTGGCGAAGTACTTCCGCGTCCTTCTCCACGGAGCCGGGACTGACGACCTCGAGCACCATGTCCGGGCTTCCTTCCAGTTCGACGTGGCCCTCGGCTTTTCCCTCGACACTTCGAACGCGACCTCGCTCGACGCTCTCCGTGGAAACGAAAACCCCATCGGGTTGGTTGGATACGTTTGCAACCGCATTGCTTACGAACGCGCCGTCGGCGAGATACCGCCCGAGCCTGAGCGTCTTGACGAGCGTACGCAGCACGGTGTTGATTTCGGTTTTGACCTCGGTGTGGGAATAGAGTTGTTCCTTGCTCACGTCGATCCACACCTCCCCATCGAGGAACGAGAACTGTCCCTGTTCCGGGAAGGCATCGTCATCGCTCCATCGGCGAAAGGCCTCCAGGTCGATCACCCACGAGGGCACGTGGACCTGACAATCCTCGAGCAATACGCGAGTCATCGCTGCCCCCGGAAAATGGGTTGCTCCGCTTCTCGCGCCTTCTCATCGGGCCGCAGGGCGTTCTCGTCGGCGCGGATGGCAAACCAGCCGCCGGCCCGCGTCACCACCAGCGCCGATCCTGCCGGCGCCAGCGCCCCGTCTCGCCGGCGACTCACAGCGCCCGGGCGACCGGCCGCGCCGTGCTCGGCAAGATCGGCGCCGGCCGGCCCGCCACGTCGCTGACCATCGCGTGCGGGTCGATGCCGAGGTTGTGGTAGATCGTCGCCAGCACGTCGCGGTAGTGGATCGGGCTGTCCTTCGCCTGCCCCGCCGTCGCGTCGGTCGAGCCGATCACCTGGCCGGTGCGCAGGCCCCCGCCCGAGAGCAGCGCGCCGTTGACCCGCGCCCAGTGATCGCGCCCGGCGTCCTTGTTGATCTTCGGCGTGCGCCCAAACTCGCCCCACACCACCACCGTCGTCGTCCGGTCGAGGCCGCGGGCGTAGAGGTCCTCGACGAGCGCCGAGATGCCCTGGTCGAACAGCGGCAGGTGCTGGCGGAGGTGCTGGAAGTTGCGCCCGTGGGTGTCCCAGAAGCCATAGGCCACGGTGACGCAGCGCGCCCCTGCCTCGACGAGCCGGCGGGCCATCAGGAGCTGATCGTTCCACATCGGCGCCCCGTCGCCGAGGTGGCGCGGCGAGCCCCTGCCATAGCGCTCGCGCACCTTCTCCGGCTCGCGGGCCACGTCCACCGCCTCCACCAGCTTGCTCGAGGTCAGCACGTCGAAGGCGCGCTGATACGAGACGTCCATGCCCGTGCGATCGACTTCGCGGCGCAGGCGATCGACCCGTCCGAGCAACTGGCGACGGTCGGCGAGCTGGTCGAGGGTGATGCCGTCGAGCTTCATCGAGGCGAGGTTCTGCCCATCGACCTTGGCAGGGGCGGCGGCGCGGCCGAGGTGCCCGGCGCCCGGACTGTTGTAGGGCCGATGCTGCATCGTCGGAAACAGATCGACAAAGGGCGGAATGACCGGATGGACGGGGCCCTGTAGCTTGGCGATGACGGAGCCGAGGTGCGGCTTGCCCTCGCGCTGGGCGGAACTCATCGGGAAGCCGGTGAGGTTCTGGAAGCTGGTGTGCTCGTCCTGCTGGCCCACGAGCGAGCGCAGCACGACCAGCTTGTCCATGCACCGGCTCAGGCGCGGGAGCAGTTCGCAGACCTGGATGCCGGGGACGTTGGTGGCGATCGGCTTGAGCTCGCCGCGCACCTCGCGAGGGGCGGACGGCTTGAGGTCGAAGGTGTCCTGGTGGGCGAGCCCGCCGGAGAGATAGACCATGATGACGGAGCGCTGCGACGAGCGGCGCTGGGCCCGGGCCTCGGCCTGGAAGAGGGTGGGGAGGGTGAGCCCGCCGACGGCGAGCCCGCCGACTTGCAGGAAGGAGCGGCGCGAGAGGCCGTCGCAGTAGCGGTGCTGGGGGCCGAGGAGGGTGAGCATGGAGGGGCCCTGTGCGGAGGAAGGCTGCGCGTGGAGGCGCAGTGGGGGGAAGGAGGGCGGCTCGTCTTTCAAGTAGTGTAGCTCGGCGAGCAGCGTTCGCCAATCGAGATTCAGCCCATCCCCCCCCGAACACCTCCCCTCGAAACGGCAAGGGCGCGTCGAAACATTCGGCATTCTCCTCATTCTCGGCATGGGAAAATGCCGATAAGGACAAAATAGGCTCAAGGAGGCCCCATGAACCTCGACCCCGCCATCGCCTACGTCGCTCTGCCCACCGGGCCCGACCGTCGAGCCCCGAACCTGAGTTCGGGGTGCGCTCGTCCCCTGGTGGATCGGGCCCGGCAACTCGCCCGGGGCTGCTGCGGGCGAGACGTGCGCCTGCTGGGGGCCTTCGCCGATGGGGAGACGTGGACGGCGGAGGAGGAGCGCGCGGCCCCGATTGGCGACTTGTTCCGCGGGCGCGACGTGGTCCTGCTGGCCAACCCATCCTTCTTGCTGGGGCCCCAACCTCGCGTGGGGGCGCTCGTCGAGGCGGCCCGCCGGGAGGGACGCGCCCTCTGCCCGTCGGACGACCCGCACGCTCCCTTCGCCCTGGCCTTCCATCGATCCCGGGCCCCAGGGCACGAACTGACGCAAGCCCTCGCCGTGCTCGGCGCCACTTCGACCGGGCCGGCCCGCCCGCGAGCAGACCTTTCCGCCTTCGAGGTGGTCCCCGGGCCCGGTAGCCGGGCCCAACATTCCCCCGCCGGGGCAGGCATGGAGAACGCGCATCGCCGGCGGGGGGCCTTTTCGCCCGTCTACCTGAACACGGCGTTCGCCGAGGCCCTCTATTCGCCCGCGGACACGGCACCGACAGGCCGCTCGCCCCAGCGCGTCCTCGAGGCCTTGCTCCGCCAGCGCGACCGATCCTCGGTGCCGTGGGTGTTCAACGAGTTGGCCAACGCGCTCGAGCATCGCATCGGGGCGGCGGTGCTCGAGAGCTTTCCGCCCGAGGTTCACCTCTCCCTCACCGGCCGCTGCAACATCGAATGCCGGTTCTGCAGTTACGCCCACGAGACCGTCCACGCGGGCAACGTGGACGTGGAGCGAATGGCCCGCCTGGACTTCCTCCGCCACTTGCACGTGTTGCGCCTGTCCAGCGGGCTGGGCGAGCCGACGATCAACCCCCACCTCCCGGCCATCCTCGAGCACGTCGCGTCGCACTACCCGCAGATCGGCATCAACTTCTTCACCAACGGCACCGCCCTCGGCCGGCGCGGGCTGATCGACGCCTTGGTCGCCCGGGCGGACTGGGTCAACGTGTCGCTCAACGCCGCCACCCCGGAGACCTGGGCCGAGTTGTGCGACAAGGACCTCTTCGGCCGGCTCGTCGCCGGCCTGACCGAGTTGCACCAGGCCAAGCGCGCGCGCGCGGCGTTGCAGCCCCTGGTGTTCGGCTCGATGGTGTTGACGGCAAAAAACCTGCACGAGTTGCCGCGCATGCCGGCCCTATGTCGCTCGCTGGGGATCGACCGCTTCACCGCCATTCCGTTTTTGTCCTACGGGTATGTCTCGCCAAAGCGCTACGGCGCCGACGAGTCGTTTCACTCCTGCCGGGATCAGTACGACCAGCTCTACGAGGAGACGGTCCGGGAGGCGCGAGCCCACTCGGTCAGCCTGGAGGTCCCCCTGCCGTCGGGAGAGAAGCGCGCCGCCTTCGGGGTGGAGGTGCGGGGCTTCTACGACTTTGCCGGCATCGAAGAGGCGCCCGCGCAGGTGGCGGCGCTGGTCGAGGGCCTCGCCGGCGAGCCGGGCGAGAGGGCCCTGTGCCGTTCGCTCTGGCGCATCGCCTCCATCGGGAGCACCAACCGCACGCACGTCGCCCCCGGGCCGGGGCACTTCCTCTACCCCTGCCTGGGGCCGCTGGGCGGCATCGACTTCTCGACGCGGACGGCGTTCGACTTCCCCGACAGCCGAGAGTTCCTCCGCCTGTGGAACAGCGAGGTGTTCGTCAAGCTCCGCCGGGCCCAGCGCTCGCCGGGGCTCTCGCCCGTCTGCGACGCCTGCCAGGGCATGGACAGTCGAGACCCCGGGAACTTCGAGCGCATGGGCGCTCTGCTCCAGGAATGGCAGCCAGGGCCCGCCCTCTCCCTCCAACAACTCGCCCTCCGCCCCTCCGAGGGCAGG
>JBBSEZ010000209.1:0-16721 GCA_038239195.1 Gemmatales bacterium
AGGATGTCCATCAGGGAACTCCTTCTTCGCACGAGTTGTTGGTAGCAACAGGTGTTGAAGTAGGAGTTTTCCCCCCCTTTCGTGTTCTCTCCTGGCGTTAAGTTGTGCGTATGGGGCCTCGAAGACTCGGCCCACCCTACGTCCTGCCGGGGATGGTGTTGGCTCGCCGCCTCACGTCTCGCCGTCTTGCGCGCGCCGAATAAGACAAGAGCGTCCGACGACCATTTCTTCAAGGGGGCCGAGCAATGCGTAGGGGCGTGGTGCTGATGGCGGTGGTAGGGGCCGTCTGTCTGAGCGCGATGGCCGACGAGCCGAAGGGGAAGGACAAGATGGCCGAACCGGCGGTGCAGAAGATGAAGTTCGGCAAGTCGGCCGACGGCAAGGCGGTCGAACTGTACGTGCTGACCAACGGCAAGGGGATGACGGCGAAAGTGATGACGTACGGCGCGACGCTGACAGAACTGCACGTGCCGGACAAGGCGGGCAAGACGGCCGACGTGCTACTCGGCTACGACGACCTGAAGGGCTTCGAGAGCAAGGGCAACCCCTACTTCGGCTGTGTCGTGGGGCGCTACGCCAACCGCATCGCCAAGGGCAAGTTCGCGCTCGACGGCAAGGACTACAAGCTCGCGACGAACAACGGCGCCAACCATCTGCACGGCGGGCTCAAGGGCTTCGACAAGGTCGTGTGGGCACATAAAGGATCGAAGGCGGCGGGGGGCTCGGCCTCGGTCTCCTTCCAGTACGCGAGCGCCGACGGCGAGGAAGGCTACCCCGGCAAGCTGACCGCAACCGTGACCTACGTGCTGACCGCAAAGAACGAATTGAAGCTCGACTACGAGGCGACGACCGACAAGGCGACGCCGGTGAACCTGACCAACCACGCCTACTTCAACCTCGATGGTCAGGGCACGGGGGACATTCTGGATCACAAATTGACGATCTTCGCCAGCAAGTACACGCCCGCCGACGCATCCTTCATCCCGACGGGCAAGCTCGCCCCGGTCAAGGGCACGGCGTTTGACTTCACCAAGAGCAAGGCGATCGGCGTGCGCATCGGCGAGTTGAAGGGCGAGCCGGAGAAGGGCAACCCGGGCGGCTACGACGTCAACTACGTGGTGAACGGTGGCGGGAAGAAGAAGCTGGTGCCGGCCGCGCGCGTGGAGGGGCCGAAGTCGGGGCGCGTGATGGAGATGTTCACGACGGAGCCGGGGGTGCAGTTCTACACGGGGAACTTCCTCGACGGGACGGTGAAGGGCAAGGGCGGGGCGGTGTACAACAAACACGCCGGGTTCTGCCTGGAGGCGCAGCACTTCCCCGACTCGCCCAACCAGAAGAGCTTCCCGTCGGCGATCCTGAAGCCGGGGGAGACGTACCGGCAGACAACGGTGTACTCATTTGGGGTGAAGTGAGAGAGGCGAAGGGCGAGAGGAGGGGCGAACTGGTCCGCCCCTCCTGCCCGACCCGGGCATCGATCCATTGGAGCGGCGTGGGAGAATGCCCCGGGGCTTCATGGGTTTCGTTCCCGCGTCGACCCGAAGGCCCTGTTCACGCCCGAGAAACCGTTGGCGCTCAGTGCCTGGCCCCCCTTCGCTCTCCGGGCGGTCGGCCTGCGGGAGATGGAATTGAGCGAGGAATTGGGGCGATGCTTCGCGCCCTGGGCGAGTAGGCCGAGGCTCGCGCCGCGATCGCCCGCGTAGACTTCTCCTGCCGGTTGTGTCCGGTGATGCCGACAAAGCGCGTCAGGCCGTCCGCCTTCGCACACCACCTCGTCGCTGCTTTCCGCGCCCTCACGCGTTCCGCAACGGCCTCGCCTTCTCCCCCCTCCCGTCCAGCTTATCCAAGTGCGCCCCCCACGCCTTCGCCAGCGCCACCGTCTTCTTCTTCAGCGCGTTCGCCTCCGCCGCGCCCATCGGCTTGAACGTCTTGGCCCACTGCACGTTCTGCTCCAGTTCGCGCACGCTCCCCATCCCGATTACCGCCGTCACCACCCCCGAGATGCTCTGCACGAACCGGAACGACGCCTCGCGCAGCTCGGCCGGCATCTTGGCCGAGCCCGCCCCGAAGCCCCCGCCGCCGAAGACCTTCATCGCCACCAGCCCCACGTTCTTCTTCCGCGCCAGCGGCCAGACGATCTCCTCGAACGCGTACGTGTGCCGGTCCACCACGTTCACCGCGTTCATCATCGCGTCCACGTCCCGCGCCGCGATCACCTTCGCGAACTTCTCCGGCCGGTTGTGTCCGGTGATGCCGACGAAGCGCGTCAGGCCGTCCGCCTTCGCCTTGGCCAGCACCGCCATCGGCCCGCGCGGGCCCACCAGGGCGTCGTAGTCGTACGCCGCATGGCCGATCGTGTGGGTGTAGGCCAGATCGACCTGCCCCAGCCCCAGGGTTTTCAGGTTGCTCCGCAGCAAGGTCAGCACCTTGTCGCCTTCGGTCTCCAGGCACTTGGTCGCCAGGAACACCTCCTTGCGGCGCTCCTTCAACACCCCCGCCAGGTACGTTTGTGCCCGCCCATAGCCGGTCAGGAACGCCTGGCGCGTCCGGCCTGGGGCCGTGTCCACGTACGTGATGCCGAGGTCGATGGCCTTGTTGAGCAGGGCGGCCGCAGCCTTGCGGTCGGTGAAGTTGCCCACGGCCACCGTGCCCAGCCCGAGGATCGGCACCTTCACGCCCGTCTTGCCCAGCACCCGCTGCGGCAGCTTGGCGCCGGGCTCGCCCCACGCCGGCAATGCGTTGCCCAGCAGCACCGCGCCGGCGGTCGCCTGCACGAAATCGCGACGCGACAGAGCGCGTTTGTCGGTCATGTTGTGCCCTCTCCCCGTAAGACGGCTCTTCTGAGCCGTCCACCACCCGGCAGGACGGCTCAGGAGAGCCGTCCTACGGGCTAGTTCCTCTCGCCTTATGGCTTCGCGTCCTCGACGCAGTAATCGATCCACCCCACCATCATCTCCTCCCAGGTCTGATCGCCCCACGTCACGCTGATGGTCGGGTCGGGGTTGCTCGGGTTCTTCGCCGAGTTGTCGAAGTGGGCCACGCAGCGCAGCTTCGACCCCTTCGCCAACTTGATTGGCTCCGCGGCGTTGTAGATGCCCTGCCAGTTGAAGTTGTACCTCGGCACCGACAGCAGCACCTCTCTGCGCCCGTCAGGGTGAATCGCCTCGAACAGGAAGTCCTTCCCGCGCAGGTGCATGTGCGGCATGAAGGCCGTGATGCGCACGTCCTGCTTGAACACGTGCGTACACTCCATCTTGTGGTTCTCCGCCCCCGCTGGGATGCTCTTGAAACGCGCCATGAACCAGCCGTCGTGGATCGGCAGGGTCAAGACGCGCTGCGTGGGAGGCTTCTTGGCGAAGATCAGCCCGATCATCGACTGATCCACCTGTTCCTTCCCGTTGGGCGTGTAGTGCATCTGGAAGATCAGCCGCGAGCCCGCCGCCACCTTCTTCGCCATGCCCGGCTTCAGCAAGAGCGGCATCTCGCCCGGGGCCGTGCCCACCAGCGTCGCGCCCGGCCGGCCCGGGTCGATGCGCTTGCCCGGCTCCGCGATGAACACCAGGATGTGATGCACCACCTCCGCCGCGCCCGGCCTCGCCTCGGCGCGCTCCACCCACTTGTCCTCCTTGAAGTTGGTGGGGACGACGACGTAGCGGTACGACACGCCCCCCTTCGGCGCCTTCGCGGGCACCGTGAACGGCTTCGGCAGCTTGAAAATGACGTCGGGCGTGCCGATCGTCCAGCCCTCGGGGAACTTCCGCGCCGCGGGCAGGTCCTTGTCGTCCCCCCGCGGCGTGCCGTCGTCCACCCAGGCCAGCAGCGCCTCGCGGTCCGCCTTCGTCAGCCGCCGGTCGTTGATCCACTTCCCGTGCTTCGGGTCGGCATACCACGGCGGCATGCGCCGCTCGCTCACCACCTCACGAATCATCTCCGCCCACGACACCGCATCGTCGTAGGTGGACAGCGCCATCGGCCCCATCTGGCCGGGCCGATGGCACTCCTGACAGTTCTTCTGCAGGATCCGGCTCACCTGTTTGGCGTAGGTGACGGCGCCGCGGGCCTTCGCCACGCGCGCCCGGCCGATGAGGCACCCGGCCACGGGCGTCCGCGGCACCGAGACGGCCTTGACGGCCAGCACCTCGTCGAGGGCGCACGCCAGGTCGCGCCGCGTCGGCTTGCCGGCGCGCTTGTAGTCGAGGCCGAACTGGTCGTCGATGCGCCCCTGGTAGACCACCTTCCCGCCCGGCGCCAGCACGAACGCCTCGGGCGTGCGGCGGGCGCCAAACTTATCGGCGATCTTGTTGCCAGGGTCTTTCACGACGGGGAAGGGGACGCCGTTCTTGCGGGCATGCTCGGCCACGCGCGCCGGCGAGTCCTGGCGGTTGGCGTTGATGCCGAGGAACTGCACGCCTTTCTCGTGGTAGGCCTTGTGCAGGTCGATCAGCACCGGCAGGAAGGCCGTGTTGATGGGGCACTCGGTGCCGAGGAAGACAACGGCGATCGCCTTCTTGTCCTTCAGGTCGGCCAGGGCGATCACCTTGGCGGTACGCGGGTCTTCCAGGCGGAAGCCGTCGATGATCCGGCCGACCGGGGCCTTGTCCGTCGGCCTCGCGGGGGCCTTCTCGGCGCCCTCGCCCGAGGGCCGGACAAGAGCGATCACCAGGCCGAACAGGAGCAGGAGGGAGGCGCGGCGCATCGACATGGGTGCTATCCTCGCTGGCCATTGAGAGGGGGGGGAGAGGGCCTCGAACAGGGTAGAGGAACATCGAATGGGGGAGGGGCCCGTAACCTGTAGGGAACGGCCTCCGTGGCGTTCCTCCTCCGCGGACCGGCACGGAGGCCGTTCCCTACAAGCCCGCCGCCGGCGCGATCCGCAGTTCGATTTCCTTGCCCCCGCGCTTCACCTTCACGACGGCCGTCGTCCCCGCCTTGACGTGGCCTGCCGCCGCATACGTGTCGGCAACGCTGTCCGTCCAGCGGCCATCGAGCGTCAGCAGGCGGTCGCCGACCTTCAGCCCGCCCGCTGCCGCGGCGCTCCCGGCGACCACTTGCTTGACGGTCACGCCCGCGTCCTCGTCAGTGCTCTCCTTGCTCACCGTCATCCCCCACTGCGCCGCCGGCGCCAGCACCCTCGTCTGCTGCTTGCCCATCGCCATGAGGGCCGTCATCATCCCCTTCATCACGTCCGGCGGCTTGTAGCCGTTCGGCACGAACGTCAGCGTCTTGGCCTGGTAGTCCACCGTCATCGAATAGCGCGCGAAGAACGGGAAGCCGACCAGCCCGTCGATCGGGCCGAGCTTCTGGGCGATCAGTTTCACAGTCGGGTGGTCCATCACGATCACCGGCACGTTCGTGGCCTTCACGTCGCCGACCTCGAACGTCTTCGCCTTCGCCTCGCCCATCGAGCCGAAGACCGTGAAGGCGGGCTTCGGCATCTTGTCGAGGACCCCCGCCTCCTTGGCCAGCTTGTTGTTGATCAGCGTGATCGGCGCGCCGGTGTCGAAGATCAGCCGATACGGCCCCTTGCCGTTCACCTTGACCTTCACCGCCATGTGGTTCGACTTCAGCAACTCGAACGGCACCGCGATCGGCTTGCCCGGCGCGGGCGCCTCGCCCCGCCCCGGCGTCACGGACAGGACGAGCCCCAAAATCGCCGCGGGAAACAGGAATCGCTTCATCTCAGAGGCCCTCCCCGAGCTTCACGTCGATCTCTTTCGTCTCCGCCCCGCGGATCACGGTCAACTTGAACGTCTGCCCCGGCCTCGCCTCGCGGGCAAGGGCCTTGCCCACGTCGGCCGTGTTGTACACCCCGCGCCCCGCCACGCGGCTGATCTTGTCGCCCACGCGCACCCCCGCCGACCCGGCCGGCCCGGTCGCCAGCACGCTCTTCACCATCGGATACTCGTCGCCGTCCGCCAGCGTCGCGCCCAAGAAGCCGCGCATCACCACGATCGGCTCCGCCTTCTTGCCCATCAGCGCGCCCAGCACCTTCATCATCCCGCCGATGGCCTCCAGCCCGCCCTGGCCGCCGCCCTTCCCGCCCAGGCCGACGAGCGGCTGCGGCTTGTAGTCCAGCGGCACCCACTTCATCTTGTCGCGCGTGAAGTCGATCGTCATGCGGTACTTTGCCAGCACGCTGTAGCCGATCATCCCGTGGACCTCGACCCCCGCCAGCCCTAGCCCGTTCATGCCTTCGAGCTGGAAAGGCGTCTCGACGTGGGCCTTGGCGTTGGTCACCACCACCCCGCCCTCGATCTCGAAGCGCTCGATCGTCGCCCACTTCTTGGCGTCCGCCTTGAGCCCCGCCCTCTTGGCCACCGGCACCGCCACGTGCAGCAGCGGCGCGCCGGTGTCGAGGATGAAGTTGTACGGCCCCTTGCCGTTGATCTTCGCCCGCACCAGGATGTGCTTCGGTATCGTCAGCCGATACGGCACCTCAAATTCTTGTGCCCTGTGCGGCTTGGGAAGGGCGGGGGCGTCGGCCCCGCTTGTCCGGGCGAGCGGGACCAGGCACAGCGCCATCAGCCCCGCGCACCACGAGGTTCGTCGCATCGGTAAGCTCCGTGGAGAAAAGGAGCGGGCGCGGGGCGCCCGCTCCTTGAACGATAGCGTCTCGGCGCCTCAGCGCCCCTTCGCCGCCCCGGTGCCGGGCGTCGGCGGCTTGCTCTGGGGCGGCCGCGCCTCCTCCGGCTGCGGGCGCGGCGGGCGCCGCGTGCCGCCCTCGACCTTCACGCGAATCCGCCCCGGCCGGGCGTTGTTGGTCGCGCCCAGGAACACGAAGCACATCTCGTTGTCGGTCTGCTCGCCAAAGCGCACCCACTGCGGCGGGCTGAACGGGTTGTTCGGGTTGCTCGCGCTGTTGTCGAAGACCGCCTCGACGCCGAACTTCGTCCCAACCTGCACCTTGAGGCGCTCCTTCAAGAAGTACGTCTCCTGCCAGTTGTAGTCCCAGTCCTTGATGTCGATCAGCGTCTTGGCCTGCCCGCCCGGAGGAACCATCGTCACCTTGATCTCTTTGCCGAGCATGTGCATGTGCGGCATGACCGAGTGCAGCTCGCACTCCTCCAGCGCCTCGATCGTGCCCTTGACGCGGAAGCGCTCCTGGCCGGCCGGGATGACCAGGAAACGACCCGGGAGCACCATCGACTTGAACGGCTTGATGCCCGCGCCCTTGGCGAAGTAGAGGCCGATGCGCGTCTTGTCCTTCTCCACCCGGCCGTTGCGGTGGTAGTGGAGTTGAAGCACGAAGTCGGAGCCCTTCGGCAGCGGGTAGCCATAGCCCTCGGGCAGATGGCGGGCCCGCTGGCCCGGCGCCCACCCGCCGACCCCGCCGAACTTGCCCGGCTCCGGCACGAAGCCAATGCCCATCGACGCCGAGTATCCTGGCCCTCTGTCCTGCTCCTCGGCCTTCTTCACCCGATCCCGCTCCTGCTTCTCCTTCTTCCGCGCCCCTCCGCTCAGGTCGAAGAAGTTGAGCGAGTGATGCACCACGCGCTTGTTGCCCGGGCGCACCTCGACGGCCGTGACGAACTTGTCCTCCTTCAGCCCCGTCGGCAGGACGAAGCAGCGGAACACGTCCTTCCCGGCCGGGCCGATCGTGAACTCCTCCGGCACCTCCAGCACCAGGTCGGGCTTGCCGAGCTGCCAGCCCTCGGTGAACTTCTTCGCGGGCGGGGCGTCCTTCGCGTCGCCCTCCGGCGCCCCGCCATCGACCCACGACGCCAGCGTGTCGATCTGCGCCTTGCTCAGTTTGCGCTCGTTGTGAAAGGCCACGCCGTCTCTCGGCTTCCAGGGTGGCATGCGCCCGTCGTGCGTGTAGTCCTTGACGTCGCTCGCCCAGTTGAAGGCCTGCTTGTAGGTCATCAGCGAGAAGGGGCCGACCTCGCCTGGCCGATGACACTGCTGGCAGTTCTGCTGCAAGATCGGCAGCACGTCGCGGTGATACGTTACCTTGGTGGTCGCCTTCACCGCCTCGCCGCGCGGGATGAAGCAGCCGATGGCCCGCGTCGCGGGCGTGCCGACGGCCTTGCCGGCGAGCAGCTCGTCGAGGGCCTTCTTCAAGTCGTGGCTGGTGGTCTGCTTGTTGCGCTTCAGTCGGGCGGCATAGGCGTTGTCGATCCGCCCCCGGTAGCGCAGGACGAAGTTGTGGTCGAGGACGAACGCCTCGGGGACGACCCGCGCCTTGAGGTGATCGGCCGCCTTGAGGCGGTCGTCCTTCAACACGGGAAAGGGCAGCTTGTACTCGGCGGCTTGCCTGGCGACGTCGGCCGCGCTGCTGTCCTCGCTGCTGTTGATGCCGAGAAAGGCGATCCCCTTGGAAGCATATTCTTTGTGCAGTTTGACGAGCACCGGGGAGTAGCTCGTGGAGACGGGGCACTCGAACGACAAGAAGACGACCACGATGGCCTTCTTGTCCTTCAGCCCGTGCAGCGCGACGACCTTGCCGGCGGGGCCGAGGAGCGTGAAGTTGTCGATCTTCTTGTTGAGCTTATCGACGCTGACTTTTTCGGCCTCGCCGCCTTTGGCCTTCTCCCGGGCGTCGGTCCGTTCGCCGAGGAGAAGGCCGCCGAGCAGTCCTCCGGTGATGGCCGCGGCGAGCAGCCCGCGCAAAAGCAGCGGTGGCATGGATAAACCTCTTCGGTTGGTTCCGACGATAGGGACGGGACGGCCCTCCGCCGTCCCTGGCATACTACCACACCACGCCGACCGGGGTTTCAGTTCGCGAGGCCGGCGCGAAACGACAAGCAAGAGCGTCAGTGGCCCTCGGGGCCTTCGGGCTTGCCGGCGAGCGTGGCCAGCGCGCGGAAGTCGTCGGCCGGGGCGCGGTCGCTCGTCCAGCGCACGGAGGCGTCGGCCCACAGGACGTTGAGCCCGCCGGGGTGCAGCCCGCCAAAAGGCCGGCCAAGGCCGACGTAGTGCGTTTCGTCGGGCGCCAGCTCGCGGACGGTCGGGTGCCCCCCCGCCAGCCAGGGGCCGTTCTCGTGGGCCGTCTCGACGAGGAGCATGGTGCAACTCCGCCCGGCGATCAGGTCCTCGACGCGCACCCTTCGATCGTATCCGAAGATCCCGGCGCGCCCGCTTTCGGTCGGCAAGAACGCGGCGCGCGGGCCGACCCCGGACAGGCCGACGTAGTGCGTCAGGCCGGGCCGGTGTCTCGGGTCAAAGTGCGGGTGCGAGGGGCACAGGCACACGGTCAGCGGCGCGTTCAGGGCGGTGGCGTTGGCGGGGGCCGCCCAGCCCTGCTTGCGATCGATCTTGTCGGACAGGTCGCCGTAGCGCTTGTGGACGACCTCGACCTCGCCGAGGTAGGGCAGCAGCCCGGCCACCCAGCTCAGGCGCTCCTCCGGCGGCAGGTTGGCGTTGGGCAGCGCGGCGCGCGGAAAGTTGTCGGCGTGCGCGTCGCTGTAGCGCAGCGTGCCCATGCCGAGCTGGCGCAGGTTGTTGATGCAGCCGGCGCGATTGGCGCGGACGTTGAGGTAGACGACGATCACCGCGCCCACGCCTGCCAGGGTGACGAGGCTGGTCAGCCCGCCCAGGACCATGCCGGCGACGGCCAGGCGCATCCCACGCAGAGGAGGCGCGCCGAGGTTGATGGCCCGTACCGCCAGGAGGCCCACGTAGAGAGCGGGAAGCCCTGCCAGGGCGCCGAAGAAACAGGAGGCCAGGCCGAGCCCCAGCGCGGCGACGGCACCGCGGCTGATGGGGGGGGCCAAGGTTAAGTTCGAACTCATGCTGCGGTTTCTCGAGGAGCGATCGACGGTCCGGCCCGCACGGGAGCGCCATCATGCCAACCCTGGAACATTCTATCGTCCTACGAGCCGAGCGCGCCGCCCTGTTCGCCCTCACGCAGGATTACGAGCGGCGCCTCGCCTGGGACCCGTTCTTGCGCGAGGCCCGCCTCCTGAACGGAGCGCGGGCCGCGGTGGGCGTGCGCGCCTGGTGCGTCGCCTGGTACGGCGTGGGCATGGAGACGGAATACCTCACCTTCTCTCCGCCGCGCGTGGCGGCGGTCCGCATGACGCGCGGGCCGTGGCTGCTGCGCTCCTTCGCCGGCTCCTGGCGCTTCGACGAGGTGGGGGCCGGGCAGACACGCGTGGCCTTCCGCTACCATTTTACCGTCCGGCTGGGCTGGCTGGGCCGTCTCCTGGCCCCGCTCCTGGCGGCCTTCTTCGCGCGCGACGTCCGGCTCCGGCTCGACGCGCTGCGCAAGGCGGTCGAACGCGATGCTCGCCTGGCGGCCCCGGAGGCGGAAAAACTCGCCCCGGCGCCTTGACAGCGCGGCGGGCGCCGCGCTACAACTGAAAGTCGTATTCTGTCTCGACTCGTAGGGGAGGGGCCGGTGAAGCTGATCCTGGTGGCCGACGAGGGCGAGGTGGTCCGGCTGTCCTGCGAAGGGCAGATCACCCAGATGGTGTCGCAGGGCAACGAGCCGATGGCCAACTTGCTCGGACAGGCCGGCTTCGCGCGCAAGGTGCTCCTCGACCTCGGCAAGACGACGTTCATCAACTCCAGCGGCATCAGCTGGCTGCTGATTTGCCACAAGCACTTCACCCAGGGCGGCGGGCAGTTCGTCGTCCATTCCGTGCCGCCCCTGGTCAGCCAGGTGTTGCAGTTCGTGCGCCTGCCCAGCATCATGCACTTCGCGGCCGACGAGGCCAGCGCCCGCGCCCTGGCCCTCGGCTAGCGCGCCGCTCCTTGCTCTCGCGCCGCCCTCGGCTAAACTATCCAGGGGCTCCGCTTCCTGTAGGACGGCTCGGGAGAGCCGTCCTACAAGGAGGTCCCTGCCGCTCGCCTAAACTATTTGGGGAGCCCGCTTTCTTCCCCTGACCCGATTCGACAGGGCGAATTGCCATGCCCCTTGTTCGTTGCGTGGAGTGTGGCGAGTGGTCGCGGCTGAGCGAGTTCGCCGACCGCCCGCGCTGTCCGGCCTGTCGCGCGCCGATCGCCCTTTCCTCGGAAGGCGACCGGCCGCGCGATCTCGAGGTGCGCAAACAGGGGAGCTACAAGCCTCTGCTCCTCGCGCTGCTCGGCGGCGGGCTGGTCCTCCTGCTCGTCTGCGGCGGGCTGGTCGGCTTCATCGTCTACTACGAAACGCGCTCCACCTTTCCAGAGCAGAAAGAGGACTACGCCGACGCTCGGGCTCGCTTCCAGACCCGGCTCACGCGCCAGGGCCCTGCGCCCGCGGACGGGCCGGCGCAGGGGCTGCCGGAAGGCCTGCCGCCCGAGGCGCGCGAGGTCGCCTACGTCTCGGGCGGGCTGCGCCTCAAGGCCTGGGTCAGCGCTCCCCCTCCCTTCCCGGGCCCCCGCAAGTCGGCGGTCCTCTACCTCCACAACGGCTTCGCCTTCGGCGAGGACGACTGGGAGCAGGCCCGGCCCTTCCGCGACGCCGGCTTCGTGGTGATGGTCCCCGTCCTGCGCGCCGAGAACGGGCAGCCCGGCGCCTACAGCATGTTCTACAACGAGGTCGAGGACGTCCTCGCCGCCGCCGAGGAACTGGCGCGCCAGCCGCACGTCGATCCCACTCGCCTCTTCGTCGCCGGCCACAGCACCGGTGGCACTCTCACGCTGCTGGCCGCCATGACCTCGAAGCGCTTTCGGGCCGCCGCCGCCTTCTCCGGCTCGCCCGACCAGGATTCGTGGGCGCGCTCCCAGACGTTCCCGCTCCCCATCGACCTGAACAACAAGCGCGAACTGCAGATGCGCTCGCCGCTGGCGTTCGCGCGCAGTTTCAAGTGTCCGGTGCGCATCTACTACGGGTCGCAGGAGTTTTTCTTCAAGGGGCCGAGCGAGGAGACGGCCAGCCTCGCCCGCAAGGCGGGCCTCGACGTGCAGGCCGTCAGCGTCCCGGGCGATCACACCACCTCGGTGTCCTCGGCCATGCGCCAGGCGATCGCTTTCTTCCGGTCGAAATAAGCATTTCTGATGGAGATTCTATTGACCTTGGGTCGAAGTCGTGGCGGCCACGTCCACGAACAGGACGCCGGGGGCCTTGGGCGGCGCGGGGGCGCTGGCGCTCGATCTCGGGCGAGCAGAGTGGGCGCAGGCCGTCGTTGAGCAGGGCGAGGGTTGGGTTGCTCATGTCCTATTGCGAGGCCCGGCGGCGGAAAAACCTCAGCGCGAACTCGGTTCATCCTCGGGGCAGATGTCGTCTCCGCAACTACGGGCGGGCGGGCGGGCGCCAATGGAGGGAGCCCGAGCTCCGCACGGATGCGGTCGCATTCTACCTCGTCCAGGTGGTAGATCCAGATCGAATACCCGGCCCGCGCGACGGGGCGGGACCGGAGGAAGTAGCCGTACCACGGACCATCGACGTACTCGTCCCTCCCGGCCCCGTCGGCGACCGGGTAGTGCATTCCTCGGAGGAGGCTGACGCTGACCGCGAACCACCCCGGTCTCGGCCCGAACTGCTCGCACCGGGGCGGCATGAGGTCGGCCGGGGCAACCGGCCCCCTGGGCGGGAGGGTGAACTCGATGCCAGCGGCTCGCGGGTCGATGAAACCGAAGTAGGCCAGGCCGAGCGGCCGGGCTTCCGGATGGTCCTTCAACCAATCGCGCAGATAGAGCAGGTCTTGCCCCCAATCGACGTTACTATCGACCAGATGTTCGGGCCCCCGAAGCGGTCCTCCGGCAGCCTCGTTGAAGTACGACATCGAGTGCGGATAGACCGCCAGGCTGCTGACCGCGGCCGCCCCCGTCCCCATCCCGATGGCAACGGCCCAGCACCAGAGGAAGCGCCCCCGGTAGGCGGTCGCGCGGCCGGCCCAGATGAACAGAAAAGGGAGGGCAGGGAGGACGTAGCGGAGGTGGTGGTTGAACCCGGTCTGGGAGCTGACAAAGCCCAAAACGGTGGCCCCGGGGAGGAGAAGGACCAATTCGTCCCGCCAACCGCAGGGAACGGGCGCTCGCAGCAGGCAGCTCAGAGCCGCCAGGCCGAACACGAGCAGCGTTCCCAGCGGGGCCTTCACCGCCAACGCGTAGAAGTAGTAATACCACCACCCCTCGGTCTGCCACTCCCCCCGCAAGTAGGATCGGAACCCGGCTTCGAAGTCTCTCTTCTGGACGTCGATCCCTTGAACGTAGTTCCTCGGGAGCGGGACGGGCAGGTCGGCCACCGCCGTCCCGGCAAATCGGTTCGCCCGCTGGCCCGAAGGCCCTTCGGCAGTGAGTGCGCGACTGACGAACCAGAACCTGCCCAGGCGGGTGCCAAAGCCCTCGAACCCATACCCGGCGTTGAGTAGGTAGAGTGCGAGCAGGAAGGCCGTGCCCATCTGCAAGGCCTCCGTCCGCCACCCGGCAACCGCTCGGTCGGGTTTTCGGGCCCGATAGACAAACCAGGAAATCACCCAGAGCGGAGCGAGCAAGACCCAGGTGGTCTTGCTCAGTTCCGCCAGCCCGAGGACAACCCCCGCACAGAGGGAGGCGGACCACGTTGGCGTGCTGAGCCACCGCCAGAACAGGTAGCAGGCAGCCAGCCCGAGGGCCGTCGCCCCGGTGTCCGGCGTGATCATCTGGCCGTTCGCCAGCGCGTTTGGACACACCACCCACAAGCAAGCGGACAGCAGCCCGCCCGCCCGTCCGTAGAGCGCGGTCCCCCACGCGAACACGACGCTCGTGCCAAGAAGGGCGAACGGGATGCACGTCCAGCGCGCAAGGGTAAAGTACCAGAACGCCTGCTCCGCGTGCTTATCGACGAACCGGCGCCCGAGATCGAACTCTGCGCGGGCGGTCGGGCTGGGATCGACCGCAACGTCGGGCAACTCGACGCCACTCAGGGCCAGGGGGGCGGTGGCCACGAGCCGGACGAGCGGGGGGTTGACTCGGTACAGATCGAACCGTCCGGTTCGCCAGTGGTGCAACCCTGCCGCCAGGTGGCCGACCTCGTCGATGCCCGGGCTGTGGCGGGTGGCGGACCAGGCAAGCAGCCCAGCCTGCGGAACGAGCAAGAGGAACAAGCAGCTAGCCGGCTTGAATCGTGTCCCGAATGGCACAGAAGGGCCCCCTCCGCCACCCCAGAGCCCGGGCCGGCGTTACCGATTGACCTTCAACTCCGGGTTGCGCGCTTGCAATGCCTGGGCGTCTGCCGGGCCGACCTTCGTTTTCCAGACCGACAGGTAGCGGAGCGAGCTCATCTCCGCCAGATGTTGTCGGACGCCGGGCCCGGTCACTTGCGTCTCGTCGAGGCTCAGGTGTTCGAGATTGGAGAGGTGCTGCAAATGGAGCAGCCCCTGGTCGGTGACGGCGCAGCGCCACAGGGACAGTTTCCGCAGGGACTTCATCTTCCCTATCGTCTGGAGCCCCAGGTCGGTAATCCGTGCCTGGTCGAGCCGAAGATGCTCCAGATTGCCCACCTTGGGGAGATGGGCAAGTCCTGCGTCGGTGATCTGCGTGTTCGACGCCGAGAACATCCTCAGGCCCGGGAGCCAGGGCAGCGCCTTGATCCCGTCGTCCGTCACCTTGGTGTCGTCCAGAATGAGGGTGTCGAGCTTCTCCATGCCGGATGCAGCGGTTAGTTCCTTGAGTTGATCGTCCGCAATCGACATCCGTTTGCCGCAGTCGATCTCGGTCGATTCCCCCGCCTGAACTTTCTTCACCAGGTCGCGGAACTGCCGGGCCTCGGAAGGCTTGCGGCAGCCGACCGCGAGCAGGGCAGCCAAACAAAGTAACGGAACGAGTTGCGGATACCGCCTCTTCATCGTCGGCTCCAGAGAGATTTGCCACAGACCAGGGATGGCCAGTAGGGTGGCTAGGTTGCGTTGGGCCTATTTCGCACGCAGACAGGAAAGCATCGTGCGCTGTAAGGCGTCTGCCTCCATGCCAAGTTTCATCGTGTTGGGGTGTTCGTAGTCATCAATGTCCGGGTAAAACCTGAGTTGGATGGTAGGCTGCGACGCGACGGGGACAGGCTCACCGAGGATGACGACGCGAAAGTCGGTCTCGTCGTACTTCGCGTTCCAGGCGGTGACGGTGGTTCGCTCGACTTCCGGGAAGTGCTTCCGCGACAGGCGCTTGTAAGCGGCCAACTTGTCCAGTTTGTCCTGGGAGAAGCCGGCCGTGGGCATCGAACCGATCAGCACGTGGGTGGAGTAAAGCAGGAAGAGCCGGTTGACCGGCAAGGGGTCGAGTTGCTCCAGAAGCCAGGCGAAAGTCGGCACCGCCTCCTGCCGATCCCACTCCGTCAGGATGTACACCAGCGCCGTGGCAGTGGCTTGCTTTTTGCCATAGTTCGTGGGCGCCGCAAGGAGAAGCGGGCCCTTCGCGTTGTGCATCGCGGCTAGTTCTTCCTTCCAACTCTTGGCGAAGCCTTGCATGCACCCCTCGAGCTTCTTGAGGAAGACGGCGGTGTAGTGGGGCCTCTGGCGCTCGTCGATCTGTCCGAGGAGTTTCCGCACCCGTGTCAGCCGAGGGACGAAACGCCTCACCGTCGCGTAGGCTTCAGGGCAGAAATCGCCCCCGGACGCGGCCGCAGCGAGGTTCTGATCCAAGAAGGAGGGCAGCCCCTCGATGGTCTGGTCAACAGATTCAGGCCCCACCTCCGAAAGAATCTCGGTTTTCGATGCAAGCAATTTGAACGTCTTGGGTTCCTCAGTGTCAGGGAGAGGTAACCGCCTATTCATGAAGGTCAGCCCCACAATGGTTACCAACAGGAGGACCGAACTCAGGACCAGGATTAGCTGGCGAGATGAAAGCGGCCAGAGGAGACGCGCCATGTATGTGCTCCAACAAGTACTTCGCAGTCGATCTCGGCCGATTCACCTGCCTGAACTTTCTTCACCAAGTCGCGGAACTGCTGGGCCTCGGAAGGCTTGCGGCAGCCCGGCGCGAGCAGGGCAGCCAAAGAAAGGAACAGAAAGGGGCGCGGGCGCGGCATCTTCATCGTAAGCTCCGGGAGGTTTGCCACCGACCGGGCATGGCCAGTCGGGTGGCCAGCTTGCGTCGGGCCTATTTCGCACGCAAGAATGAAAGCATCGTGCGCTGCAAGGCGTCTACCTCTGGATGCAGGTCCATCGTGTTGGGGTCCTCGAAGTCACCGATATCCGGGTAGATCCTGAGTTGGAGGGTAGGCTGCGACGCGACGGGGACAGGCTCCCCGAGGATGACGGCGCGGAAATCGGTCTCGTCGTACTTCGCGTTCCAGGCCGTGACGGTGGTTCGCTCAACTTTTGGGAAGAGCTTCTGCGACAGGCGCTTGTAGGCGGCCAACTTGTCGAGTTTGTCCTGGGAGTAGCCGGCCGTGGGCATCGACCCGATGAGCAAGTGGGTGGAGTAAAGCAGGAAGAGGCGGTTGACCGGGAGGGGGTCGAGTTGCTCCAGAAGCCAGGCGAAAGTGGGCACCGCCTCCTGGCGGTCCCACTCCGTCAGGACGTACACCAGCGCCGTGGCAGTGGTGAGCTTTTTACGGTAGGTCGTGGGTTCCTTGCTGCGTAGGTAGCCCTTCGCCTTGACCATCGCGGCGCGTTTTTCCTTCCGGCTCTTGGCGAAGCCTTGCATGCACCCCTCGATCTTCTTGAGGAAGACGGCGGTGTAGTGGGGCCTCTGCTGCTCGTCGATCTGCCCGAGGAGTTTCCGCACCCGCGTCAGTCGGGGGACCAGCCCTTCCAAGGTGACCAGAACTTGCTATAACAGTATGGAGAGCGGCAAGATACGGCAACTGGGAGGGGAGGGAATCCATGCTATTGGGCCAAGTGTTCGAGCGGTTCGCGGCAAAAACGCCCTTTGCGGTGATG
>JBBSEZ010000210.1:0-16699 GCA_038239195.1 Gemmatales bacterium
GACTCGGCCCACCCTACGACTGTGAAGCGTGGGGAAGTCTGGATCGGGCCGAAACTAGCGCTTGTCGCGCCGCGATTTGCGGGCGCGGGCCGGCTTGGCGGGGCGCGTCCAGTCGGACTGCACCGGCCGGCGCTCCGTGTCGTCGGCGAAGTTCCAGTAGCCGAGGCTTTCCTCGCCGGGCTGCCAGGAGAAGAAGGCGCGGCGGTCATCGACGACGGTCGGGAAGCCGACCAGCCCGCTGCCGGCGTCGAGAAGAGCCACGCCCAGCCGCTCCAGTTCGGCGACGGCGGTGCGAAACTCGGCCTGGGCGACGACGATCTCTTCCTGGAGCTGATAGCGCCGCGAGCGCTGCGGCCAGGCCAGTTTCAGGCGAGCGCGTTCGAGCCGGGCCAGCTCGGGGCGCAACCGGGCGAGGCGTTGGTGGTGGCGCTGAACGTCCAGCGCGACGCGGCCAACGAGGGGCAACATGGCGGAGCTGGCGCCCCACGTCATGGGCTCGTCGTCCCGCCCGGGCCGCTCCGACGCTCCGTGTGCCCTGTTTTCCGTGAAACCGTTCATTCGCTCGAGCTCCCTCAGGCCATGAGAAGCTGTGTGCCTGTCCCACCTACATTCTACGGTCGGAGATCAAGGCCGCGCGCCTGCATGCAAAGGCGCCTCCCGCGCACCGGGAAGGGGGAGAGGGTGCCGGAACAACGCGAACGGTTTGACAGCGCCGGTTTTCGAGGCTCCCACTCCGCCCATTCTGCCATCGAGCCCCAGCCCGAAAGCCTCACGCTCCCCGCCACTGGACGAAGCCTTCGAGTGCGTAGAACTCCGGCAGCCCGAGGCGGTCGTAGAGGTTGGCCGTCTGCTTGTTGCGGTCCTCGGCGCGCTGCCAGAACTCGCGCACGTCGGTCCCGCCGGGGAACATGGCGCGGTCCTTCTGCGACTGGTGGCGGAAGATCGCCTGCTTCTTGCGCTCCACGTCCTCGGGGCTGAGCGGCACCACGCGCTCGATCGCGTGCGGCTCCCACTCCTCCCACGCCCCCCGGTAGAGCCACACCTCGAACTCGAGCCCGCGGGGCCTCACCTGCCGGACCGCGTCGAAGATCGCCTCGGCGCACACGCGATGGGTGCCGTGCGGGTCGGACAGCTCCCCGGCGACGTAGATCTGAGCGGGCCGCAACCGCTCCAGCAGAGCGACAATGTCGGCGACGTCCTGCGGGTGGATGGGCGCCTTGGCGATGGTGCCGGTGCGGTAGAAGCGCAGGTCCATGAACTCCAGTTGCTCGGCGGGCACGCCACAGGCCAGGGCGGCGGCTCGCGCCTCCGTGCGGCGGATCAGGCCCTTGATCTTGAGCAACTCCTCCGAGTCGGGCTGGCCGGGCTTCTTCGAGCTCAGGTAGGCGTCCACCTGCTCGCGGATCGCCTCGGTGCGCTTCTCGTCGATGTGGAAGAGGCGGTTGAACTCGACGACGAAGTCGGCGAAGCGGTGGGCGTCGTGGTCGAAGACGGCGATGTTGCCGCTGGTCATGTAGGCGACGTGGACCTTGTTGCCCTGCCCTACGAGGCGGATCAACGTCCCCCCCATGCTGATGACGTCGTCGTCGGGGTGCGGGCTGAAGATCAGCGCCGTGCCGGGCGCCTGGCCCGCGGGCTGGGTGCAGATGGTCGCCATCATCTCGTCGAAGACGCGCCGCCCCAGCACGCTCGCTGGGCCGTGCTCGCGCAGGAGCTCGTAGAGCTCGTGCTCGCGGTAGTCGTCGTCGGAGAGCTTGAGCAGCCCCTTCTTGACCTGAAGGCTCAGCCAGATGACGGCCTTGCGGATGCGCACGGCCGTCCAATCGACCGGCCCGATGGTCCACGGCCGGGCGATGGCAGCCAGTTCGCCCGCGGCGGCCTCGTCGAGGAGGAAGGTGGCGTCGTTGTGCTGCTGGAGGAAGCTGGCGGCGACCACGTCGCTGACCGCTCCCTCGACGGCGCGCTGGACGATCTTGGCCTTGTGCTCGCCGAAGGCCATCAACACGATCTTTTTCGCATCCAGAATGGTGCCGACGCCCATCGTCAGGGCCTGGTGCGGCACGTTCTCCTCGCCGAAGAAGCTGCTGGCGGCGTCGCGCCGGGTCACGGGGTCGAGGGTGACGAGGCGCGTCCGGCTGTGGCGCGTGGAGCCGGGCTCGTTGAAGCCAACGTGGCCCGTACGGCCGATGCCGAGGACCTGGAGGTCGATCCCGCCGGCGCGGCGAACCTTTTGCTCGTAGCGAAGGCAGTAGTCCTCGGCCTCCTCGGGGGCGATGGTGCCGTCGGGCACGTGGACGTTCTGGGGCGGGACGTTGACGTGGTCGAAGAACGTCTCCTGCATCCAGCGCCGGTAGCTCTGGGGGTCGTCCGGCTTCATCGGGAAGTATTCGTCAAGGTTGAACGTGATGACGCGCGAGAAGTCGAGGCCCGCCTCCTGGTGCAGGCGAATGAGTTCGCGGTAGAGGCCGACGGGGGTCGAGCCCGTGGGCAGGCCGAGGACGGTGGCGCGGCTGGCGGAGTTGTTCTGGCGGATCAGGCTCTCGATCATCAGGGCGACGTGGCGCGCGGCCTGGGCGCTGGTGGGGAAGACGAGCGCCGGCACCTTGGTGTGGGGGACGTAGTGGGAAGACATCGTTGGTCCTTGCTGCTGCGCAGGGCCGCGAGGGCGGGGCCCAAATCAACGGATATCCTAGCGATCAGAAGCGAGACGGGAAGGTTCCTACGGTGCTTGACAGTTTGCGCTGCCTTTCGCATGATGTGGGCTCGGCGGGGCGCTCCAAGACGGCGAGGAGGCCGCCTTCGGGCAGCTTTGCTCGTCTCTCCGGGGACACCCCGGGGGAGCGCTTCGTTACCGCATGACGCCGCACGACCGATAGCCCGGCTCGCCGGGCTCGGGGTCGTGCCTCACGAGACGGGTTGGAGCGCCCCGCCGATTATCATGGACCGAATCGAAGGCCTGACTCAGAAGCTCGCCACCGCCTTCCGGGCCGGCGCCTGGTCGGTCGAGGCGCTGGTCGAGAGCGGCGCCCGGGCCCTCGCCCGGCGCGAGCGCTGGCTGCGCCCGCTCGTCGGCCGCCTCCTCCTAACCTTCCCCGAACGCCCCGCAGCCGCCGACGCTCTCCTGGCCTTTCTTGGGGAGGACAGGAAGTATCTCGTCCACGCTCGCAACTTCCTCTCCCGCCCGAAACGGATACTCGCTGGGGCCGCGCCGGCCATGTCTCCCGCCGCGGGCGCGCCGTCGTCCTGGGCCGTCCCGCCTTTGCGGACCACGACGGCGCTGGCGGACTGGCTGGGCCTGCCGGTGTGCCAGCTCGACTGGTTCGCCGACTGCCAGGGGCGCGAGGCCGACGCGCCGGCCGGGCCCTTGCGCCACTACACCTACCACTGGCTGCCCGGCAAGCACGGCAAACGGCGCCTGCTCGAACGGCCCAAGGCACGGCTCAAGGCGATCCAGCGCAAGCTCCTCCGCGAGTTGCTCGACCTCGTTCCTCCTCACGAGGCCGCGCACGGCTATCGCCGCGGGCGCTCCGTGCTGACTTACGCGGCGCCCCATGCCGGCCAGCGCATCGTGCTGCGCTTCGACCTCAAAGACTTCTTCCCGTCGGTGCGCGCCGCGCGCGTCCACGCCCTGTTCCGCAGCGCCGGCTACCCGCTCGGCGTGGCGCGGGCGTTGACTGGCCTCTGTACTAACGTGGTGCCGGGCAACTTCGTCGGCGAGGAGAAGAGCATCAATCCCCATCTCTTTCGCGCACCGCACCTGCCGCAGGGCGCCCCGACCTCGCCGGCGCTGGCCAACCTGTGCGCCTACCGATTCGACTGCCGGCTGGCGGGCCTGGCGCGGGAGGCGGGGGCGGTCTACACGCGCTACGCCGACGACCTGGCGTTTTCGGGCGGGATCGAGCTGGAACAGAGCGCCCGGCGCTTTCAGGTGATGGTGTGCCGCCTCGCGCTGGAGGAGGGCTTCGAGGCCAACCCGCGCAAGAGCCGATTCATGCGGCAGAGCGTGCGGCAGCAACTCGCGGGCATCGTCGTCAACGCCCATCCGAATTGTGGGCGCGACGTCTACGACCGGCTCAAGGCGATCCTGACCAACTGCGTGCGGCAGGGGCCGGCGTCGCAGAACCGCGTGGGGCGGGCCGACTTCGCGGGGCACCTGGCGGGGCGCGTGGCGTGGGTGGGGCAGGTCAACGCGCGCCGGGGGGAGAAGTTGCGGGCGTTGTACGAGAGGATCGCGTGGGGCGATCGGCCGAGCGCGGCGGGGCCGTTGCAGTAGAGCGATTGCAGGGCTCTTCACTTCCCCTGTAAGGCTTGCACGTCAAGGTGAAAAGTTTACCGTCCCTCCGAGCATCCCTCCGTGCTCACGCCCGGTTCTTCCGCTAGGCCTTATAGGTCACAAATTGAAGGCTGCACTCCCTCTCCGCTAGAAAAGTGGTCATTTGTCCAGTAAACTCAAGGTTGTTGAGTTTGTGGACGGCGCAAGGTTTGCCAGCAAGTAAGATCGTGCGTGCGTGGTTTCGCCCTCCCTTGCCGGGTTCGGTTGCTTTTCCCGGGTGCGGAGACGGGAAGGAGACGATAAAGATGGAAGCCTGGTTGCTTTGCACGATCACGCCGGGTCAGTTCAGTTCCGAGTACGTCGCCTCGGGGTCGCAGGCGAGTGGGCGCGAGTTCTCGCTGTTTGTGCCCTCCTCGGCTGTCCGGGTCGAGCACCAGCCCACCCGGGACGTTTCCGTGCCCGGCAAAATGCGCGTAGAACTGTGGGGCAGAAAAGGAGACCTGCTGCTCGTGCGCTTGCCCCGGCAGACCATCGACGGGCAGGAGTACGTCACGGTCGATGGGGGCCAGGTCGAGACGAGAGAGCAGCCTGCCAGCCCCGTGGGTAGCCCATGATTCTCTCGAACGTCCAGGTTCAAATGGCCATCGACTCGGGGCGGCTCACCATCGACCCGGAGCCACTTCCGCGCCGGCCGGAGCCGGGGCGGGAGTGTCCCTACGACACGCACTCCGTCAACCTGACGCTCGGCAACGAGATATCGATCCTCCAGAAGGGGCAATTCTCGTTCGACCTGACGCGAGAAGGCAAGCTCGCCGAATTCATGGCTCGAAACTCCCGGTCCGTCCAGATCACGGAGGACCAGCCTTTCTCGCTTCGGCCCCATCAATTCGTGCTCGGCCTGACCCGCGAGCGCGTTCGTCTACCAATCCTGCCCGAGCTCGATACCTGCCTCGCTGCCCGCATCGAGGGCAAGAGCAGCCGCGCACGCTGCGGCATCCTCATCCACTTTACCGCGCCGACCGTGCATCCGGGGTTTGACGGCACGCTCACCTTGGAGATGATCAATCTCGGCGACGTGGACTTCATTCTCCGGCCGGGGATGTCCATCGCTCAACTCATCGTCGAAGAGGTGAAGGGCATCCCCTTTCGCAACGACAGCCAGTATCAGGGGCAACGGAAGCCTGCGGGGTAGCGGGAACCGGCAGGCCCTTCGCGGGCCACCTGACGGGGCGCATGGTGTGGGTAAGGCAGGTCAACGCGCGGCGCGGGGCGAAGTTGCGGGCGCTGTATGAGAGGATCGCGTGGGGCGATCGGCCGGACGCGGCAGGGCCCTCGCGGTAAAGTGCTTGCAACCCGCCGGCGGTCAGCGGGCTGGGCCCCTTTGCGCTTCGCCAACGGGCGAGCGTGTGTGGCGGGGCGCGGGGACACGTCTGGCGCCGCTTGTTCGGCGGCACTCGTCCCGTTAAACTACGGGAAGGAGGCCCAGACGATGACCCAAGAAGACCTTCAAGGCGCGGCTCGCCGTCAGCCCTTCGAGCCGTTCCGGGTGATCTTGACGACGGGAGCGGCGTACGACGTCCGTCACCCCGACCTGATCATGGTCGGCCGACGGGCGGCGATCCTCGGTATCACGAACGAGCCGGGCGGGACCGCCTTCGACCGAACGATCAAGGTGGACCTGTTGCACGTCGTCGGCATCGAGGAACTGCCCGGCGTCTCGCCGTCCCAGAATGGGCCCGCCGACTAACGACCCGTTGGGGCGGAGGCGCTTCGACTTCTTCCACGGGAGGACACGGGCTTCCCGGGTGGCTGACATCGCAGGGCACCTGGCAGGGCGCGTGGCGTGGGTGGCGCAGCTCAACGCGCGGCGCGGGGAGAAGTTGCGGGCGCTGGATGAGAGGATCGACTGGGGCGATCAGCCGAGCGCGGCGAAGCCGTGGGAGGAAACCTGGTCGCGCTCGATCAATCGGAGGCAGAACTCGGCATCGAACAAGGGACGCGCTCGACATGCAGGAGGCGCTCGCTTACACTTGAGGAGTGTGGACGAGGCTGGGGAGGATTGAATCATGGACCAAGAAATGCCCTCCGAACCGCGACGGTCCCGTTGGGGGACGGGCTTGGCGATCCTCATTGCGACTGGTTCCCTGGTCTGGTTCGCAGTGTTTCTCTTCACCCTTGATCCAGTCTTCCTGATCCCGGCGACCGCCGGCGCCGTGTTCGTCGTCACGCACCTGGCCCGCAGAAACATGCCGGCCCCCACCGAGCTTGCCAGGCGCCAAACCGCTCAGGCGACGTTTCTCTTGATGGCGCTTCTCGCGGCTGCGCTCGGCCTGGCCTCCTTCCTTGCGGACGGTTGGACCGACTCCCTCCTGCCAAACGCGGGCTGCGTTGCTTGCTTCCTCTGTTCCGCGCTCCTGTTGTCGAGAAGATCGCGCGAGAGCGAAAAGCACGGCTCTCCCCTGTGATGGTCTCGCAAGTCGGGGCCTCGCCCTCAAACGCCTCGGAATGAGCGAAGCCGCGAGAAACGGCGGCGCCCGAGGGCAACGCTCGCCGCTCCCTCAAAACACCAACTGAATCACCTTCACCAGCACCACGTCCGACACCAGCACCAGAAAGATCGACGTCACCACGCCCCCCGTCGCCGCCCGTCCCACCCCCTCCGTCCCACCGCTGGCGCTCATCCCCGCGTGGCAGCCCGTCACGCCGATCAGGTAGCCGAACGCCACCGTCTTCAGCGTCGCCGGCACCACGTCGCGCAGCCGCAGCACGCGCAGGCACTCGTTCGTGAACTGCGTCAGCGTCATCGTCCCGCCGACCGCCTCGGCCAGGTAGCCGGACGCCAGCGCCAGATACAGGATGAACAGCGTCAGGAGCGGCAGCGCCAGCATGCACGCCAGCAGCCGCGGCGCCACCAGTTCGCGCAGCGGCGACAGCCCCAGCACCTCCAGGGCGTCCACCTGCTCCGTCAGCTTCATCGACCCGAGCTCGGCGCCCAGGCTCGCCCCCGAGCGCCCCGCCACGAGGAGCCCCGCGGCGAGCGGCGCGAACTCCAGCACCACCGCCAGCGACAGGCCTTGCGGCCAGTATTGGATGGCCCCTGGACCGGCGACGGAGAGCAACGTCTCGCGCATGTGCAGCCAGAGCACCACCCCGATGGCCACCCCCGCGGTGAGCCCGAGCGGGAGGGCGCCGAGCAGGACCTGATAGAGCTGCGCCAGCACCTCGCGCGGGCGGCGCAGCGCCGATGGCAAGGCGAGCGTGGCCTGGAAGGCGAAGAAGGCGGCCTGGCCGATGGCGTCGAGACGATCGAACAGCGGGAGGCGCGGCGAACGAGGAGGATCGCTCGCCAGCGGGGGCGGGGGCGCCGGCGGCGCGGAGGGATTGGTTTGTTGCGACACGGGGCCCTTTCAGCACTCCAACGTGCCTTTTCCTACCTTTTCCGCGCCGCCCAGGTCCAGTGCCGGTCGGTCGTCTGCCGCACGCCGCCCGGCCCCATCCCCAGTGACGCCACCAGCGCCCGCACCTCGGGCAGCGTCAGCGCGGCGTGCAGCGAGTCGGCGAACATCTGGCGCTGATGCTCGTTGGCCCCCGCCGCGTGCAGATCGACCAGGTTCCGCAACGTCGCTTCATCGCCCGGCCTCAACAGGTCGCGGACGAAGAGCGCCGCGCCCGGCGCCGCCACGCGCACCATCTCCGCGAGGGCCGCCCCCGGTTCGGGCACGTGGTGAACGATGCTGTTGGAGATCACCGCACGAAATTCGCCGTCGCCGAATGGCAAGCGCTTGGCGTCGCAGCGCTCCAGGCGAATGCGCCCGACGAGGTTGGCGCGCTCGACGTTGGCCCGACCGACGGCCAGCATCTCCTCGGCGAGGTCGATGCCGATGACGTGAACGATCAGGTGGTGCTGGCGGCACAGTTCGATGGGGATTTGCGCGGTGCCGGTGCCGGCGTCGAGGACGGGGCCGGCGCCGGTGGGCTCGTTCCAGAAAGCGAGGAAGTCCGCGACAAAGACGCGGTTGACCGTACTGTGGTCCATCGCGTCGTAGTCGCGGGCCTCCTCGACAGAATCCATCGCCTCGGGCTCGAGGACGCGCGGCAACATGGGCACCCTCACACGCGAGCCAGGTCGCGCGCTTGCTGGGCGGGCGCCTTGCGCGCCTGCCTCGCCTGCCTCTCGGCCCGGAACACGTCGAGCAGGTCGGCCCGCAGTTCAAGGTCGCGGGCGCCGCGGCGGTCCCACTCGCGCAACACCTTGCTCGTGGCGGGGTTCAGCCCGGCCACCTGGTGCAGCCAGTTGATGCCCGCGTCGATGGTCTGGTGGCAGGTGCGCGGATGGTTCCAGGCGACGTGCGAGGCCAGGCAGCCCATCGGCACCGCCTTGGTGAAACAGCCGTGGATCAGCAGCGGGCTGCCCTTCTCCAGCAAATCCATCAGCCGTTCCAGGCCGGCATCCGTCACGTTCGGCAACCACGCGGATCGCAACTCGCCCAGGCATTCGGGGGACAGCATGGAAGACTCCTTTGCAAGAAGGACCGCGTACTGGACATTCGTTCAAAGACAGCCCGTGGAGAGGCAAGGGCATTATAGCGAGCTCGCCCGCCGCGAGAGAATGTCGGGCCCTCTTCAGGGGCCATTTCCCCACCCCGGCCTGACGAGGAGGCCGGTAAAATCTCCTGGAGAAGCCCCGCAACTGGCGGCGATTTCTCTCGAATCGGCTGGCCTGGTCGGCTGGGAAAGCGGAGGGTGGGAGAAAAAACCCCGCCGTTCGCGGGAGCGAAGCGGCGGGGCCGGAACAGAGAAGAGGCCGTTAGACAGGGTAGAAGGTAAACGCTCTTCTCGTCGCTGTCAATGCTTTTCTTGAATTTTTCTGGACAGAATTTCCCGGGATGCCTCAAATCGTCCCGGCCCGTCTTGCCCCACCTCCCGCCGCGCGCTTTCTTCCTTTTGCAAGGCAACCTCGCCGATGTCGCTCCGCCGGTGCGGCCTGTGTCAGATCCCCAACGACCCCAGCGCCGCCTCCAGGGTGCCGAAGAACTCCAGCCCGACAGCGGTCAGTTGCGGCGCGAGGTCCGGATGGACGTCGGACTTGTTCTTCGCTTCCCAGAAGTCCGCCTTGTTCGCACTGACGAACACTCGCCGCCCCGGGAAGCCCGAGGCGTGCAGTTGGCGGCAAAGTTCGAGGTAGTGCTCCAGGTGGATCGAGTCCTTCACCATGCCGGCGTGCGAAGGGCGCACCTTGTTCTGCACTCGATCGAGGGCGCGGCCGACGCACGTGTCGTCCCGGTCGAGGACGACAGCCCAACCCAGGACGGCGCCTGCCAGGGCGGCGAGCGCCGCGGGGAGGCCGCCCCCGGCGTAGTTCGGCGACGGGCCCGACAGCGGGAGGCCGGCGTGCTGCCAGGCGAGGTGGATCTCGGCGACGTCTTCATCGACGCGGCGCGTCTTGCGTTCGACTTCGTCGATGACGGTCGCCTGATTCTGCGTCCACTCGACCGGCACAAGATAGGTGACGGCGAGCTGCACGCGGTCAGGACGGAGAGCCAGGGTGTCGAGCAGGCGGCGGACGTGCTCCAGCCGGCGCGCCTTGCCCTCGGCGACGCACTGGATGACGTCGAGCAGGTCGCAGGTATCCAGGCAGAGGAGGGGCCGCGGACGGGCGAGAAGGTCGGCAACGACGGCGGCAACGGCAGGCATCAGCGCCTCTCAGCCTCCTCGTCGTAGGCCGACAACAGCGACCGCGCTGCCTCGTGTTCTCCCACGAGTTGGCAGCGCGTGGCTTCGGGCCAGCCCTCCTGCTGGAGCCACTCGTCGAGCAATGCGGGATCGAAGAGCGACTCGTCCTGATGGGCGCGGACGAGAAAGGCGTTCCAGCGCCTGCGGTCGTTCGGCTGTAGGCAGGCGCGGTTTGCAGACGCCGAGAAGGCCCGCAGCAGCCGAACGGCCTCGGGAGACAGATCGTGGTCCAGGGTCAGCCGGTGCTGGACGACCTCGGCTTCCACCCCGACCTCGGCGGCGGCCGGGCGGAGGAACTCGCGCTCGAACTCCGCCAACAGCCGGTTGTGCTCTTCCTCGTTGAGTTCCTGCTTGTCCAGAGGGACCACGTTGGAGACGTACAGTTCGTTGGGCCCGCGGGCGTGGGCCCACAGCCCGGCGGCCGGCCGGTCTGCCTTGGCCGTGCAAGAAAAGCAGGAGCCCCAAGGCCCCAGAGGGCCGTGTTGGCCGAGCCGAGCCTCCGCCTGCCGATCGCGTTTCCAGCCGTCGCGGAGGAGGGCCTCGACCCGTTCGAGCAAGCGCTCCAGGTTGGTCCGCTCACCGCGGATCGCGAGCTCGTTGGTGGTCTTCATTCGGCCCCCTTCCGACTCTCCGCATCCGTCAATCTGGTCTCGTGCGTGCCCACGTGTCTTCTCCATTGTAGTGTGGCGAGGCTGGCAGTTCATCACGACTCTGCGGGCTGGCTGCGCCGATCGCACCGAACATCGAAAGCCTCTTCCACCTGTGCCTCAAATCCCCCCTCAAAATCGTCCCGGCCCGGCGTACCCCACCTCCCGCCGCGCGCTTTCTTCTTCCTGCCTGGCCTCTTCCGCCTGCGCGGTCTTCCCAGCCAGCCGGGCAACCTCGCCGATTGCGTTCCAGGCGTCGGCCTCGACGATTCGCAGGCCATACTGTTGCGCTAGCGATAAGAGTTGCTCGTTGACGGCAGTCGCCTCGGCGAGGGCGTTGCGCTTCCGAAGCCAGGCGCCGTAGCTCAGCCGCGTCAGGGCGCGCTCGTACGGGAGCCCCGCTCGATCGTACTCGGCCAGGAGCAGCTCGTATTCGGGCCCGACGTCCTCTTCCGAGGTCAGCCGCAGGTAGTCGGCGCGCATGCGCCGGCGCGACAGGTCGGCCCAGCGGTGCCCGGCCGCGTCGGGGGGGCGGAACAGCACGCTGCGCAGGTCGAGCGCCGACAACTGCCTCAGGCGGAGCAGGCACTCGAAGACGTGCAGCCATTCGTAGACGTCCACCGGCACCAGCGAGCGCACCACGGTCAGCGCCGATTCGGCTCGCCCGGCCAGGCAGAGCGCGTGGGCGCGGTAGGCCTGCCAGAGCGCTTGCCACGGCGCGGGCGCCGCCCCCTCCTGAAGCAGGGGGCCCAGGCGCCCCAGGGCGATCAGGGCGTCGCCGCGGAGGGCCAGGTCGGCGGGCCGATAGGCGCCGAGGGCGTCGTCGAACTGGCCGAGCATCTCGAAGCAGATGGCCAGGCTGCGCCAGCGCCCGAAACCCCGCCACAGCGGCGGCCGGCGCCAGTCCCCTGTCGGAAAGAACCGCAGCAACAGGTCGCGCTCGAGGGCCGGCGCCAGAAAGCGATGTTTGGGGCCTTCGAGGGCGGTAAAGGCGGCGTCGGCCTCGTTCCACAGCCCCGCCTCGCAGGAAGCGTGGAACAGCTCCACCTGCTCGCGCGCCTCCTCCAGCGTCTCGGGGCGGCGCCGGTCCGGTCGGCCGCGCAAAAACCCCGCCCGCGCCAGGGCGCTTTCGCGCTGCCCGCCCGCCCCGAGCACGTCTTCAAACGCCCGCCGCACCAGCGGGTGGGCATCGATCACCTGCGCCCCCGCGCCGCGCCCCACGCGCTCCAGCAGGCGCAATGCAATCAATTCCTCCACGCGCCCCGCCAGCCAGCCTTCCTCGCGTTCGAGGAAAGGGCGATATTTCCGCCCCCAGGTGTCGTGCAAGAGGGCGCGCACCGGCTCGCTGGCGAGGTAGTCGAGCAATCGCCCCGGCGTCGGCGGGTCGCGGAAGGCGGTCGCCAGCGCCAGGACGTCCTGCTCCTCGGCCGGCAGCGCTTGCTGGTAGGCGAAGAGGGGACGGGCCACGCAGCGCTCCTCGTCGCTGCCGCCCGCCACCGGAGGAGGGGCGGGGAGCTCCGCGAGGCGGTCGGCCCTGCCGTCGTGGTAGCGCACCAACAACGTCCCGAGAAGCTCCACCGCTTTGGCGTGGTGTCCGCCGGCCATGGCCACGCGCGCCAGTTCTTCCTCGCTGCCGTACACGCCAAGGCTGCCGAGCAGGCCGCGGGCGCTGGCGCCGTCGAGCGCCGTCAGGGAGACGAGGCGGGCGTGGGGCCGGCGCTGGAGCGTCGGCAGGTCGAAGCGCGTGGTCAGCACGACGACGCCCGGAAGCGGCGAGGAAGCCAACTCTTCCAGCAGGCGCCCGAGTTCGGGATGGACGAATCGCCCCGCCCAGGCCCCGCCTTCGTATTGTGCCACCTCGGCGCCGTCGAAGACGAGCGCCCAGCGCTCGCGGCGCAGCACCGGCAGCACGCCATCGACGCAGTAGCTGGCCGATACCTCCGGTGCTCGTTCCTGCCCGATGGCGTAGCCATACAGTTCGCGCAGGCACAGGTCGGCGTCCTTGCCGCGGTAGAAGCTCCACAGGAAGAGCCCGTCGAGCCCGCCCGCCTGCGCGAGCACGCCCTCGAGCCAGTGCTGCACGATGGCCGTCTTGCCCTGCCCGCCCGGCCCGACCAATGCCACGAGCGACGGCTCGCCCCCGGCCAGGGCGCCGTCGAGCAGGGCGAGCTCGGCGGCCCGGCCGAAGAACCGCAGGGGCTCCGAGGTACAATGGTGGATGCGCGGGGGGCGTGGCATGGGGAACCGTCAAGAATTTGAACAGAATGAAACGAAGGCAACGAAGAAATAAGATAGAGAAGGAAGAGGGATGGAGACGATGCCCCCGAGGAGGTGAAGGAAGGAGCGCTGTCTTGCTGCCTCCTTCTTTTCTTTCCTTCGTTTCCTTCTGTTCAAATTCTTTGCCGCGGTTCGCAGGAGCGCATTCCTGCGAACCGCGGCGAAAGCAGGGTCAGCCCTGCGACTTGGCCGCGCGCTCCGGGCGCAGCGAGCGGACGACCGTCCCGGCCTGCCACATCTCGCTCTCGGCGACCGCCTTGAGCTCCTTCTCCAGTTGCTGCCGGTAATCGGGCCGGCTGTTCGACTCCAGCACGCGGCGCGTCTCCTCGCCGTCGGCCACGCTCTTGTACAGCTTCTCGAAGACCGGCCGGGCGGCGTCGCGAAACTTGCTGAACCAGTCGAGCGCGCCCCGCTGCGCCGTGGTCGAGCAGTTGGCGTACATCCAGTCCATGCCGTTCTCGGCGATGAGCGGATACAGGCTCTGCGTGGCCTCCTCGACCGTCTCGTTGAACGCCTCGGAAGGCGAATGGCCGTGCTCGCGCAGCACCTCGTACTGGGCGAGCCACAGGCCATAGATGGCCCCCATCAGCACCCCGCGCTCGCCAGTGAGGTCGCTGAAGACCTCCTTCTGGAACGTCGTCTCGAACAGGTAGCCCGAGCCGATGGCGATGCCCAGGGCACGGGCTCGCTCGGTCGCCTTGCCGGTGGCGTCCTGATGCACCGCGTAGCTGGCGTTGATGCCCTTGCCCTCGAGGAACAGCCGGCGCACCGTCGTCCCCGAGCCCTTGGGGGCCACCAGGATCACGTCAATGTCGGGTGGGGCGACCACGCCGGTCTGGTCGCTGTAGACGATGCTGAAGCCGTGCGAGAAGTAGAGCGCCTTGCCCTTCGTGAGCAGCGGCTTGAGTTTGGGCCAGAAGTCTTTCTGGCCGGCGTCGGAAAGCAGGTACTGCACCACGGTGCCGCGCCGCGCCGCCTCTTCGAGAGGGAAGAGCGTCTGCCCCGGCACCCAGCCGTCGCTGGCGGCCAGGTCCCAGGACTTCGTCTTCTCGCGCTGCCCGACGATCACGCGCACCCCGTTGTCCTTCATGTTGAGCGATTGGCCGCGTCCCTGCACTCCGTAGCCGAGCACGGTCACGACCTCATCCGCCAGGATGGCCTTGAGCCGCTCCGGCGGATAATCCGCCCGTTCGACGACCGTTTCTTTCACGTCCCCGACCTGAATCTGACGCATGGTGAGTTCCTGTTGCTGTGTCCGCGGAGGCGACGCGCCACTCGTGGGTTCATCAACCCAGAAGTATATTCGCAGATCGCCCGAAGTGAAAGTGATTGCTCCCTCGTTGCGCTCCTGCTAGAAAAGCCCTTCTCGCACCATCCCTCCCCGCAGGTGTCGTCATGTCGCGCGACTTCCCCCTGATCTTCGACGCCCACCTCGACCTCGCCTGGAACGCCATCGACTGGAACCGCGACCTGCGCCTGTCCGTCGAGGCGATTCGGGCCCGCGAAAAAGAGCTCGGCATGACGGGCAAGGGCCGCTGCGAGGGCACCGTCTCGTTCGCCGAGCTGCGCCGCGGACGGGTCGGCCTGTTCATCGCCACCCTGCTGGCCCGGCTGATGCGCCCCAACCTGATGCCGGCCATCCAGCGCTACGAGGCGATGCATGGCGCCTACGCCGCCGCCTACGGCCAACTCCACTACTATCGCGCTCTCGAAGCCGAGGGCCTCCTGCGCATCGTCAAGGACGCCCCCGGCCTCGACGCGCACGTCCGAGGCTGGCTCGAGGGCGACGCGACTCAGCCGCTCGGCTACATCCTGTCGATGGAGGGGGCCGACCCCGTGTTGCGGCCCGAGCAGGTGCAGGAGTGGTACGACGCCGGGCTGCGCATCATCGGCCCCGCCCACTACGGGGGTCAGCCCCTACGCCCACGGCACCGGCACCGAGGGCGGGCTGTTCCCGTCAGGGCCCGCCTTGCTCCGCGAGATGGCCCGCGTCGGCATGGTCCTCGACGTGACGCACCTCTCGGACCAGTGCTTCGACGAGGCGCTCGACGTCTACGAAGGGCCGGTGCTGGCCAGCCATCACAACTGCCGCGCCCTGGTGCCCGATCAGCGGCAGTTGACCGACGAGCAGATCAAGCGCCTCGTCGGCCGCGGCGCGGTGATCTGCGCGGCCCTGGACGACTGGATGCTCGTTCCCGGCTGGGTGCGCGGCAAGACACAGCCCCAGGAGACGGGCGTGTCGCTGAGCACCGTGGTCGATCACGTGGACCGCGTCTGCCAACTCGCCGGGAGCGCGCGGCACGCCGCCCTGGGCACCGACCTCGACGGCGGTTTTGGCATCGAACAGTCGCCCTGCGACCTCGACACCATCGCCGACCTGCAAAAGTTGCCCGAGCTGCTGCGCGGGCGCGGCTACTCCGAGGCGGACGTGGCCGGCATCCTGTACGGCAACTGGGTGCGCTTCTTCCGCACCGCCTGGCAGAAGAAGTAGCACCCCCCTCTCCCCACCCGGAGCACGCCATGACCATCGACGTCACCTTCCTCGAACAGGGCCGCCAGCGCCCCGAAGAGATCGCCGCGCTGCTGGCCGACTTCCTGGCCGCGGCGCGGTCGTCTCTCTCCCTCGCGGTCTACGACTTCCGGCTCACCGGGCCCGCCGCGGGCCCCGTCGAGGCGGCCCTGCGGGGGCGCGCCGAGGCGGGCGTGAACGTGCGGCTCGCCTACGACGCCGGCAAGCCGGACGCGATCCCTTCCCCGACGCGCGGCGACCCTGCCCCTCCCGGCACGGCCGACTTCGTCGCCCGCCTCGGCCCCGCCGTCCAGGCCCGGCCCATCACCGGCGGGGGCGGCCCGCAGCCCAAGCTCATGCACCACAAGTACGTTGTCCGCGACGCCGGGACGCCCGCCGCGGCCCTCTGGACCGGCTCGGCCAACTGGACCGGCGACTCGTGGTCGCTCCAGGAGAACAACCTCCTCCGCATCACCTCGCCGGACCTGTGCTTCTTCTACGACAACGACTTCAACGAACTGTGGGAGCGCGGCGACATCGCCACCACCGGCCAGCACGACAGCGGGCGCGTTCAGGTGGGCGGGGCCACTGTCGAGGTCGCCTTCGCCCCCGGCCAGGGCGAGGCCATCGACCACACCCTCGCCCGCCTCATCCAGGGCGCCCGGCGCCGACTCAAGCTGTGCTCGATGCTGGTCACGTCGTCGGCCATCCTGCGAGCGCTGGCGGACGCGCGGAAGCGGGTGGCAGACTATGGCGGCATCTACGACCGCACGCAGATGGAAGGGGTGCTGCGGCAGTGGCAAGGCGGGCCCTCGGAATCGAAAGGCCCTCTGTTCGAGGAGGTCGTCGCCGGGCTAGCCGGCAAGCGCTCCACGCCCTACTCGCCCGGCACCCCGCACGACTTCATGCACAACAAGGTGCTCGTCGCCGACGACGCCGTCGTCACCGGGAGCTACAACCTGTCGCACAGCGCCACCCAGAACGCCGAGAACTGCCTGGTGATCCACGACGCCGAACTGGCCGACCGCTACGCCGGCTACGTGGACGGGCTGCAAGCCCGCTACGCCTGACCCTTCGCGGTCAGCCGCCGATCGCCTGCCGCCGCCCTCGTAGGGTGGGCCGAGTCTTCGAGGCCCACGCGGGGGTGAGCGCCGCGTGGGCCTCGCAAAGCCTCGGCCCACCCTACGGCGCCTGACCCTTCGCGGTCAGCCGCCGATCGCCTGCCGCCGCCCTCGTAGGGTGGGCCGAGTCTTCGAGGCC
>JBBSEZ010000211.1:0-16689 GCA_038239195.1 Gemmatales bacterium
GAAGCCGACGAAGCGCACCTACGAGATGTTCTGCTTCTTCTTCGCCGGCTGGGCGACCGAGCAAGAACTCCTGGCTCATATCGGCAAGCTCCACCAGAAGGCCGACTCCAGCTAGCAACAATCGAGCCGAACACTATTGAGACGGGGCCCTCTTTGCTAAGCACTAAGCACTAAGAACTAAGCACTAATCAATGATTGAGGATGAACTCGCTGCTGTTGAGCAACACCCAGAACACGTCCGCGAGCGCCTTCTTCGAGTTGCGGCTGGGCCCGCCGCCGGTGACGTAGGCGGTGAGGCGAGACGCCTCGCGGGAGCGCATCGGCCGGGCCAGCGCCGCCATGAACAGCGTGTCGAGCCGCTGCCGGTGGTCCATGAACGGGCTGTCGAGGACCGCGGCGAGCACCTCGCTGCGCTCCAGACTGGTGGCGTCGGCGATGAACTTGCCGTTCATCAGCGCCAGCGCTTGCAGGATGGAGGTCTGGTGCTCGGTGCGGCGATCGACGGGATTGGCGAACTTGGCGAGGAACTCGGCGCGCGGCGAGTTGTTCCCGAAGCCGACGAAACCGCGGTTGAAACCGGGCGCTTCGCGGTAGCCGGTGGCGATGGCGAGGCTGTCGAAGACCTGCTCGGGCGTCAGGCCCTTGAGGGGCATGCGAGCGAACAGGCGCAGGTCGTCCTGGCTCTTGTGGGCCTGGGCGCTGGAGCGCTGATAGGCCTTGCTGGCGGCGATGGCCCGCATGAGGAACTTGAGGTCGTACTTGCTGGCGACGAAGGCGCGGGCGAGGTCGTCGAGCAGCGCGGGGTGGCTGGGCGGGTTCTCGTCGCGGAAGTCATCGACGGGATCGACCAGCCCGATGCCGAAGAAGTGCTCCCACGTTCGGTTGGCGATGGCCTTCGCGAAGAACGGGTTAGTGGGGCTCGTCATCCACTCGGCGAGGGTGGCGCGAGTGGTGGCGTCCTCGCGCCAGCGCGGCTGCGCGCCGTCGAGGAAGCGGGCGGCGACCTTCCGGGCGGTGCCGGGCATGGCCACTTCGCGCACCTTGGGGTCGTCGCGGGCGGGGCTGAAGACGCCGGCGTTCACGTTCTGCGGCTGAATGCCCGCAAAGAAGGCGGTGTACTCCCAGAACTGTTTGCGCGTCCACTTGGCGAAGGGGTGATCGTGGCACTGGGCGCATTCGAGCTTCACGCCGAGGAAGAGGCGCGAGGTGGAGGCCGCGAGGTTCTCGGCCTTCATCTCGTTGGCCTGGTAGAACACGACGGCGCTGGGGTCGTAGCCGGCGGCTGGGATGGCGCCGAAGCCGCCGCGCCCCCCGTTGAACGCGACTGGCACGGAAATAAGATCGCGCACCATCTTGTCGTAGGGGACGTTGTCGCGCAGCCGGGCGCGCACCCACGCCTCCATCTGATTGGAGAGAAACTGCACCTGCTGGTTGTTGTTTTGCGGCAGGAGCAGGGCGCGCCAGACGTTGGTGAAATGTTTGACGTAGAGCGGGCTGGCGAGGAGCTTGTCGATGAGCAGGCGCCGTTTGTCGGGGCGGCGGTCGTCGAGGAAGGCCCGCACCTCGGAGACGTGCGGGATGCGCCCGCCGAGGTCGAGGTAGGCCCTGCGAACGAACTCCTCATCGGAGGCGAGGGGCGCGGGCGTGGCCTTGCGCGCGACGAACGCGGTGTCGAGGTGCCGATCGATCCGCTCGGCGAGGGCGGCGACGGCGTCCTGCCCACCCCCCTTGGGGGCTGCCCCGAGAGCGGCGGGGGAGAGCAGGGCCAGGCAGACGATGCCCAACCCTCCTTTGAGCCACGGGCTCTTCATGATGTGCAGGCTCCTTCGTGGTCTGGCGACAAGGTCGGCCTCGGCAACGAATAAACGGCCCACGCGGACGTTCCTAACGAGCTTTTCTCGTGGCGACAAGGGCCCCCGGTTGTCCTTTTTGCTCGGTCCCTGTCCCTGAGGAAGACGAGACGCCCCGCCCCGCGGATGGGGCCCTTCGCTTGCCGCTACCTCCCCGCGGCCGGATAACATACCGCAAAGGAGGCCTTGTCATGACGCCGATGCTTGTGGTGGGGACGCGCAACGTCAAGAAACGCGAGGAGCTGCTCCAGATCCTGGGCGACCTGGGCGTGGAACTGCGCGACCTGACGCACTTCCCCGACGCCCCCGAGGTCGAGGAGGACGGCAAGACCTTCGAGGAGAACGCCCGCAAGAAAGCGTCGGAGCTGGCGCTTCACCTCGGCCAATGGGTCTTGGGCGAGGACAGCGGGCTGGTGGTGCCCGCCCTGAACGGTCGGCCGGGCGTCTACTCGGCGCGCTACGCCGGCAAGCAGGGCGACGACGCTGCCAACAACGCCCGCCTGCTGGCCGAGCTGGCCCCTCTGCCCGACGACCGGCGGGCCGCCTACTACGTCTGCACTGCCGCCCTGGCCGATCCGAGCGGAGAGGTCAAGGCAGTCGTCGAGGGCCGCTGCCACGGCACCATCCTGAAGGAGGCGCGCGGCCAGGGCGGTTTCGGCTACGACCCGCTGTTCCTCATCCCGGAACATCATCAGACGTTCGGCGAGCTGAGCGCGCGCGTCAAGCACGCGCTGAGCCATCGCGGGCGGGCGATGGCCCAACTGCGGCCGGCGCTGCGGCGGTTGCTGGCGCTGTAGGGGCACGTCCCTCGCCGTTCCGCGGCCTCCGTTCCTGGCGAGTGCGCGCCGGAGGCCCCCGGCGCGGGCCCACCGTTAACCGCCGTGCGGTGACGGCTGGGATGGGGCCCGGCGCCACCGTTAACCGCCGTGCGGTGACGGCTGGGCTGGCCCTCGCGGGCCAGGTTGGCGCACCGCCGGGGTTGTTCTTGACGAAACGACCGCTTTCGTCGCGGCCGCTGGCGGGCTCCTTGTTCGGGGCCGGGGGCGTCGGGGGGCGCGCAGGGGAACTGGCTCATGGTAGGCCTCGAGGAAGGAGAAAGGAAGGGCGCCCAGCCGGGGGCGCCCTCCACCATCCAGAAAGCTACCCGCCTCACGTACCTTGTGGGAAGAGTTGTTTGAGCGCCAGGTTCAGCCCTGCATCCGCCAGGACGGGCCCGCGACAAGCGCGAGTCGTGTTGCCCATGACATCGGGTGTTCAGTTCTTGCCCAACATCAGGTCCAGCACCCAGCAGCCACGAACATGCTCGCCCGGCTGGCGGCAGTGGTTGATGATCTCGGCGTTGTCACAGCCAGCTTCCTCCAGAGCGTCAGCCAGCACCGCAAGGCGGGCAGGTTCAAGCATCCCAGCAGGCAGGATGCGATTCTCGTAGCCGGCATGGGCAAGGGCAAGGACGGTGGGCGTCTGCCATGTGGGGTTGACGGAAACGGGGCGGAAGGGGTTGCCGAAGATGTCGCACAGCAAGTCGATCTGGACCCGATTCTCAGCCTCTGGCTCCTCTGCGGCGTCCGCCGCCCATCCCCCTCCGCAGTAGCCCTCAAACGACTGGACAGTCGCATTGGCAGCGTTGCAGAAGGCTTGAACTGCACACGCAGCAGCCCGCCGTTCTGGAGGACATTCATCAGGATCACCACCATCCTCGCAAGGCGGATCGCCTTCCGCAAGGCACAGTTGGTCCAATTGCTCTTGTGTAATCACGCCGTCAGCACGCCGCTCGACTGCATCCACAAGCCTGCGAGAACGCTCGTCTTTGGAGACATGCCAGACCCGGCGAAGGCAGGCAACCAGGAAGAGCCGCCACTTCCGTTCCCGGATCGGAACGCCCGCCCGCTCATCAAGGTAGTCCACGATGCAGCACCGTGTTTTCAACCAGTCGGTCGAAAGCCAGTCCTGCTCAGTCCAAAGAGACTCCGACTCCTCCACATCCAACTCCTGGCGGTGGTTGAGGCTGGATATCGTGATCGGTGCCGCCCGCTTCGTCCTGGGCGGACGAACGATTCCTTACTCCTCTGCCGCCTCGTTCTCGTTGATCGTCTCCACCGTCTCTTCCCGGACTTCTTCCCCGGACGCTCAAAACAGAACCAGCCGACCGTCCTGAGCAGGACGGTCGGCTGGTGGAGTTCCTGGGAAAAACCTGCTGCGAAATCAAGAACCGGGTGGGAACCCTGGCACCTGAGCGGTGGACCGTCCAATAGCCGCCCCGGTTGCCTCCCCGAAACTGACCCTTTTCTTGACCCCGGCTTGACCCGGTTTTTGGCCCTTTTTTCCTCGCCGCAACTCCTTGCGGTTACTTCACTTCTGATTACCCCCAAGGGGACTCGAACCCCTGTCTTAGCCGTGAGAGGGCTATGTCCTGGGCCACTAGACGATGGGGGCATCTCTCGCTGCTTTTATAGCGGCGACGCCCCCCCCTGTCAAGGGTGCGTGAGCCCGCGAGCAGGTCCCCAGGTCCCCGCCCCCTCCGCCATGGATTGCTTCGTGCCTGCCGCAAGTCGCAGGAGTTGAGGGCAACGATCTCGACGACCTGAGTCGGCTGCTCGCACGGAGCGTCGCGGTTCACGGCAACAGGTCGGCGACCAGGCCCGTCGCCTGCGGCAAGGCAAGAGCGCTGACGACCACGAGCCGTCCCTCGATCAACTCGCCTCGCCCAGTCGGCGGTATTCGCCCTCGCCCTGCTCTCGGCGGAGAGCGAACGGGGCGAGGCCGCAGGCCGGTCAGTGCATGCCCGGCGCGGGCGCGGCTTTCCTGCTGGGGAGACGGTTGCGCATCTCCGAGCGCGATACGCCCAGTTCCTCCAGGACGGGCAGGTAGACCTCCCGGTAGTAAACTTCCTCGTTGAAAATCCCCAGCTCCTTGATGCGAGCCACGCGCTGCGATCCGCCCGCCAGCTCGTGGATCGCCGGCATGGCGAAGTTGTTCATCACCCGACGCAACTGCTCCAGCGTGCCGGCGCGGTCGAGCCCCAGGTGTAGCCGCAGGGAGTCGCGGAAGAAGCCGTAGTGCGCCTGCTCGTCCACGGCGACCAGCATCAAGAGCTTTTCCAGGGCCGGGTCGCCCCCGCGCTCCTGCGCCACCCGGCGCAGGTTGCGGTAGTTCAGCCCGGTGGCCCGCTCCTGCACCATGGCATAGGCCACCATCGCAACGTGACTGTCCTGCGGCACGTGCCACTCGTGGCACAACACCTCGCCCTCCATGTCGGCCATCTGCTCGTCGCTGCGCATGCCCGATTTCAGCAGCCAGTCGCTCAGGGCCAGCGAGTGCTTGGACTCCTCGTAGCCCCAGTTGGCGTAGAACCACGATCGCGCGCGGCTAGTCCGGGACCGGGGTAGGGCGTTGGCCAGGTAATCGGGCAGGAACAACTCGACGACGCAGAACGACTCCACCACGTCCGCGATCGCCGGGTCGAGGGCCTTGTTGCACTGCGCCCAGGGGATGTCCCTTTCCAGAGACCAGCGCCGCTTTCTCTCGGCCCGGTCGAAGAAGGCACGATACAGCCGCCACAGGGCCGCTTCCAACTCGTTGTGGCCCCGGTGGGTGAACTCCGCCATGCGCCTCCTCGCTTTCTACCTGTCCGCGTCTGGCCTGCCGCCGACAGGCCCTCCGGCGGGGCGCGAGCCTGACCTCCCCCGTGCGCACGATCAGGGCCGCATCCTACCGAAAAATGAATCCCCAAGCCCGTAAGGATACCAGGGCCAGAGCCCCGCAGCCCGTGGCCTGTGACGCACGGGCGAGCAGTCAGCGACAACTCGGCCTCCCCGCCCGTGCGTCGAAGGTATTATTACCGCTGGCAAGGGGCGCGACCAGCGGGGGAAGGCGAGAAAACATCGGCCGAGGCGTTCCCGGCTGGCCACGGAGACGAAAATGCGGGCCTTGACGACCCTGGCGAACCTCGAAAATGCGGGCCTTGACGACCCTGGCGAACCTCGACCGCGTCTTGGCTCGCCTCCGGCAGGCGGTCCCGGTCAGCCAGGGCAAGCCGGCGAAGGCGCGACGACCGAGGTGCGCGACCGGGCGATCCTGATGCGCCGCCTTTGCCCCGACTGCCGATTGCCACCACCGGTATTCCGAGGATGTTTCGGCGCAGGTCCTGGATCGTCTCCATGCCTTCCTTGCCGGGCACGAACCGGGCGCGGAAGAGCATGTCTACGGCCTGCCCGCGTTGCGCCCCGCAGGCCCGCCGCGCCGTCTCTCGCCTCCCGCGTGCGGGTGGCTTGCGTCCCCCAAGCGCGCCCCTGGCAGGCTCCGGGCCCGCTCGTCGTTCTCCACCACGAGAACGCGGGCCGCGTTCGTTCGTGTCCCGCCGCCGCACACTGTCGCGAAAGCCGATCGACGGTCCGATCTCAAGAGCGCGGAAGTGCGAACGCGCCCGGCTCGCCGCGCTCCCGGGGCCCATCGGCCAAAAGGCGAGACAGGGCTTCCCCCCCCACCCTTTGCTCTCTACACTGATACCACCCCCCCGATGCCGCAGGGGCGACTCGACGATCGACGAGCCCGCATCGAGGGGAAGCAAGGGAGGACGAAGGAAGAGCCCGCGAGGACCTTCAGTCGTCCTTTCGGTGTTTTGGGAGCGACGCACTTCGTTCCTTGTCCGCTCGGAATGGAAACGAGGGGCGCCCCTGGAGAGAGTGCGGGGCTCCGCGTACCCATCCGTCCAACCAGCACGAGAGGTAGCGGAATGAGCACGGCCTTGCTCGTCGAGATCTTCAACCAGTTGCCAGAACGTCTGGTGCGAGGGCCTGGGTCCTCGCCGCAGGGCATCGGAGGTGGAGCGGGGGGCGCGGTTGGGGGGGGCGGGGAGGAGCGCGACGGCAAGCCCGTCCGCGCGTACCCCGGCGGGAAGGCGCGCTGGCGGGCCGCCCTCGACGGCTTCAAGAAGCAGGTGGGCAAGCGCTACAACCTCGGCACCCTCCAGCGCCTGCTGGGCAGCCACGACCCGCGAGCGCGTCGCGCCGCCGTTTTCGCCCTGGGCCAGGTCGGCACGATGGAGGTCAACGCTTCGGTCGCTGCCTGCCTGCACGACGACGACTCCGAGGTGTCGGCGCTGGCCGCCGAGGCCCTGTGGGCGCTGTGGTTCCACGCCGACACGACCGCCCACAACGACGCACTGGATCGCCTGGTTCGCCTGCGCGATCGCGAGAAGGCGCTGGCCGGGATCGACCGGCTGATCGAGCAGTCCCCGGCGTTCGCCGAGGCCTACAACCAGCGCGCCATCCTCATGTTCCGCCTCAAGCAGTTCGACCGCGCCGTGGCCGATTGCGAGAAGGCGCTCCAGCTCAACCCGCTTCACTATGGCGCCCTGGCCGGCCTCGGGCAGTGCTACTTGCAGATGCGCAAGCACCGCCCCGCCCTGAAGGCCTTCCGGAACGCCCTGCGGATCAACCCCCATCTCGGCGCCGTCGCCGAGGCCGTCCGCGCCCTGGAAAACGCGCTGGGCGACGACAAGAAGTCGATTTAGTCCGTCGCCCGTAGTCCGTCGTGCTTCGCAAAGATAGTCGCCTTGACCTCTTTGCTCCGGACTACGGGCCTACGGGCTCCCCGAGGCCCCCCGACTCCAAAACCAGCGCCGCGAGGCTACAGCGAACGGCCGTGAAGCGGATGCGCAGGGCCGTCCCTTTTGCCAGGACGGCCTCCGCGACGTTCACGCGGACGGCGTCGTCGAGGACGCGCACGCCCGGCTCCTGGCCCGCGGCGTCGCGGATCATCTTCATCAAGGCGCCTTTCAGCATGTTGGCAGGCATGCCGGCGATGCGAGCGTTCGTGAGACGGACGACGATCTCGGCCCCGGCGACGCTGAGCTCCCACAGCGTCTCGAACGCCATCTTCATCATGAACGTGGGATACTCGCCCTGCACCACCACGCCCTCGGGAGTCAGCCGCACGCGCAGGGCCTCGACGGCGCCGGCCTCCGGCACGTGCTTCTTGACCAGCTCGTTGACCTCGGCCTCGGTGATGAACAGTTTGAGCGCTTGGATTTCCATGTGTGCTCCGCTATCCCACCCGATCGCAGGCCCCGGTTGCCGACAACTCTCGTATCACGGTGTACCAGACGGTCGCCCGGTTGACCAGATCGACTTGCACGCTCACGGGTTGCGCCCCTTGCCCCTCCACCCGCAGCGCGAACGGCGCGCCCTCGGGGCTCGGCACCACCTTCGCGTAGCCGGCTGGATGGCGATCGCACACCGCGTAGAGCTCGAGCTCCCCCTCGGCCGTGCCCACCACCGCGCCGCAAACGAGGAGCGTCGGCCCTTCCATCTGTAGGTACACGTCGCGCAAAAACGCGCTACAGCGCACCTCCAGGGCCACCTCGCCCCACAGCCCCCCGCTCCCCGGCGCGCTCTCGACGGCGATCGCCAGTTCGTTGCGCGCCCGAAGCAGTGCCGTCACCTCGAGCTCGCAAGGCCGATCGCCGGGATGCTGGCCCAGGGGCTCCTCGTTGACCCAAACCTCGACGCGATCCTCGGCCCCGGCGAGCGTCAGCCAGACGCGCTCGTGGGAGTCGATCCGGCCGGGGTAGCCGAAGCGCCGCCGACAGCGCACGCGGGTGGGCCCAGCCAGGCCGACGTCGGCCCAGCGGCATGGCATGAGGACGCGGCGCGCGGGCCCGGGTGGGGCGAGTGGCTCGCACTCCCAGGGGCCGCGCAGGCGGATGCGGTGCGGATACGTGGGCATCACTTCGCCGGGCGGGGTTGGGCGCGGAAAAGGGGCAGGCGGCGGTCCTCGGCGGTCAGGGCGAGGACGGCCAGGGCGGTGCAGTAGTTCGGGCCGAAGTAGCTTTCGCTCCCCCCGGCCAGCCAGGAGCCGTTCGCCCCCTGGCGAGGGAGGAGCTGCGCTTGGACCTGCTCCCCATACTTCACCTGGGCTGGCCCGCCCACCAGCGCCAGGGCCTGGGCGCTCTGGGAGAGGGCACCGAAGGGGGTGCCCGCGTCTGTCAGGCGAGGCGGCGATTTGAGCAGGAAAACGGTGGCCCTCCGAACGGTATCGTCATCGGGCGAGCCACTTTTGGCGATGGGCGCCAGGGCAAGGATGCCGTTGGCCGTGCAGGTCGGGGTAAGCGGCCCCCAGGTCGGCACGTAGCGGAGCCCGCCCGAGGGGCGGTCGGCGCAGCGGCGCACGAACTCCAGGGCGCGATCGAGCTTCGCGGCAGGCACGTCGCAGCCCGCGTCGCGGGCGCCGCGCAGGGCCAGGAGTTGCCAGCCGCTGACGCTCAAGTCGGCGTCCGTGCCGGCGACCCGGTAGCGCCAGCCGCCCTGCCAGGTTCCGCGGGCCGTCCGCTGACCTTTGAGGACCAGGGCGCTGGCCTTGTCGAGCCCTTTGCGAACGTCGGCGCGGAGCTCCTTGCGGGCGTCGGCGTGGACCTGGGCAAGCGCCAGAGTGGCGATGCCGTGCTCGTACATTTCATAGCTGGGGCTGGAGGCGATCAGCCCGCTGGCCTGCTGCGCTTTCAAGAGGGCGCGGGCCCCCTTTTCGATGGCCTGGCCCGAAGGGCCCTTGCCGGGGGAGTGCCCGGCCGACAGGAGGGCCAGCACGGCGAAGGAGGTGGCGGCGGTGTTGTTGCCGGCGCGGCTCAGGGCCCACGTCCCGTCGGCCTTCTGCGCGGCGCGCAGGTAGACGAGGCCCTTGGCCACGGCCCGGTTGCGCCCGACCGGTGGGGCGGCGGCGCGGGCGGGCGCGACGGGGACCAGCAACAGGAGCAGCAGGAATGCCTTTCGCATGGCGGCCTCCGGGAGGGGTGCTTCGACGGTGCCATTCTACCGGACGCGCTCGCTTGCGCCAGGGCTCGATTTCGCGGCGATGGGGGAAACGCCGAAGCCACGGCGGAAACCGCCTGGCACAAGGGCAAGGCCGCTCCCCGACCCGGGTCGGTCTTTCACTCGCGATCCTTCACCGCCGACCTCGGCGGCTAAAGGTCCAGCGCGATCCCCGCCGCGCTCAGGCGCTCGCGGAGTCGCGGCAGGTTCTCCTCGCTCACGATCAGCGCCGTCGGGCCCAGGCGCGCCTCGATCAGCGGCCTCGTCTCTGGCCACTGTTGCAGCCCGTCGGCCAGCTCCGGCGCCGCCACCTGCACGACGAGGTGCCGCCGCACCTGCGGCGCGGGCACCTGCGGGCCCATCAGCAGCAAGCGCGCCGCCGCAGACAGCGGTTGCCCCGAGCGCTGCTGGAACCACGCCTCCAGCGCCCCCGCGACCATCCCCGCCGAGCGCGCCTGCGCCAGCGAGGCCGGCGTCAGGCGATACTGGCGCCGCCCGTTCACCGGCGTGCGGTCGAGCACCTCGGCGAAGCGCGGCAGCTCCGTCTCCAGCATCAGGTCGGAGCGCGCCAGATCGACCGTGAGCGTGACGCCGTCGGGCTCGATGGTGACGCAGCGCTCCGGCGGCAGGGCGTAGTCGCGCGTGCCGGTCAGGCGGAAGTGGCGGAACTCCGTCCCCTCCTCGTCGGCGACCACGGCGAGCGTGTCGGCGATGCGTACGGCGGGGAGGCCTCGCGCCAGGGCCTCGTTGAGGTCGGCCGCGCTGCCGAACTCGAAGAGCGTGGCGGAGGGGTAGACCGTGATGCGGTCGCGCTTGTTCGACCAGGTGCGCAGCAGGTCGAGCACCGCCGGCGGCGTGGGCCGGGTGCCGTGCTGTTCCAGCGCCTGGCGGATGCTCTCGAAGGTCTCGCCGGTCTCCAGGGCGCGGTAGGCCGTCTCCGGCTCGAGCTGGAGCGTGCAGGCAGCCCCCAGGTTCTTCCACGTGGCGAACCGCGTCAGGCGGGCGATCAGCGCCGTCGTCAGCCCCTGGCGGTAGGCCAGCACTTCGAGGTTGGGCTGGACCAGCAGCGTTCGCGCGTAGCCCGACGGGGCGGGCGGCGCTTCGCCCAGGCCGAGGAGCCAGCGCCCCGGGCCGGCCAGGCGCACCAGCGCCTCGCCGTCGGGGCCTCGCCCGCTCTGCACCAGGCGCAGGTGGTAGGCGACGCCGAGCAGGAACGTCTCCACCCAGGGCTTCTGCCGCGACGGGCGCAGCGACTCGTTGCTCCAGTAAGGATGATGGAGCCGCAGCCACGCTTCGAGCGCCTCGACGCGCGCCCAGCCTCCTTCGGGGAGCTGCGCCAGCAGCAGAAAGGCGAGGAGATAGGCCGAGGGGTAGGGGTTGCCCGCCACCTCCGCCCCGCCGCGCCAGCCCTCCAGCGGGCCCCAGCTATTGATCCGCGGCAGATGTGCCCACAGCGACTCGAGGGTCGGCGCCAGGCCCACCTCCCACGACGCGGGGAGCGCGCCGGCGCGCAGCTCGCCATCGACTTCGCGCACGATGCCTTCCAGCTCCGCCAGCGCGACGACGAGAAAGCCCTGGTCGGGAACGTCGGTCAGGTGCTCGGCGGGGGGGCCGTTGAGCAGCGCGTCCTGGCCAAGGCGCTCCAGATCGCGCTTGAAGAACCCGCCCTGAAGGGTGCGCCGCAGGGGCGCCGCGCCCACCTGCTGCCACAGCACGCCGAGGCGAAGCAGCCATTCCAGCCCGTCGGCCTCCTGCCCCGGTAGCACCGGGCGCGGCGGGGGAGCGCCCTCGACTTCGGGGCGCGACAGGTCGGGCAGGCCGAGCGGCTCGCCGACGGCGCGCACGGCGACCTGGGGGGCAGCGAAGACGGTCAGCCCGGCGCTGCCGGCGTTCGCCAGCCATTGCGGGAAGGCGCGCACCCGCACCGAGGGCTCCCCGCCGTCGAGCAAGGGGAAGAGCAGGCCGGCCTCGAGGAGGTCGAGGATCGGCGCCAGGCCGTCGGCGTGGCCCAGCGCCATCACCATCTCGACGAGGTTGCCCAGGGCCCAGAGCGGTTGCCGGCTGTGGCCGATCAGGGCCAGCGCCTGCCGGCTGGCCGGCTCCAGTTCCTGCACGCGCCGGTCGATCACGGCGGGGTTCTCGACGACCTCCAGGATGCGCGCCAGTAGGTCCTCGGCCGGCCACTGGTTGCGCGGCTTGACCAGGCGCCCCGCCACCTGGCGCAGCAACGGCTCGTCGTAGCACCGCACCGTGTGCCGCAACCGCTCGGACCAGAAGGAGGGAGGAGGTGTCGGCAAGGTGTTTCGTGGCTCGTGGTCGGGGGGGCGAGGGGGAGCGCGTCGGCTGGCTGCTAGCCACCGGCCCCTTTGTCCTTGCTGCTGACCTGGGGGGTGTGGCCCATCTTCTGGAGCTCCTGCACGATGGCCTCGGCGCGGCCGGGGCGAATGAGAAGCACGCGGTCGGTGAGCCGGCCGACGACGTCCTGAGCCAGCTTCTTGCGGGCGAGCAGTTCCTCCGCGAGCACGGCGTCTTCCGTCTCCACGAGGCAAACGCGGCGGTGCAGTTTCACCGGTATGCGGGCGCCGGCGTTCAGGCGAGGCGAATCGTTCATCGAGGGCCCTCTCCGCGTCTTCGCCGCTAGCGGTTTAGCGTCTTCCCGGGCCCGCCAAGCCGCAAGCGGCGAAGAGGGACGCGGTTTGCTCAACCACACTGGGCCGCCGGCTCCACCTCGACGAGGTCCGTCCCGTCGAGGATCTGATAGCTGTAGCCCTGCTCGGTCAGGAACAATTGGCGGTGGTGGGCGAAGTCCTGCTCGCGGGTGTCGCGCGTCACCAGCGTGTAGAAGTGGGCCACCTCGCCACCGGTCTTGGGCCGCAGAATGCGCCCCAGCCGCTGGGCCTCTTCCTGGCGCGAGCCGAACGTGCCGGACACCTGGATCAACACGTTGGCGTCGGGCAAGTCGAGGGCGAAGTTGCCGACCTTGGAGAGGATGATGTGGCGGACCTCGCCCGTGCGGAACTTGCCGTACAGTTCCTCGCGCTCGGCATGGGCCGTCTGGCCGGTGATCAGCGGCAGCTTGAAGCGCTTGGCGATGGCGCGGAGCTGGGTCAAGTACTGGCCGATGATGAGCACCCGGCTTTCTCGATAGCGCGACAGCAGGGCCCCGACGACGTCGTCCTTGGAGGGGTTTTCGCTGGCGATGCGGTACTTGTTGCGCCACTCGGCGACGGCGTACTCCATGCGCTGGGCGTCGGGCAGGCCGACGCGGACCTCGGCGCAGGTGGCCTCGGCGATCCAGCCGCGCGACTCGAGCTCGCGCCAGGGCACGTCGTACTTCTTGGGCCCGATGAGGCTGAAGACGTCGGCCTCGCGGCCGTCCTCGCGCACCAGGGTGGCCGTCAGGCCGAGCCGGCGCCGCGCCTGGATGTGGGCGGTGACGCGGAAGACGGGGGCGGGCAGCAGATGCACCTCGTCGTAAATGATGAGCCCCCAGTCGCGCTTGTCGAAGATCTGGAAGTGGGGGAACTCGTCGTTCTTGTCGTTGCGGTGCGACAGGATCTGGTAGGTGGCCAGGGTGACGGGGCCGATCTCCTTGCTCTCGCCGGTGTACTCGACGACCTGCTCCTCGGTGAGGTCGGTCTTGTCGAGGATCTCGCGGTGCCACTGCTTGACCGACGTGATTCCGGTGGTGAGCACGAGGGTCGAGCGCTGCATGAGCGCCATGGCGGTGATGCCGACGATGGTCTTGCCGGCGCCGCAGGGCAAAACGATGACGCCGGACCCGCCGCGGGCGTCGCCGCCGGCGTAGAAGACCTCGCCGGCCTCGCGCTGGTAGTCGCGGACGGTGAACGGCAGGCCGGAGCGGCAGACGCTGCGCAGCTTCATCGGCAGGGCGGCGCCCTCGGTGTAGCCGGCCAGGTCCTCGGCGGGATAGCCGACGGCGATCAGCCCCTGCTTGACGATGCCGCGGTGCGCGGGGTCGATGCGGAAGCTGACGGCGTCGAGGCGGTCGCCGAGGAGCTCTTTGAGCTTGGGCTGGCGGGCCAGTTCTTCGAGCAGGGGACCGTCGGGGCAGACGAGGCGCAGGGGGGTGGGCCCGTCGCCGGTGAAGGTGGGGTCGCGCTCGAGCTTGACGCGGCCATAGCGGCTGACGAGCTCGGCAATGTCGGGGGCGAGGTTGCCGGGGAGGGGAAACTTGCTGTAGCGACGCAGGACGTCGATCATGGCGTCGGCGCTGTGCCCGGCGGCGGCGGCGTTCCACAGGGAGAGGGCGGTGAGGCGATAGGTGTGGATGTGCTCGGGGCTTTTTTCGAGCTCGGCGAAGGGCGCGAGGGCATCGCGGGCCTCGGCGTAGCGCGGGTTATCGACCTCGACCAGGATGGAGCGATCGCCCTGGACGATGAGAGGGTTGGTGGGGTCGTAATTCATTCGGTGAGCTCGCTGGGCTGGTTCCGTCCGGAGGCCCGCCGGCCTCAAATGGAAGTGTAGTGGTTGGAGGGGGGGCCACGCAAGGCGAAGTGCGGGGCGCGGCAGGGCGCCCGGTCGCTCGTGCCGTGTTGCGTCTCTCGCCGGCAGAAGGTAAAAAGAACATCGCGTTCCCTCGCCCTCGGTGACGGAGGTTTCTCGTGCTACGCCAACGCGACAACGATTTCCCCCCTCTCGTCATGAGGGAAATCACCGACCTCGAGGAACTGGCCCAGGCCCGGGCCCAGCGCGAGCAGGCCGACCGCAACGCGGCCTGGCTTCAGGCCCACGCTCACGAGGTTTACTCGCGAAGCCGGGGGCAGTACCTGTGCATCGCCGGCCAGGAGCTCTTTCTGGCCGATACCGCCGTCGAGGCACGCGCTTTGGGGAAGGCAGCCCACCCCGAGGATGACGGCTGCATCGTTCGTTACGTTCCCCGCGAGAAGATGGACCGCATCTATGCGAATTGATGGCGAGTGGTACGTGTGTGACGACGGCATCACGCGCCCGGTCGTGCGAGCGGAGGTTCAGGCCGCCGACGGGACCTGGGCGCACGAAGAGTTCTTGCTCGACACCGGTGCGGATCGGACCGTCCTCAGCCCTGCCCTGACAGCCGTGCTCGGCCTCCCTCCCGTGACGACCGACCATCAACTCGGCGGGATCGCAGGCGTCACGAACGTGGTCCTCGTTGACGCCCAGGTTCGCCTGACCCACGCCGCAGGGAAAATGATCGTCCAGGTTCGGTGCGCGGGCATGACTTCGCCGGGGATCGTAGACATGAGTATCCTCGGACAGGAGTGGCGCCAGCTTTTCGCCTTCATCGTGGACTGGCGCGGCAAGGTCGTCTGCCTTCTGCACCCACCCCACGGCTATCGGATCGTCGAGTCGTGAGCGGTTCGACGCCGCGAGCCTGGGGGCCCGTTCGCCTCCTCCTCGCCCTCGTTCTCACCGTCGCCCTCGGCCTGCTCTCGCGCCTGCGCCCCATCGGCTGGCCCCCCTACGACCACAGCCTCGGCGACGCCCTGTACGCCATCGTCGTCTACCTCGTCCTCGCCCTCCTCCGGCCTCGCCTGTCTCCGTCTCGCCTCGCGCCGATCGCCCTGGCCCTGTGCCTGGCGGTCGAGGCGTTTCAGGCTACCGGCGTCCCGGCGCGCTACGGCCATCTGCTCCTCGTCCGCTGGCTGATCGGCACGACGTTCTCCTGGCACGACGTTGTGTGCTACGTGGTCGGCGTCGCCGTTGTCGCGCTGCTCGACCTGGGCCTGCTGCGCCGGAGCGATTCTCGCCCTTCGATCGCGTAGCCTCTGCACTGGCCGGGTCGTTCCTGTTCCGCGTGGCGACTCCCCTGAGGCAGCCCGTCAAGTGGAGAGCACCTCGCCATCGGGGCCCACCTGATAGTCTGTGCCCCACCAGAACACGAAATTGCCCGACGCCTCCCACTCCGTTAGCATCCGGAGGTAGTCCTCCCGCTCCTCGGGGACGGAGTAGTAGTAGGGGTCCGCCCGCAGGATGATGGCCCAGTACGGGTAGTCGTGGACGTAGATGCGATGCCCGGGCAGCCGGAAGCGCTTGACCCGGACCACGGAAGGCAGCCAGCCCAGTTCGGCCTGCCAGGCCAGGGCCTGTCGCACCGCCCAGGCGCGCCTCTCCTCGGGCTCCGGGGCGGGCCGGCGCCCCTTGCGGCGCGGCTTGCCCGCCGGGTCTGGCGGGGCGAGGGCGGGGCGGGACTGCGCCCCCAGCAGTCCGCCCTCGCCGTCGAAGAGGACGCAGACTACCTCCTCGTCGTACGGCCCCATCAGGCCCTGCCGGCCGTCCGGCAGCGCGCCCGCGTAGTAGTCGGCGTCGTCGCCCTCGGCCCCGGAAGTTCGCAGGGGGTACAACTTGTCCTCGGGCATGGTAGTCCTCCGTCTCGCTCGCGCCTGGGCGAGGTGTCTCCGGCAATGGCCTTGCCTCAAGACACGGCGCAGTTCTCGCCGATGTAGTAGTTCGACTCCCCCCAGTGCAGCACAAACTTCCCCTTGGCCTGCCACTCGTCGAGGTAGTCTTGGGTCTCCTGGCGCTCCTCCTCGGTGGGGAAGAGGTAGGGGTCGCAGAGGAACTCGATGGCCCACTCGGGCAGCAGGCGGATGCCGGCCCGGAACGGCTCGTCCAGCCAGAAGTGCTTCACCCGTATCCGCCCCGGCCGGTAGCCCGCCTCGCGCTGCCACTCCACCATGCGCCGGATCGCCCGCTCCTCGTAAGAACTGCCCTGATCGCCCCGCTCGCGGGGGATGGGCAGCGTCTCCGCCTCCAGCAGCACGCCACCGTCGTCGAACCAGAGCAGGAGCATCCCGTCGTAGTCCGGGCCCATCAGCAACTGCCTCCCGTCCGCCACCCGCCCGGTGTAGAATGGGGCAATCCCGTGGGGGTTGCCATCGGTATCCATCGCGAACAGTCGCTCGTCGGTCACGGTCCACCTCCACTCGGGCCGTTCGCCGCGCCGCCCCCCCCGGCGGGGCGCGCTCCCATCTACCACGGCGGGGGTCCGACACAACTCGGCCCCCGCGGGGTCGTGCCCTCCCCGTTGGGGC
>JBBSEZ010000212.1:0-16682 GCA_038239195.1 Gemmatales bacterium
AAATTCCACACCGCTATCCAGCAGTGCCTCAACGATCTCCCTTCCAAGCACAAGGCCGCTATGGACACCCTTCTCACCCACAACTTCCAGACCTTTGAGAATGTGTCACTCATCGCCGCGTGAAGTATAGTCGCGATCCAAACCGCTACCGTGCTGGCATGGCGTCTCACCGGTGGCCATAATCACTCGCACGTGGCGTTGCGCAAGGGACCAACCTCACCTCCTCGCGGGCGCGGGCGACCGAGGTCAGCGACGGCGGGCCAATCGCCCTTGCGCGCTCTCCGTACCTGGGCAACCTCGTCAATTCGTCCTGCCGGTCCGCCAGCGCCTCGCGCCGCGGGCCCTCGTCGGCCAGGCGGGCCAGTTCGACCTGCACACGAATGAGTTCGGCGCGTTGCGGTTGGCCGTTGTCTTGGAGCCAGTCGGCGTAGATCAGCCTCACCCCGTCGTCCTCGGGGTTGGCGCGGACGTCGGACAGGAACGCTTCCTCGGCGGTGCTCATGGGGGTAGTTTACTCCACCACCCAGGCCCACACCCGGCACCGCGCCAACGCCATTCCTCGCTCTCCATCCGTGCGCCTCCTCATGGCCCGCGCCGTGGCCTTCAACTACAATGAGCGTCGGTTGTCGGGCGCCAACGCGGGCTCGCGTTCCCCCCGCTTCGTTCGGAGTGGATAATGCCATCACCCTCACGGGGAAGCCTCCTGCTCTTCGTGTCGGCGCTCCTGGCCGGGCTCGTGGGCTTGCTCGCGTCCTTCGCGGCCGCTCCCCCCGCCGGCAAAGGCGTTGGCTTTCCCAGGCCCCCCCGGGCACCCTGGACGACCTCCCGCGTCGTTGGCTCCCCCGACCCACCGCCGCCCTTCAAGGTGGTTCGCGCCTTCCCCAACCTGAAGTTTCGTCACCCCTTGCTCATCGCCCGCGCACCCACGGGCGATCGGCTCTTCGTCGGCGAGCAGGCCGGGGTGCTGTATTCGTTCCCCGACCGGCCCGGCGCCAAGGCCGACCTCTTTTTCGACCTGCGCAAGGAGCTGAAGACGATTCACCTGCTCCCGGGCGCGAAGGCCGTCGAGGCGGTCTACGGGCTGGCGTTCCACCCGGACTTCGAGAAGAACCGCCAGTGCTTCGTCTGTTACACCTTGCAGAGCAACCCCCGCCAGCGCAACCTGAAGGACGGCACGCGGGTCTCCCGGTTCACGGTCACTCGGGCCAGCCCGCCGCGCATCGAACCGGCAAGCGAGGAGATCGTGCTGACCTTCCTGCAAGGCGGGCACAACGGCGGCGACCTCCACTTCGGCCCGGACCGCATGCTCTACGTGTCCACGGGGGACGCGGCCAGCCCCAACCCGCCCGACCCGTTCAACACCGGGCAGGACGTCTCCGACCTCCTCTCCTCCATCCTGCGGATCGACGTGAACCGCAAGGACAGGGGGAAGAACTACGCCGTCCCCAAGGACAACCCATTCGTCGGCATGAAGGGGGCGGCGCCGGAGGTGTGGGCCTACGGCTTCCGCAACCCCTGGCGGATGAGCTTCGACCGCAAGACCGGCGAGCTGTTCGTCGGCGACGTCGGCTGGGAGCTGTGGGAGTCGGTCCACCGGGTCGAGAAGGGCGGCAACTACGGCTGGTCGGCGATGGAGGGGCCGCAGCCGATCAAGCTGGAGAAGGTCGGGCCGACGCCGATCCGCCCGGCGCTGATCGAACTGCCCCACACCATCGCGTGCAGCGTCACGGGCGGCCGCGTCTACCGCGGCAAGAAGTTCCCCGAACTGCGCGGCGCCTACGTCTTCGGCGACTGGGAGACCCGCCGCCTGTGGGCCGCGCGCTTCGAGGGCGACCGCACCAAGGAGATGCCGGAGATCGCGCGCCCGTCGGTGCGCATCGTCGCCTTCGGCGAGGACAAGGACGGCGAGCTGTACTTCCTCGACTACGACGGCGGCACGCTGCACACCATCGAGAAGAACGCCGCCGGCGCCCGCAACGCCGACTTCCCGACGAAGCTCTCCCAGACCGGCCTGTTCGCTTCGGTCAAGGACCACAAGCCGGCGGTCGGGGTGGTCCCGTTCGCGGTGAACAGCCGGCAGTGGCAGGACGGGGCGACGGCGGAGCACTGGGTCGCCCTGCCGGGCCGGTCGTCGGCCACCCTGCACGCGGGGGACGGCAAACCGATCCCCGGCCTGGTGGACTGGCACAACTTCCGCATGCACTTCCCCAAGGACGCCGTCCTGATGCGCACCCTCTCGCTGGGCGGCCGTCGCCTGGAGACGCAGCTTTTGCACTTCGAGGGCGTGGACTGGCGCCCCTACGCGTTCGCCTGGCGCGACGATCAATCCGACGCGGACCTGGTTCCTGCCGACGGCGCCGACCGGGAAGTACGCGATCCCTCACCCCTTCCCCTCTTCCCCCGAGGCGAGAAGGGGAAGGTCGAGGCGAAGCGAACGTGGCAGTTCCACAGTCGCAGCCAGTGCATGTCGTGTCACAGCAACCAGTCGGAATATGCGCTGGCGTTCCTCCCCGAGCAACTGAACCGTCCAGGGCCGGATGGGCGCAACCAGCTCGTCGCCCTCACCGAGGCGGGGCTCATTCGCCGGGCCGGCAGCGACGGCAAGCCGCTCCCGCCGTTCGACGCCGCCTCGGCGGCGCGCGAGCGAAAGCTCGCCGATCCTGCGGACGCGGGCCAGCCGCTAGAGGCGCGGGCACGGTCCTATCTCCACGCCAACTGCGGGCACTGCCACTCCGACCACGGGGGCGGTTCGGTCCCGCTGCGGCTGCACTTTTCTTTCTCGAACGGCGACATGAAGGCCGTCGGCGCCTCGCCCACGCGCGGCGACTTCGGGCTGCCGGGCGCCTTCCTCATCAAGCCGGGCGACCCGTGGGCGAGCGCGCTGTACTTCCGCATGGCCAAGTTCGGCCGCGACCGGATGCCCCACATCGGCTCCGACCTCCCGGACGAGGCGGGGCTCCGGCTCATGGAGCGTTGGATCGCCGGCATGAACAAGGGCGCGGGAAAGCCGGCCCCCGTCCCGGGAGGGCCGCCCGAAAAGCAACTGGCTGACCCGAGGTCGGCGCTGGTGGTGGCGCGGAAGCTGGGGCGCGGCGAGTTGAAGGTCGACGCGCGGGCCGCGGTGCTGGGCGCGGCGGCCAAGCTCCCGGCCGGCCCGGTCCGGGACTTGTTCGAGGGCTATCTGCCCTCCGACGGGAAAGGGCGGAAGCTCGGCTCGAGCCCCCGGGCCCGGACGATTTTGGCCCTCGAGGGCGACGCGCGCCGGGGGGAAAAGCTGTTCTGGTCGCCGGCGCTGAACTGCGGCAGTTGCCACAAGGTCGGCGATCGGGGGACGGCCGTCGGGCCGGACCTGTCGGCCATCGGGAAACTGCGCTCGCGCGAGGACCTGCTGGAGAGCATCCTGGAGCCGTCGCGGCGGATCGAGCCGAAGTACGCCGCGTACCTCGTGCAGATGGCCGACGGCCGATCGTTCACCGGCCTCCTGGTGAGGCGGAGCGAGAAAGAGGTGGTGTTGCGCGACGCGCAGAACAAGGAGATCGTCCTGGCGGCGAAAAGCGTGGAGGAACTGCGGCCCTCGCGGACGTCGCTGATGCCGCAGGGGCAGTTGGCCGGCCTGACCGCGCGAGAAGCGGCCGACCTGCTTGCCTACGTCGCCAGCCGCAAATGAAGGGGCGTTAGCGCGGTGCAAGGGCGCCAGCCGCGCGGCTTTACGGGGCCGGGACGTCCGCATCGAGAAGGCCCCTTGGTACTTGGCGGTGCTCGTCGCCTGTCTTGAGGCCGTGCTTTCAAGCTCCCTCGTCTGGAGAGGGGCCTCGAAGGGGTGCTCGCCAGGTTAGCTTACCTTGCCCTCGGGTTTCTCTTTCCCGCGCGTGGACAGCGGCCTTTTCATGACCACCGCGACGGAGCCATACGCCATGCCCGTCAGGTGGTGCAGCGCGTGCTCGATGTCCTCCCTTGGGCCGAGTTTGCTGATCCAGCGCCCACCGGGCAGTTGCCGTGCCGCGTGCTTCGGCCTGCCGACCAGGGCGAACACGGCAACCTTCTCGTAGCCCGCTTCGAGCTGGTCGTGGTCGCAGACCACGTAGCCGAGTGTGGCAAAGGCGTCCCGGAAGGCTTCCACGGTCTCGGCCCGGTCCACGCCCGCGGGCCAGGTGTCCTCTTCGGTCAGGTCGGGCCACCACCCGTTGCGGTCGTCCCCGGCCGCAAACGCGATGCAGTTGTACTTGCGGTCCCTCGGGCCCTTGATCTGGTACGGTTGGCCCCGCAAGCCGGGAAACACGTCTTCCGGGCTCGGTTCTACCATTGGTAGCCTTGCTCCTTGCCCCACCGCAGCCAGGCCTCGCCCGTCTTTTCAATGTCCCCCCGATCCATCGCCGGCACCGGGTCGATGCCGGTGATCCGCCTGAGCGCCCGGTGCCAGTGCCCCCGTGCGGGCCTCCAGTTCCCGAAGCAGCAACGGGACGACCTCCGGCCCAGGCCGCCGATCTCCTGGAAGGCGTGGTGGGCAACCAGGTCGCTGCTGGAGGAGACGTAGGCCGTTTCGGCAAGCCAAAGCGCGGCCAGCCGGCGAAACTTCTCCTCGGTCCTTTCAGTCGGCTGCGGCACCGGCGTGTGCGGGGTGGGAATGGTGGACATGATCGCCCTCCTCGTTTGGAGTGGTGCGAACATCGACCGAAATGTCTGCTTGCCTCGATTATACTCGCTCGCCGCTCGTCCCCGGGACTTGCGTCCCCGAACGTGCTTGGTGGCGAGGAAAACGTCGCTCACCCCCGCCCCCGCTGGAGCAAGCTCTCCACCTTCTGAAACAGCCGCTCGAAGTTGATCGGCTTCGGCTCGTACTCGTCCGCCCCCGCGCTCAGCGCCGCCTGGCGGTCGTCCTTGTCGGCGTGCGCCGTCAGCGCGATCACCGGGATGCGCCGCGTCGCCTGGTCCGCCTTGATCCGCCGCGTCGCCTCGTGCCCGTCCAGCACCGGCAGGCCCACGTCCATCAGGATCACGTCGGGCTGCTCGCGCGCCGCCATCTCCACGGCCTCGGCGCCGTTACTGGCGCACACCACCACGTAGTCGTACGAGTCGAGCACCTGCTGCATCATGTCCTGCAGCATCTCGTCGTCTTCCACCAGCAAAACCTTCGGCACCGGACGGCCTCCTCTCGCTCCCCGTTTCTCGCCATGCCGCTCGCCCAGATCACGCGCCCCCCGGCGCCGCGCTGCCGGCGCGATACCGCTGCAACAACTGCCGCACCTGCACCAGGAGCTCCTCGCGCGACACCGCCCCCTTGGCCAGCACCTGCTCCACCGACCCCTGCAAACGGCGACGCTCCTCCGCGCTGAGGTCTTTCGCCGTCAGCACCACCACCGGGATCGACCGCCCGTTCGGCAGCCGACGCAGCTCCTCCAGGAACTCGAAGCCATCCATCCCCGGCATCATCAGGTCGAGCAGGATCACGGCCGGCTTGTGGTCGAGCTTCTGCAAGCCCTCCCGGCCGTTGCTCGCCTCGTACACCGTCCAGCCCGCGTGCTCCATCGACTGGCGGAGGCAGTCGCGCTGTAGCGCGTCGTCCTCCACGATCAGCGCCGACGACGCCGTCGGGCTGTACTTCCGCAGCAGCATCCGCAGTCGCTCCCAGTCGATCGGCTTGGCGACGTACTCCGCCGCCCCCAAAGCATAGCCGCGCGTTCGGTCCTCGGAGATGGTGAGCAAAATCACCGGGACGTCGCTGGTGCTATCGTCGCACTTCAGCGCCGCCAGCACGGCCCAGCCGTCCATGCCGGGCATCTGCACGTCGAGCGTGATGACCGCCGGGCGCACGGCCCGCGCCAGCCGCAGCCCCTCCTCGCCCGTGGTGGCCAGGCAAGCCCGCAGTCCCTCTTGCTGGAGAAACTCGCTGAGCAGCTGGCCGGTCAGCGGGTCGTCCTCGATGACGACAGCGGAATTGTACTGCCGAGGCGCCCGCGTGGGAGCGGGGCTCGCGGTTTCCGGCGCCGGGGCGGCCGGGCCCGGCGCGTCGCCCACCGGCAGCCGCGCCGGCAAGCGGACGATGAACGTCGAGCCCTGGCCGTGGGTGCTCTGCACCTCCACTCCCCCGCCCATCACCTCGCAGATCATCTTCGTGATCGACAGGCCCAGCCCCGTTCCCCCCGCCTTGCGCGTCGTCGAGTCATCGACGCGGTAGAACGGCCGGAACAGGTTTCGCAGCTGCTCGGGCGTCATCCCGATGCCCGTGTCGGTGACGGTGAACACCACCCAGTCGCCGTCCTCGCCCGTCTGACGGAAGACGGCCAGGCCAATGCGCCCCTTCTCGGTAAATTTGGAGGAGTTGCTGAGCAGGTTGAACAGCACCTGGCGCAGCCGCTTCTCGTCGGAACGCACCACTCCCAGATCGGGAGACACCTCCGCGGCGAGCTGGTTGGCATTCTTCCTGAGCAGGGGGGCCACCATGTCGAGCACGCCCTGCACGAACGGGTTGAGGGCGAACTCGCTCGGCTCCAGGGGGATCGGCTGGCCCGAGGTGTGGCGGGCCACGTCGAGCAGGTCGTTGATGAGGGCGAGGAGGTGGTTGCTGGCGGTGCGGATCTTCTGCAAGTTTGGCGCGGGGTCGATCGTCTTGCCGGGCCGCGGGCTCAGCAACAGGTCGGTGAAGCCCATGATCGAGGTGAGGGGGGTGCGCAGCTCGTGGCTGAGGTTGCGGATGAAGGCGCTCTTGGCGGTGTTGGCGGCGCGCGTCTCGGTCAGGGCAACCTCGAGCTTGCCCTTGGCGTCCTCGAGTTGCGCGGTGCGCAGCTGCACGCGCACCTCGAGCTCGTCGTTGAGCTTCTTGATCTTCTCCTCGGCCTCTCGGCGCCGGGTGACGTCGCGGAAGATGCCGGTGATGACGCGGCGGTCGCCCACGGGCACCTGGCTGAAGGCGACCTCCATCCAGAAGGTGGTGCCGTCCTTGCGCCGGCCGAGCTGGACCTGGGTGGGCGTGTGGATGACGGCCTGAAGGATCTTGATGCTGCCCGTGGCGGCCATGCCGGGCGAGGGGAGCAAGTTGGCCGGGAGCTCCAGCAACCCCTGGACGCGGGCGCCCTGGAGGCCCTGCGCGGGGTAGCCGAACATTCGCTCGGCCGACTGGTTGGCCTGCTCGATCCGCCCGCGCTCGTCGCAGGTGAGGATGCCGTCGGCCGCGGTGGTGAGGATGGTGTTCAGCCGGGCGAGGTTCTCGCGCAGCTCCAGGTCGCGCCGGCGGATCTGCTCGATCATGTCGCGGAAGGCGCGGGCCAGCTCGCCGACCTCGCCGGGGCCGCGCACCGGCAGATCGACCGACAGGTCGCCGCGGGCGAGCCGGCGGGCCGCCGCGGTGATGCGGCGCAGGGGCGTGGTCAGCGCGTAGGAGAGCAGCAGGGCGAGCAGGGCGCCGACGAAGAGGACGGGGGCGATGCGGTAGATCCGCAGGTCGTTCCTCGCGGCGTTGAAATCGACGTCGATCTCCTCGATCGCCGCCCCCAGGACCAGCCCGAGCGGGGGGTCGGTGCCGGCGGCATCGAGGGAGAGCTTGACGAGGTGGGCGACCATGGTTTTGCAGTCCACCACGCGCCCGGTCTCCGGCCGGGCGACGCCTTTCGCCTTCTCGTGGTTGCCGACGGCGTCGGCCGCGAGCCGGAGGGCGTCCTTGTCGGGGTGGCTCAGTTCGAGGTAGTGGGTGTTCGCGGTGATCTCGCGGAAGCGCAGGTCGGGGGACTCCTCGGACAGCTCGAGGAGCTTCTGGTTCAACTCGCTCCCGTGCTTGCGGACGTAGTCTTTGCCCAACGGCTTCTTGAGGAAGAAGAACTCGAGCGTGCCGAGGGGGGCTTCGGTCGAGCGGGCGCCGCGCTCTTCGACGTCGGCCTTGCTCAGCCCGCCCTTGTCCCATTGGGCCCCGGCAAACGAGAGGCCAAAGTCCTTGAGGGGCTTCCGGGCGCGGTCGGGCTGCTGGGGAAACAGCACGTTCCCGCCCGCGTCGGTGACGAAGAAGAGGTGGCGCGGCGAGCGGCGAGCCTGGTTCCAGATGAGGCGAGTGAAGTCGATGGTGAGCGCGAGCACGAGCACTGGCCGGTCGTCGTGCAGGACGATGGGGTAGGCGATCGTGAGGGCCTGCCGACCGGGGGAGGCCATCTTGTTCAGGGGGCTCACGACCGACTGGTATTGCTGAGCAAGCCCGAGGGCCTGCTTCGGGCGCCGCTCCCAGTGCTTGCGAATTTGCTCCGCCACGTCCGCGAAGGCCTTCTGGGAGACGGGACGCAGGTTGCCTTCGAGGAGGCCGCCCTTGCTCGGTTCGACGGCGGCAACGACGTCGACGTTGCCGCGCGCATCGACCTTCAGGAGACAGGCCTGCAAGTAGGTCGGCCCGTCGAGGTCGCGCCGGCGCAGGGCGGTGCGGGCGGCCTGGGCGGAGGAGGCCTTCCCGCCTTCGATCCGGTCCTTGAAGAGGGCGGCGAGGGGCAGCCGGGCGATGGCGTCGCGGTCGAGGGGCTTTTGAGGCGAGAGCTTGCTGCCGAACTGGCGGAGCTCGTGGCCGAGGTAGCGCACGTCCTCGCGCACCTCGAACATGCGGAGGTTGCACTCGGCGCCGAGGTCGCTGATCTCGTGCTCGCGAATCGCGTCCTTGCCGACGCGCATCGCCCCCTCGCTGACGAGGAAGCTGGAGAGCGCCGCGACGAAGCAGGCGAGGAGCGTGAGCTGCAGGGCGATGCTGAACTTGCTTAAAAACCGCTTCACGGGCTGGGCCTCGGAGGGAACAGGGCCCGGTTGCCGAAGCGCCGGGCCTGGCGGAAAACGTCTCTTCGTTTGTAACGGGCCCGCCGGGGCAGGGCAACGCCCCGCCCCCATTTCCCCGCGAGCTCCGCGCGGGGCGGCCCTCAGGGTGGGTTTGTAACGGCGCTCCCTGACAGGCCCGGCCGATTTTGCTCAAGAAGGCCCGCCCCGCGCGCCGATAACTCTTTTTCAAACACAGGGCCGAGGAAGCCGGAGGTTCCGCAGGGGGCAAGGAGGCAAGATGGGTCGTTTGCTTCGCGCGCTGGCGTGGTCGGCCCTGCTGTCGGGCGGGTGCCTGAGCGTGCATCAGGAGGAGAGCCATCGGGTCGCGAGCGTGGGCGTCGGGCCGGGGGGCGTGACGGCGCAGGAGGATGGCTGCAAACAGGAGCGGACGTGGCGCGGGCCGTGCTTCGTGCGGCCCGACGGCGAGGGGCGTTGAGCCGCCGGTCAGCGCGGCGCGTCCCGGTACTTGGCGTGACACCGGGCGCAGGACTGCTGCGCCTGGCGAAACGCGCGCTCGGCGCCTGTGGCGTTTTTCGTTCGCCTCAATGCAACTTCGAGCGCCCTGGCCCCTTCCTCCGCCTCCGCCAGCCAGCGGCGCAACTCCTCGTGCCGGCGCCGCACTTCCACGAGCCGGCTGGCCTCGCGGTAGTGTTCCGCCAATTGCAGCGCCTCGTGGGGCGGATCGACGTCGGGATGGTCGGGGGGCACCTTCCACCCGGCGGCGCGCACCTGCTTCAGGTGCTCCCAGCGCTCGTCCACGGCGACCATGTTCCGGGCCAGACCGCCCACCTCCGCCACCTCGGGGAACCGGGCCGGGGCCTGCGCCAGTTTCCCGGCCGTGGGCCGACGCAGCGACTTCACGGAGCCGAATAGTCCCTTGTAGCGCGGGTCAGTGCCGGCCCGCCGCATGATCTCCAGTGCCTCGTCCACGCCGCACGACTCATCCAGGCAAAGGCAGGCCGCAGCGGCCGCCGCCGGGCCCCGATGCTTGCCGTGGTGACAGTGCAGGTAGACGGGCCCGGGCAGGTCGCGGACCGCGCGGGCGATCTGCCAGGCCTGCCGTTCGGGCACTCCGTCGTAGCCGATCGGCAGGTGGACGTAGCGAAGGCCATGCTTCCGCGCGCGCTCTACGTCGGGGCGCGCCCCGTCCACAGAGAGGACCGTCTGCACACCGAGCTTCTGGAGGGACCGAAAGCCCTCGTCGCCCTCGGGGCTGCTTCCGCTGTAGAGGGCGTCGGAGAGCCGATAGACGTTGTGCAGGCCCTTCGCCTCGACAGGGACGGGTTGGAGACGCGCGGGCGCGGCAGGGGCCGGCGCGGGCAAGGGGCCCGCGCAACCGCACAGGAGGGCCCCGAACAGGGCGAGAACAAAGATGGGCCGGCGGCTCACGATCTCGCCCCCTTGACCGTCAGACTGGCGAAGTACGTTGCGCGTCCGAGCTCGCGGCGAGGGCGGCGCGCCTGCTCCTCTTATCCCGGCGCCAACGTGGTTCGGGCAAGCACCAGTTGGCCTTTCTGAATGCCCTTGAGCCCGGTCAACTGGGCGGCCACGTGTTGGAGGGCGCCGGCGCGCCCGCGCAACACGATGACCTCGAGACAGTTGTCGTGGTCGAGGTGGACGTGCATGGTGGACACCACCATCTCGTTGTGCTCGTGCTGGAGCTCCAGCAGTTTCTCCGCCAGGTGCGTGCGGTGGTGGTCGTAGACCAGGGTCAGCGTCGCCGCCGCGTCCTCGGTGTCGGCCTCCCAGGCGTGGCTGGTCAAGCGCTCGCGCAGCAGTTGGCGAATGGCCTCGCTGCGCGTGGCATGATGCCCCTCCTGGCAATAGCGGTCGAATTGCGACAACAGGTCCGCCTCCAGCGACACCGAAAACCGCACCAACTCAGACACGATGGCTTCTCCTGTCCAAGGCAGCGAAGACGGCCCGTGCAGTCCGCTGGCCCGCCCCTACTTTAGGCGATCGACAGGAAAAAGCCTATCCTGTAGGACGGCTCGGGAGAGCCGTCCTACCAAGAGACTTTTCCACCTTCACCTCGGCTTAACGCCTCTACCCTCCCTTCCGCCCGTCCCGCGCCCGAGAGAGCGGGCCGAAACGGGGGCCCCACGTCGCTGATGGCCCCGCGCTGACGCGCCTCAAGGGCTCAGGCGAACGAGCCCAGGAAAATTCGAGGCCCCGCTTGAACAGCCCGCTCGAAGTATTACAATTTCCAAGTTCGTATTACCAGACGCTCGCGTTGCCCCTCGCGGAGGAGCCAGGATGAGAAGGCCCCACCGGCTCGCCTTCACGCTGATCGAGTTGCTCGTCGTGATCGGCATCCTTGCCGTGCTCCTCGGCCTGCTCCTGCCTGCCGTCCAGAAGGTGCGGGCGGCGGCACGCCGCGCCGAGTGCCAGTCGAACCTGCGCCAGATCGCCCTGGGCGTGCATCAGTATTACGACGCCAACAATGGCCAGTTCTTCCTGCACCACCCGTTCGACGCCGACGTGATCGCCAACACGCACGACGCGAACTCGTTCGCCGAGATCTACTGGGAAGACAAGCTGATGCCCTTCATCGGCGGCAACCCGGAGGCCAACGAGCAGCTCGCCCACCAGGGCATTCAGGTCGCCACCGCCAAGATCTACCGCTGCCCGGTGGACACGTCCGTCGTCCGCCCCTTCCTCGGCCCCGACGGGCAGCCCGACGGCATCGAGAACCGGACCAGCTACCTGATGAATTCCTTGCTGAGCCACAAGACGCGCCGCTACGGCCGCTGGACCTTGCCGCGCTTCGTGGACGAGGTCGGCACGTCCAACTTCATCTGCTTCTCGGAGCGCAACGCCGCGGCGTTCGCGCCCGACAGCGGCGGCGACCCTCGGCAGGACGACTACGACGTCTGGCTGGGCACCAACACGATCAAGCCGTGGATCGCCTACGACCGCCACACCCGGACGGCCAACTACCTCTACCTCGACGGCCACGCCGTCTCGTTGACCTGGGACGTGGCGGTGCCTGACACGTACCCGGGCAAGGTGGTCCTGACGCAAGACGGCAGTTACCCCGAGTGAGTTGGCCGGGGAGGTGAGCGTGGCGCGTCGCGTTTTGTGGGCCTGGGGCTTTCTGGCGGCGGTGTTCGGTGCCGGCTGTGGCCGGTCATCGGCCCCGCTGGCCGGCACGGGCGCGGATGCCGCGGCGCGCGGCTATTACGAGGCGCTGCTCCGCCAGGACTGGGCAGGGGCGTACGGCTTCTTGCACCCTGACAGCCGGGCGCGGTGCGACGCCGAGCACTTTTCACGCCTCGCCCAGAACCACCGCCGTTCGCTGGGCTTCGAGCCGGAGGCGGTGCGCCCGCGCTCCTGCGAGGAGCAAGGCGACCAGGCGACCGCCCGCGCCACGTTCACGGGCCAGTCGCAGGGCCGGCGGCGCTACTCCAAGGACGCGGTCGCGCTGCGGCGAGGCGAGGCGGGGTGGGGCGTGGTCCTCCCGCCGCGCTTCGGGCAGCCCCGCTGAAGCTCCGCAGATCAAAATGCGACGCCATCGACCACTTCCCCACCGGCGCGCGTGAGCAGGGCCTCGTAGACGCTGCCGCTGATGCTGTTGTTGATGATCTGCACCGAGCCGTCGCCGAAGAGAAAGTTCACGCCCCCGGTGTGGTAGCTGGACGTGGCGTCCGCGTCGAAAACGAGCGGGTTGTTCGGGAGGTGGTCCTTGCTGCTGTGCGACAGCACCAGCGCTGGCGCCCCCTCCGCGTTGGCAAGCTGGTCGGGCGGGTTGGGATAGCGCTGGGCGGGGACGGCGCCGTTGGTGACGGCCCCTGTCCACGTCGTGCTCCCCATGTTGGTACAGCGCTCGCCGACGAAGAGGGTGTTGCTCAGCCCATCGGAGACGTCGGCGATGCGCATGCTCTGGTTGCGGAGAAACGCCCCGTTGTTCGTGGCGGCGGACTGCGTCACGCCCAGGATGCCGTTCATGGCGGTGTAACTGCCTCGCGCCACGTCGCAGATCGGGTTGCCGTTGGCGTCGATGACGGCGAACGTCCCCGACTTGGGCTCGGATGGGCAGACGAAGAGCGGAATGACCTGGATGCGCACTGCGGCGTTGGCCGGGTCGCTGATCTGGAGGTCGGTGCGGATTTGCCGCTTGAGGTTGCCCTGTTCGACGTCGTCGAGCAGGAAGGTGGCCCAGCCCCAGCCCGGCCCGGTGTCGGTGTCGGGTGGGCCGCTTGGGTTGGGCACCGATCCGCTCTGGTAGCCCGGCGGGAAGCCACCCATGCGGTCGTGGTAGCCGTGCAGCGCCAGGCCAATCTGCTTGAGGTTGTTCTTGCAGCGCAGCCGGCTGGCCGCCTCGCGCACCTTCTGGACGGCGGGGAGGAGCAGACCAATCAGGATGGCAATGATGGCAATGACCACCAGCAACTCGATCAGCGTGAAGCCGCGGCGGGCTCTCATCGGAGGTTCCTTTACGTGCGCAGGAGGGACGATGCCCGCCTGGAAAGTTCGGGTGAGGGGGCACGGCGGCAGCGCTCGGCGCAGCTGGCGCGAGAGCACGGCCCACGAGAAAGCAGGGTGGCCGGCGCGAAGTCGCGCGGTCAAGCCTCGTACGGCGAAGCCGATCGCGGGGACCGTCTTCTTTCACGTTTGAATTCGGGGAAGAGCGTCAGATTGGTCGCGGAGGAGGAGCGGGAGGAGGTTGCGGGAGGGGAGTGGGCCGTTCGTCGGAGGTGGCCGGCGCGTCCTCGATCGTGGCGCAGAAGGCCCAGGTGAGGGGCCGGGGGAGGGGCAGGACGGCGCCGCTGGCCACCCACGCGGTGGACTGACCACGGCAGCGCAGCACGGAGGCGCCGTGCGCCCAACCGAGCGGCACGGGGGCCGGCGCCTCGGGCTTGCAGCAATCGTGGGCGGGCGCCGGATCTTCGCACTCGTGGGAACTGCTGGAGCAGCACTCTTTCGCGGCGGGCCGCTCGGCGTAGCTGGGCGGCTGGACGTGGTGCGCCTCGGCCCAGGCCCAGCGCTGCTCGGGGGAGAAGCAGCAGCAACTTTGCCAGCATTGCTCGGCGGTGCGGCAGCCACACGGCCGGCCCATGCAGGGGAACGGCTGGCTCGTGTCCTTGGCGGGGCGCACCGGCAGCGGCAGGCCGAAGGTAGCGAACAGATAGGCGCAGAGAGACAGCCCGACACCGAGGCGGTGCTGGAGAGAGCGACGACGTTGGGGCGCGACAAGCATGGCGCGGGGCCAGGGTGAGGAAGGCGGGAAGCTGTTGGCATTGTAGGGATGGAAGAGGGGATGGGAAGGGGATCGCGGTGTGGGGAAGGCGGTGGGCTCGGCCGGGTGCAGGTGCCCTTGGGCCTCGGTGCGTGTGCGACCAACCCCTCCCGCTTGCCGAGCCCTTCCTCTCTATGGCACAACACTTGCATCAAGTATTCCCCTGGTAGCTCCCTCCTTTCCTCGCAGCAAAGGAGGGGCTGCGGAACGGGCTCGCCCGGGATAAAGGTGGGTTGGAGGGCCCTGCGGCCCTCGGCCCGTGTACTCGAGGGAGGCATCATGTTGCGACAACGCTTCACTCATCTGTTCCTCGCCGCGCTGGCCGTGCTGGCCCTCGCGGCCGCGACGGCGGACGCCGCGCCCGGCCGGGGTGGCTCCCGCGGTGGGTACGGTGGGGGCTCGCGCGGCGGCTACAGCGGCTACCGCGGTGGGTACGGCGGCGGCTACCGCGGCGGCTACGGGGGTTACGGGGGTTACGGCTATGGGGGCTACGGCGGTTACCGCGGTTACGGCTACGGCCTCTACCCCGGGCTCGGGCTGGGCCCCGGGTTGGGCTACGGGCTGGGTTCCGGGCTCGGGTACGGGGGCTACTCGTACGGCAGTTACCCCTCCGTCACCTACTCGACGCCGGCCTACGTCTCGCCGCCGATCGTGACCCAGTTCTCCAGCGGGACCGTCATCCCCAGCGAAACCGTCATCCCGGCGAGCGGGACGGCGATCCAGACGACGAGCGGCTACACGCCGGACCAGGCCGCCCAGGACAACCTTGCTCACGTCCGCGTGCGCGTCCCGGCCAACGCCGAGGTCTGGTTCGAAGGCGAGAAGACCGCGCAGAGTGGGACGCTGCGCGAGTTCGCGTCCCCCGCCCTGAAGCCGGGGCACAACTACGTCTACACCGTCCGCGCTCGCTGGATGGAGGCCAGCGGCCCCGTCGAGCAGTCCCGCGAGGTCAACGTCCAGGCCAACGCGACGGCCGACGTGGACTTCAGGGCGCTTCCCCCGGCCGAGAAGTTGCCCGCGCAGCCTCGGGAGCGGTAACCATCGCCCCGTCTCCGAACGGGCCCCGCACCACCTTCACTCCGAGGCGGCGCGGGGCCTCGCCCCTCACACCCCCCGCCGACACCACGCACTCCGAGCGCAACCCCGCCTCTCCCGATTCTCGTTCCAGGCGAAGCCGAAACTTCAGGTGTCGCCGGCGCGTGATCTCCACCAGCCAGCGCCACGCCCGCGCCGTCAGCCGGTGGCGGATCAGGCGATACCACAGCCGGTTCGAGCGCTTGTACAAGTACGACATCGCCAGGTACGGCAGGACCGCCCGCACGTCGGTGGGCCTCCGCCGCCAGATCGACCCGTGCGAGAAAAGCTGATGGTAGCACCAGGCGTAAGCCGTCGGCGAGCTGCTCCGCCGTCATGTGCCGGGGGCGGAAGACGACGTGCCCCGTGTCGTAGAGCGACCAGTCGCGGTGCAACAGCCGGCCCTCGGCTTCCATCTGCGCGAACAGGGGGGTGCCGGGGTAAGGCGTCAGCACGTGAAACGTGGCGCACTCCAGTCGGTTGGCCTCGATCCATTCGACCGTGCGAGCGAAGACGTCGGGCCGGTCGTGGTCGAAGCCGAGGACGAAGCTGCCGTTGACCTGGATGCCGTGGCGGTGCAGTACCTCGACGCGCGCCGCATACTCCTCCGTGCGCGGGCCCTTCTTGTTGCTGTCGGCGATGTTGTCGTTGTGCAGCGACTCGAAGCCGACGAACACCCCGGTGCAGCCCGCCAGCGCCATCTCGCGCACCAGCGACGGGTCGTCGGTCACGTCGATGGTGACGGCGGCGCTCCAGATCATCTCCAGGGGCCGCAGCGCCCGGCACAGCTTGCGCAGGTAGTCCGGCCACGAGCCGAGGTTGTTGTCCACGAACACCGCGTAGGGCTGGCCGTCGGCCCGCAGTTCGGCGGCGACTTGTTCCACGTCGCGCAGGTGATACGGCACGTGGAGGCCCTCGGTGGACAGGTAGCAGAACCCGCAACGGTTGTGGCAGCCGCGCGTGGCGATCGCGCTCGTGGTCGTCAGGAAGCTGTCGCGCGGCAGCAGGTCGCGCCGCGGGGGAGGGTCGTCGCGGTACGGCGTGCGGTAGCTGCCGTGGTAGACCGGCTGCAAGGTGCCAGCCTCGACGTCGCGCAGCACCTGCCCCCAGACGTGAACGCCCTCGCGGACGACGATGGCGTCGGCGTGCGGCCTCACCTCGTCGGGGCAGGAGAGAACGTGCAGCCCTCCAAACACGACCGTGGCGCCGCGGTCGCGATACCAGCGGGCGAGGGCGTAGGCGCGCTCGGCGAAGGTGAGGTGGACGGTGATGCCGACGACCTGCGGAAACGGTCGCCACGGCGGTGGGCCCTGCAAGAGGCTCTCGTCCCAGTAGCGCACCTCCCACTCGGGAGGCGTGGCCGCCGCGATACTGGTAAGCGCCGGGCTGGGGGTGAGGACGTGCTTGCCGAAGCTGGCGTGCGGGCCCTTGGGGTAGAACGGGTTGAGAAGGAGGGCACAGCGCGGCCTCGGCGGGCCCGGGGCGTACGGGCTCGTCGAGCTGGGGGGCGATCCGCATCTCCTTCGGGAGCCACTTGCCGAACATGAAAACCTCCTCGAGCGATCTCGTTTAAGATCGAGAAAGATACTAC